>JAEWIJ010000243.1 GCA_023387235.1 Pseudomonadota bacterium
ACGGGGACCGTTGCGATAAGGGATGTCTTGGCTTTGGTGCTCGGCTGCGGGTTGTGATGAGGGAGAGGATCGGCGATCCATTGCCGCCGCGCCGCGCTTTCCTGGATGCGCGGCAGCATCAGGCCGGGCTGAGGGTCGCCCAGCGTCGCAGGTTGAACGCCATTGCCAGCATCGTCACCTGCGCCCTCACCTTGGCGAGCCCGATGTAGCGCACGGCCTTGAGGCCCATGCGCCGCTTCCAGGTCGCGAACGTGGTCTCGACCGCACAGCGCCGCCGCGCGATGAGGCGATTGTAGTGCTTGAGGCGCGGCGGCAGCACGGGATGGTGCCTGCTCGCCCGGCGTGCGAGACGCGGCTTGATCCCCCGCGCCTTCAGCGCCGCCTCCCTCGCGTGCGTATGGTAGGCGGCGTCCGCCCACACCACCCGCTCGTCACCGCGGATCAGCTGGTCGGCCGGCACCGTGTCGTTGACATTGGCCGGCGTCGTGACGACGGCGCGCACGAGCCCGCTCCCTTCGTCCACGCCGACGTGCGCCTTGTAGCCGTAGTGGACGCCGACCTTGCCCTTGCGGCTCGTCCGCCGCGCATCGGGATCGCGCGGCCTCTCGCCAGGACGCGGCGCCTCGACGGCGGCATGGATCAGCGTCGCATCCAGCATCGTGCCGCGCTTGAGGATCATTCCTGCCGCATCGAGCTGGCGGTCCAGCTCGGCGAACAGCTTCTCGAGCAGGCCGTCGGCCGCCAGGCGCTGCCGGAAGCGGCACAGCGTCGTATGGTCGGGCACCGCGTCCGTCAGGCTCAAGCCGACAAAGCGGCGGAACGACAGGCGATCGGCGAGCGCCTCCTCAAGCTCCGCGTCCGACAGCGCGTAGAGCGATTGCAGCAGCAGCGCCTTGAACATCAGCAGCGGCCCATACCCGGGGCGGCCGGGGCCTTCCTCGCGAAGTCGCGCCAGCACCTTCTCGAAGCGGTACCGCTTCACCAGCTCGAGCAGCCGGTCGAGACGGCCCGTGCGACCAAGCCCATCCGCCATCAACGCTTCGGCAAAGCTCAGCTGACCAGTCCGCTTCGTTGCCATCCCCAACCCCGCATCATCCACGAATCACCGCCGAATTATGCAACGGTTCCCGCAAGCGGGGAGAGGGGATTATTCACCGTTCTCCCCAGGACACACAGTGGCCGCGACGCCGCCTTGCTGCAGTCATCGCACGCCCCTACCGTTGGTCAGACGCACTGAGTCGCTGCGAGGGCAAAAGCAGCAGCGTATGTGCGCGCCGGTCCAATGGTGGGGTAAGGATATGACGTCGCTTCAAGCATCCGCGCAGTCGCAGTTGCGTCAGTTCATCGAGCAGCTCGAGCGTCTCGAAGAAGAGAAGAAGGCGCTCGCCGCGGACATCCGCGACAAGTTCGCCGAAGCGAAGGCCGTGGGCTTCGATCCGAAGATCATGAAGCAGATCCTGCGCCTCCGGAAGCAGCCGAAGGACGATCGCGACGAGGAAGAGGCGCTGCTCGCGACCTACATGCACGCGCTCGGCATGCTCGACGCGATGCCCGCCGATCCGCCCATGATGGCGGCGGAGTAAATCCGCGACTTACTGACCGGATGCGATCCTGGCGCGGCCTTGCAGGAGCCGCGCCATGAGCGGTGCCGAGATGCGACCCGTCGGCGCGAGCTGCTGGGACGTCTCGAAAGCGCGTATCGCGGCAATCGTCGGCGCATCCGGCACGCCTGTCGGCTGGCTCTTGAGATAGCCCGTCGCGACCAGATGCTGTTGGACGGTTCTGACGACGCTGCTGGCCGATTCCGTCGGCCGCTGCCAGCGCGCGCCACTCGTCACACGCCGTCCAGGTGCCCGAAGCGCTGCGAGCAGCGGCTCGGTCGGGTCGGCCGTCGCCGGCAGACCATGGTCGTGCTCGAAGGCGAGGATTGCCGCGCGCGTGATCGGGCCAGCGTTGCCGTCCGCAACACCCGGCTCATAGCCACGGGAGGCGAGCGCGCTTTGCACATCGCGCACGAGCCCCGCCGAAGCCTGCGGCGACGGTGGCGCCACGTGCGGTTCCGTGCGCACCGTCCGCTCGAGCAGTTTCGCAATGCCGCCGGCTTCGAGCCCCG
Organism: Pseudomonadota bacterium; assembly: GCA_023387235.1. Taxonomy (GTDB): domain Bacteria; phylum Pseudomonadota; class Alphaproteobacteria; order Rhizobiales; family Hyphomicrobiaceae. Next base: position 2,114 of record JAEWIJ010000243.1, read on the forward strand.
GCACCGAGGCTGGTTGCGCCTCCTGAGGCTGGCCCTCGCTCTGCTCGATGAGCGCCGCCAGGGACAACGTGAGCGGCCCGGAAGAGCGACGCGTTTCCGCCGCCGTCTGCGCGTTCGGCAGCGGCACATGGACACCGACGGGAACGGACGCCCTACGGCGATCGCGCGGCGCGTCTTGAAGATAAGCGACGTTCCAGACGACACCGCCGGCGAGGATGACGACAAAGGCACCGGCGATCCGTGCATCACGGGGGCTGGTCATGTCTCTGTACTCCACTCGAACAGAACGAACTCAGGCAACGAGAGCAATGGGCGCTGGCTTCGCCGGCTCTTCGGCAGACGGTTCCACATGCGGCTTGGCTTCTTCATGCGGCCCACGGGCTTCGGCGACGGTCTCTGAATCGATCGGCAGAACGAGCCTGAAGCACGAGCCCTCGCCGAGCGCGCTCTCGATCTCGAGACGGCCCCCGTGCAGTTCCGCGAGACCGCGCACGATGGCAAGGCCGAGGCCCGCGCCTTCGAGCTGGCGCGAATAAGAGCTGTCGACCTGATAGAACGGCTCGCCGAGGCGCGCGACATGGTCCGGCGCGATGCCAATGCCGCTGTCGCGGACGGTGAGCAGGACATTCGGCCCTTCGATCGCCGCTGTCAGCTCGATGTGGCCGCCCTCCGGCGTGAACTTGCAGGCATTCGACAGCAGGTTGATCAGCATCTGCTTGTACGCACGCCGATCGGCACTGATTTCGCTGAGATCGCCGGCAATGGCAACGTCGAGCGTGATGCTCTTGGCGTCGATGGCAGGGCGAAGCGTGTCGACGCTGCTCGCGATCACATCAGGGGCATGGAAGGGCTCGGCGCAGATCGTGAGCCGGCCCGCCTCGATCTTGGAGATGTCCAGCAGGTCGCGCACGAGGCTCATGAGATGCTCGCCGCTGTCGTGGATGATGCGGCTATATTCGGCGTGGCGTGACGTGTTCTCGGCGCCACCAAGCTCGCGATGGAGCATCTCGGAAAAGCCGATGATGGCGTTGAGCGGCGTCCTCAGCTCATGGCTGATCGTGGCGATGAAGGCGGATTTGGCACGGCTCGCGCTTTCGGCTTCCTCGCGCGCCTGCCGCATGGCGATCGCGTGCCAGCGACGCGCCGTGACATCGCGCATGACAGCGACTGCGCCCGTGCCGTCCATCAGGGGCTCGCAACGGAACTCGATCCAGCACGGTGCGCTCTCGCGCTCGATCTCCAGTTCGATGGTGGCCGGCGCGCCAAGCTCCATGCACTGCGCGACCGTATCGTCACATCTAGCCGCATCATCGGCGCTCATGGCCGAGGCCAGGCCGTCCTGCACAATTTGCGATGGCGAGACACCGAGCAGGCCTGCTGCCGCCGGAGAAACGAAGTCGATGACGCCATGGCGATCGTGGCGCATCACGACATCGGCGGCATTTTCGGCGATGAGCTTCTGCTCGGCGCGGCACGCATCGAGCTCGGCGAGTGTCGCGCGGTGCGCCTTGAGGAGGGCCACGAGGCCCATGGCCGCGCCGAGGAGCGAGGCAAGAAGCGCCGATATCGCGAAATCACCGGTCAGAGCATAATGACTTGCGAAGACGAGGGCGACCAGGAGGAAGCAAGCCGCCGGCGAAAGGGTCGTCGCGGGCTCGGTCGCAACTGCCGGATCGGCATCATCGGCGCGCTCATGCGCGCGCGGGCTCATGGAAGTGCTGGAAGAAACCAACCACCGACGCCAATCGAAGCTCACGCGATACACACCGCTAACGCAGCGCCCCCTCACTCGACTGGAGGCACTGTGAGTTATTAAGCTTAATGAACTCTGACCGCGCCGCGCCGTTTTGTATCTATCGTGGAAAAGCCTGTGCGACGGACGCGAAAATAGCGTGTGGTCAGCGCTTGCCCGTCGCTTGAGCGCGCATCCGCGCCCAGTCCTCGTTCGTCCAGTTCATGAGCTCGACCGTGCGGCTGCCGGCGTCGCTGAGGAACTGCTTGCCGCCATCGATGGCGATGCATTCGCCGTTGATGTAGCCGGCCATGTCCGAGAGCAGGAACGCGGCGAGGTTCGAAAGCTCGATGTGCTCGCCGTTACGCCGCAGGGGAATTTCCCGCTCGACGACATTGTCGCCGCCGCCCGGCGTGAGCCGTTGCGAGGCGCCAGCCGTCGGGAACGGACCCGGCGCGATCGCCGCCGTGCGAATGCCCTTCGGCCCCCACTCCACGGCAAGGCTGCGGATCATCGCGAGCACACCCGCCTTGGCCATGGCCGACGGCACGCGGAAAGCGGAACCCTTGAGAGCCGATAGCGTGAGGATCGAGAGCACCGTGCAGTTGCGGCGCCCGGCGTCGATCCACCGTCGCCCCGCCGCGACCGTGCAATAGGCCGAGCCGTGCAGCACCGTATTCAGGATGGCGTCGATCGCGCGCGGCGAGAGCTTGTGCGTCTCCGCAATGAAATTTCCGGCGGCGTTGTTGACGAGCGCGTCGAGCGGCCCCGTCGCCCAGATGCGGTCCATCATGGCTTCGACGGCCGCGGCATCGCGCACGTCGCACGGGACTGCAGAAACGCTTCCGCCGGTCTCGCTGCGAAAGCGCGCGGCGGTCTCCTCCAGTATCTCCTGCCGCCGGCCGCAGATGACCAGATCAGCGCCGAGCTCGAGAAAGCGCCGGCCCATGGCGGCACCGAGGCCCGTGCCGCCACCTGTCACAAGAACGCGCTTTCCCGCGAGCAGTCCGTCCTGGAACACGTGTCCTCCGCGATTTTTGCGTGCGCCGATGTCTTGGCCATGAAGGTTTCGCAATCGAAGCAACTTATCAAGGTCGCCGGTGTTTCGATTACGGTCGGCAGTGTTCTCGGATGAACGGCAGATGAATGCAAGGCCCGGGCCCCATTCATGCGTTCGCCGTCACCCTGCCATCGGAGGGAGGCGTCAGCAGGTTGCAGATCGCCGCTCATGGCGCGAGTGGGGCGCCGAAAGCGCGAGGCCGCGGCCGCGAAGTCAGCATTAGCGACATCACAGCTTCAGGAGGATCGAGGTCATGAGACTGATCGCCGTGGCGACCGGCGCCATTGCCTTATTGAGCCTGGCGGGGGGTACGCCCGCTCGTGCCGCCGACCTGGGATACGGAGATTACTCCGACCGCTATAGATCGGCCTATGACGATCCGCGCTATCGCGACCTCTACGGTCCCCCGCCCGGGCGCGTCTCGCGGCGCTACGTCGAGAAGGAAGAGATCGAGGAGCGTTACGCCGAAGTCGACGACGATTACGACGACAAGCGCCTCGCGCCGCCACCACCGCCGGCACGCGTCTACCGGTTCTCGGACCGTTTCGCCTACGACTGCACGCCGCGCCACGTGATCCGAGATCGCCTGCTCCGCGAGGGCTGGCACGATTTCCATGAGATCGATGTGCGCAACAGCGTTGCCGTCGTCGAGGCGCGCCGCCCGAACGGCCTGCCGTATCGCCTGAAGATCGACCGCTGCTCCGGCGACGTGGTCTCCGCGCGTCCCCTGGGGCCGGTGCCGGGTCCTTATGCCTACGGGCCGCGCCGTTACTACGGCCCATACCTGCGCTGAAATCTCGTTTTGAGCATTAGAAAAATCCGAACGGCAGGAGCAGCGATGCTTCTGCCGTGCTGCTTTTGTGGACGGGAAACCCCGCAAAAGCATCTGCAGCGTCGTGAGGCGGTTGCTAAGCTCGCGGGCATCCGATTCGCGATGCCCAGCTCGCCGTACTTCACAACAAAACCCGGTGCTCCATGACCTTGGTCTCGCTCGCGAAGAACCCGGTGCCGAGCGGCGCAGTCAGCGGTGATTTCGCCGGTTACGACAGCGCGCCGCTGCGCTTTGCCCGCTGGGACGCCACGCGTGGGCCCGCGCGCGGCACCGTGTGCGTGTTCACGGGACGCGGCGAGTACATCGAGAAGTACTTCGAGGTCATTGCCGATCTCAGGCGCCGCGGCTTCGCCGTCGCCATCCACGACTGGCGCGGACAGGGCCGCTCGCACCGGATGCTCGCCGACCGCCGCAAGGGCCACATACGAAACTTCAGGGAATTCGACCGCGATCTCGCTGAGTTCATGCAGCAAGTGGTCCTGCCCACGTGTCCGCCACCCTACTACGCTCTCGCGCATTCCATGGGCGGCAACATCCTTGCGCGCCATGCGATCGCGAGCGACTCCTGGTTCGACCGCATCGTGCTCTGCGCACCGATGTTCGAGATCGCCGCCGACAAAGAGCTCGTTCCGGCGTGGCTCGCGCGCGCTTTCGTCGAGGGCGCGTGTCTCGTCGGCATGTCGGCGCGCTACGTACCGACCGGCAGCGACAAGCCGGCGGAAACCATGCCGTTCGAGAACAACACGCTGACCTCCGATCGCGAACGCTTCATGCGCAATCGCCAGGTCATCGAGGCGGCGCCGGATCTCGCGCTCGGCTATCCGACGGATGGATGGACCAAGGCGGCCTATCGCTCGTGCGCCTATTTGATGGACCCGGTCTTTGCACGCCGTGTGCAAGTGCCGCTGCTGCTGTTCAGCGCCGCCAACGATCGCATCGTCTCGTCACGCGCGATCGAGACATTCGCCGGCCGGCTCAAGATCGGCGCGCATGTGCCGATCGCCCAGTCGCAGCACGAGATCCTCCAGGAGAACGATGCGATCCGGCAGCACTTCTGGTCGGTGTTCGATGCCTATCTCGGCATCGGCGCGGACGTGACGTGATTGCGTGGCCTGACCACGCGGCGTGACTACGCGCGAGGCGATTTGCTGTCCTCGACTGCCGCTGCCGTCTCCTTCAGCTCGCGCAGCCGCGCCTGCGTCTCAGGGTTCACCATGCCCGCCGAGATGATGATCTTCGCGGCGTCCTCGACGCTCATGCCGATGATGGTGACGCTCGCACGCGGCACGAAGCAGACGAACCCGGTCGGCGGCAACATACCGGTCGGCATGAACACGCTCACGAGATCCTCCTGCGGCTGCAACGAGGAGATCTGACGCGCGGCCTCGCCGGTCACGAATACGATCGACCATATGCCTTTCGAGGGGAACTCCATCAGCCCGACCTTCTGGAAAGCCTGCTCCGGCGCCGAGACGCTGAGCACGCTCTCGAAGATCTGCTTCAGCGCGCGGTAGAGATTGCGCACGATCGGCATCCGGTCGAGCATCATCTCGCCGGCGCTGATCAGCGAGCGGCCGAGCAGGTTCGCTGCCAGCGCACCGATCATCGTCAGCATCAGGATCGCGAACACGAGGCCGATGCCCGGTACGGCAAAGGGCAGATACGTATCCGGGTTGTAAAGGTGCGGGATATACGGTTTGACCCAGCGGTCGACGATATTGATGACGTACCAGGCGATGTAGATCGTGATGGTGACGGGGCCGACCACGACAAGGCCGGTCAGGAAATAGTTTCTGAGCCGCGCGCCGACGCGCCAGCTATGCACCTCCGCCACTTCCGCAGCGGCAGGCCGCATCGGACCTTCGCCGGGAGCGCCACCTTCGGGCGCCGACCTCGACAGCTTGTCCTGCATCCCGTCCTTCCCGTGCGTCCGCCACATCCCGCCGGACAGTTTCGTCTCCCGCGCAAGGTATATCCGAGCCACGCCGCCCATACCACCCGATAGCGGCGCGACTTTCGTCGGCACGGGGCGCCCGATTATCGAGCAGGGCGACCTGCCGCGAACGCCCCTCGGGCCGTTTACCGGCTTGTGAAAGCATTTGACAGTAGGGGGCGTCCTTCTCCAGTCTGTCCCGCAAATGCAACATCGGGTTCAAACCGAGTTAACTCACCCAGGGAGCACGAAACGCCATGAAGTTTCTGAGGTCTGCTGCGGCCTGCGCGGCAGCTGTTGGTATTGTCGCCAGCGCCAGCCTGCCGGCCGCGGCGCAAAAGGAAATCAAGCTCGGCATCATTTACGATTACACCGGTCCGTTCGCTGGCGGTGGTTCATTGCCGGCAGCCATCGCGACCAAGATCGCGAACGACATGATCAACGAGCGCGGTGGCGTCGAGGGTTACAAGATTTCCGCGACTTATGCGGACGCGCAGTCAAAGGCCGACGTCGCGATCAACGAGGCCGAACGGCTGCTGAACGAGGTCAAGGTCGACGCGCTCATGGGCGTGTTCTCGTCTGCGCATTGCGTTCCGATGGCCGCCAAGGTCGACGCTGCCAAGAGGTTTATGTGGGCGAACGTTTGCGTCGCCTCGGCCGTGTTCAAGGGCAAGAACCTGACGCACGTGTTCCGTCCGCAGGTCCATTCCGATCAGTTCGGCGAAGCCTCGTGCATCTTCATCGCCGAGAACGCCAAGGCGAAGCTCAATAAGGACCCAAAGGACGTCAAAGTCGCGATCATCCATGAGGATGGCCCGTATGGTGCCGGCGTCGCCGCGGGTAACAAGTCCAAGTGCAAAGAGCTCGGCATCCAGATAGTGCACGAGGAAGGGTACGCCGCGACATCGACCGACCTGTCGGCGCTCGTCACGAAGCTGCGCCGCGCGCGCCCCGACATCATCCTGCACACGGGCTACAATCCCGACATCACGCTCTTCCTGCGTCAGGCCAAGGAGGCCGGCTTGAAGTTCGACGCGTTGATCGGCCACGGCGCGGGCTATGGCCAGATCGACAAGCTGATCGAGACCTTCAAGGGTGACGTAAACTACTTCTACAACGTCGATCCCGTCGCGGCCCAGCTTCTCGATCCCAAGTCGCTGAAGCCCGGAATTGCCGACGTCACCGCCGAGATGGTCAAGCGCTACAAGGCCGAGACGAAAGTCTCCGAAGTACCGCCGCACGCATCCATGGGCTTCAACCAGCAGTGGATCTTCCTGACCGACGTGCTTCCGCGCGCCATCAAGAAGCACGGCGGCTTCGATCCGGAAGCCCTCCGCAAGGCCGCGCTCGAGACCGACATTCCCGAGGGCGGCACGATCCAGGGCTATGGCGTGAAGTTCTTCCCGCCGGGGCATCAGATGTCCGGTCAGAACGAGCGCTCTAACCCGGTCGTGATGCAGTACGTCGACGGCAAAACGAAGATCGCGTGGCCGTCCGCGCTGCGCACGATCGATCCCGTGCTGCCTTTCCCCAAGGGTCACGGCTACGCCCGCTGATACCTGAAGCCTGCACTGCATCGCTGCCGCTCGGTCATGACGAGCGGCAGCGATCAGGCGAACTTTGCCCTTCTCTCTCCCGCGACACCCCGGCCGGTCCCGCGCATGGCGATGCTCAAAGTCGATAATCTCACCAAGCAGTTCGGCGGGTTCACCGCCGTGAGCAACGTCTCGTTCGATGTCGCGGAAGGGGAGATCCTCGGCCTCATCGGACCGAACGGCTCCGGCAAGAGCACGACATTCAACTGCATTGCCGGCATGTATACGCCGACCTCCGGCAGCGTGACGTTCGAAGGCGGCGAGATCGGCGGTCTGACCGCGAACAAGGTCTGCCACAAGGGCATTGCCCGCACCTTCCAGATCCCCCGGCCCTTTCGCAATCTCTCGCTCCTCGAGAACGTCGCGCTTTCCGCACACTTCGGCTCGAACGCGCATCTGACCCGGGCGCAATGCTGGGCCAAGGCGGAAGAATCGCTCGCCATGGTCGGCCTGCCGACCGACGCGGAGACGAGCACCGACGGTCTCGGCGCCGCATCGCTGAAAAAACTCGAGCTCGCCCGCGCGCTCGCGACCGGCCCGCGCCTCCTGCTTGCGGACGAAAGCCTCAACGGCCTCGATCACAGCGAGATGGATCAGGCGGCGGACATGCTCGAGCGCATCCGCAAGGAAAAGGGTATCACGATCGTCTGGGTCGAGCACATCATGGGCGTGCTCATGCGTGTCGTCGATCGCGTGGTCGTGCTCGACCACGGCGAGAAGATCTTCGACGGCAAGCCTGCCGACGCGCAGACGGACAATCGGGTAGTCGAGGTTTACCTCGGCGAGACGGATCACTAGGGCGGGCTGGACCAGCGTGATGATCGAGAAATTCGCCACACCTTCCGGCACAGTATCGAGCGAATTTCTCGATCTGAAGCACGCCGGCAAATTTATGACTCTAGTGTCCTCTTCGATTCAGAAGTTCGCTCGGGAGGCTAGCGTCGAGGTTTGGCGAACTTCGGAATCGGGACACTAGATGCTGGACCTCAAGAACGTCGATGCGGGCTACGGTGCCTTCCAGGCGCTGTTCGGCATCTCGATGCAGGTCAACGCCGGCGAAGCGGTGGCCGTGATCGGCGCGAACGGCGCCGGTAAAACAACGCTCATGCGCGTCATCTCCGGGATGCTGCCGGCCTCTGCGGGCAGCATGTCCATGGAGGGCACGGACCTGCGTGCGACGCCGCCACATAAGGTCGTCGAGCTCGGCATTGCGCACGTGCCGGAAAGCCGCCGGCTCTTTCCGCGCCTTTCCGTCGAGGACAACCTGCGCCTCGGCGCGTTCATTCCGAGCGCACGCGCGCACTTCGCCGAACGCCTCGACTATGTCTACGGCCTCTTCCCGCGCCTCAAGGAGCGCCGCACGCAGCTTGCCGGCACCATGTCAGGCGGCGAGCAGCAGATGTGCGCCATTGCCCGCGCGCTCATGAGCAAGCCGAAGATCGTGCTGCTCGACGAGCCGTCCATGGGCCTCGCGCCCGTCATCGTCCAGCAGCTCTTCGATCTCGTCCGGCGCATCCGCACCGAGGGCTACACCGTGCTGATCGTCGAGCAGAATGTCTCTCAGGTTCTCAAGGTCGCGGACCGCGCCTACCTGCTCGAGGTCGGCCGCATCGTGAAGTCCGGAAGCTCATCCGAGCTCGCCGCCAGCGACGAGATCCGCAAGGCGTACATGGGCATCTGAGCGGGCGCGCCGGCAGAAATCTGAAGAGTTGACGGGCGGCCGCAGTCCCGGCCGCGAGGGGAGAAGTGGATGCTCGGGTTTTTCTCAAGTCTCGATTGCTCGCTCGACATCTTCTTTGTCGAGGCGCTGATCAACGGCGTGCTGCTGGCCGGCCTGCTCGCCCTCCTGGCGCTCGGCCTCAACCTCATATTCGGCGTCATCGACGTCGTGTGGATCTGCTACGCCGAGCTCGTCATGGTCGGCATGTATGCGATCTTCTTCTTCGTGCAGGAGGTCGGGCTACCCTTGCCGATCGCCTTCCTCTTCGGGATCGGCATCGTCGCCATTGCCGGTGCACTCCTGCACTATCTCGTCATCCGGCCCGTGCTCGACCAGCCGCCGATCAATCAGCTTCTCGTGACGGGCGGCGTGCTGTTCCTCCTGCAAGCCGCCGCGACCATGGCCTTCGGCATCGAGTTCCGGAACCTCGGTATCCGGCTCGGCTCAGTGAACTTCGGCGACATGAGCTTCGCCTGGAGCCGCATCATCACATTCGGCGTCGCGCTCGGCGCCATGATCCTGCTCTGGCAGTTCCTGACGCGGACCTACATCGGCACCGCGATCCGCGCGATCTCGCAGGACCGCCAGATCATGCCGCTCATGGGCGTCGACCAGAAGAAGGTCTATCTCGCGACCTCGGCGATTGGCGGCGGCCTCGCCGGCCTCGCGGCGTGCCTCATGGTCCTGCAGTACGACATCTATCCGCAGATCGGCCTGCAGTTCGGACCTCTCACGTTCATGATCTGCGTGCTCGGCGGTCTCGGCAACATGGTCGGCGGCTTCGTCGCTGCCTTCATCATCGCGCAGTTCATCACCATCGGCGGCTCGTGCGTCGCCACGGAGTGGGGTTACGCGGTCGCCTTCCTGTTCTTCATGCTCGTGATCTTCGTCCGGCCGCAGGGCCTTTTCGGAGCCAAGTCATGATCACCCAAAAGACCGTCGGCTGGGCGATCGGGCTCGTCGTTCTGCTGCTGCTGCCTCTGCTGATCCAGCTCGTGTTCCCGGAGACGGATCGCTACTATCTGCACTTGGTCATCCAGATCCTGATCTGGGCCTTCATCTACACCGGCTGGTCGCTGATGGGCCGCTTCGGGCTCACGTCCCTCGGCCACGGCGCCTTCACGGGCATCGGCGCCTACGTCACCGTGATGCTGTGGAACTTCGCCGGCATCACGCCGTGGATCGGCATTCCCGTCGCGATGCTCGTCGCGACCATTGCCGGTCTGCTCGTCGGCTATCCGTGCTTTCGCATGAGGATCACGGGACACTATTTCGCGCTGCTGACGCTAGCCTTCACCGAATTCATTCGCCTCTGCATCATCGGCATGCGCGACTGGACGGGCGGCTCGCTCGGCACGCAGCCGGCGCGCTACGGCGACGGCATCTCGCTCTACGCCTTCCAGTTCGAGCCGAACCGCGTGCTGGCCTACTACATCGTGCTCGCCGTCTGGCTCATCGGCCTCGCCATCTGGATCAAGGTCGACCGGAGCATGGACCGCTACGCGCTCGACGCCGCGTCGCAGGACGAGGACGCCGCCGCCTCCGTCGGCATCGACGTGACGCGCGAGAAGCTCAAGATCACCGCGCTCTCCTCGGCCATGTGCGCCTTCGGCGGCGCGATCTACGGCCAGTACCAGATGTACATCGGCCCGGATACGATTGCCGGGCTCGGCGTCTCGCTCAACATCGTCTTCGCAGTGATCGCGGGCGGAATCTGGTCGCTGTTCGGGCCGACATTCGGCGCCGTCTTCACGCAAGTGCTCGCGGAGACCCTGCGCGTCGGCTTGCGCGGCTCCGAGACGTTGAGCAAGCTGCTCGGCCAGAGCGCATTGGCGCTCGATACCTTCGTCTACGGCCTGCTGCTCGTGCTCTTCATCATCTACATGCCGAAGGGCGTGGTCGGCACGCTGGCCGAGCGCTTCCGGCGCAGGTCGTCCTGAACGATCGGCGATACTCGGCAAAACAAAAACGGCCGGGCATCCCCGGCCGTTTCGCTTCCGTTCTTCAGTCGATCGATCAGAGCATCCCGCAGACGGTCGCGGCGCTCGACTTGTCGACCGCCGCACCCTCTTCGAGATTGAGCGACTTCACGACGCCGTCCTCGACGATCATCGAGTAACGACGCGAGCGCACGCCGAGCCCGCGGCCCGTCAGATCGAACTCGAGACCGATCTTCTTCGCGAAATCCGCCGAGCCATCGGCGAGAAAAAGGATCTTGCCGTCGGCGCCGGTCTGCTTGGCCCAGGCGCTGAGAACGAAAACGTCATTGACCGAGGTGCAGGCGATCGTGTCGATGCCCTTGGACTTCATGTCGCCGGCCATCTGGATGAAGCCCGGAAGATGCGTGTTGTGGCACGTCGGCGTGAAAGCGCCCGGCACGGCGAAGAGTACGACCTTCTTGCCGCCGAACACATCGGCCGTCGTCATGGGTTTCGGGCCGTCCGCGCTCATGGTGTTGAACGTCGCGTCCGGCAGCTTGTCACCGACCTTGATGGCCATGATGCGTATCCTTCCCGATTTGGATTGCCCGATTTGGCTGGAATGTGCTGACGCCGGAGGCGCCACGAGACCGGGGCGCACCGAGGGCACCGCCGTCCGGGCAACCATAGCGGCTCTTGCGCGCGCGGCCAAGCGTCCGACCGGGCGCACGCTTACCAGTCGAGCGCGGCGCCCTCGCGCAGCACGGCATCGAATGCCGGCATGAACGCATTCCCCGCGCCGTGCAGGACGAGACCTGGCAAAAGTCTCAGCGGTGCGCGGCTGCCCTTGCGCCCCTGGACGATGACGCGATGTGCGTCCGTGCCGGCGCGCGGATGAAGCGGCAGCACGCGCAGCGCGCCGAAGCGGCCGCCAAGGCCATCGAGAAGCGCGCCCAGTGCTTCCGCGCGGTGGATGACCGTCACGAGGCCGTCGCCGGCCGCGGCCGTCGCCAGAAACCGGCACCACTGATCGAGCGCGCCCTCTGTCATCTGATGCGCCGCGGCCTTGAGATTGCCCGGCGGACGCGTACCGCGCCCCTCGGCGTAGTAGGGCGGATTGGCGAGGACATGCGAGAACGCGCCGGGGCGAAATCCCGCGTGCAGCCCGCCCGCGCGATGAATGCCGGCGCCGCCCTCCGCGATATCGAGCTCGATGACGTGGACGCGCTCGGCTAGCGCATTGCGCACGACATTTTCCCGCGCGATCCCGGCGAGCACCGGCTCGCGCTCGACAAGCGTCACGTGGGTATCGGCAATGCGCCGCGCCACGCAAAGACCGGCGACGCCGACGCCCGCGCCCGCATCCAGAACGCGTGCACCGTCGCCGAGCCGCGCGCCGCACGCAGCCGCGAGAAGAACAGCATCCAGCCCGGCGCGATAGCCGCTCGCAGGCTGCAGGATATCGAGGGCGCCATCGAGAAAGGCGTCGGACGTCAGCGTCAGGGCATCCGCCCCGCTCATGGCTCGCCCTTGGAAGGCTTCTGCGAGCGCTGCCCCTCGTCGCGCACGATCCACTGGCCGAGGTCGGCTTCCTCGAGAACCTGAGCGGCGCGCGCCCAATCCTCGTCGAGCACCATCACGCGGCGCGGCAGCACGCCGATCGACCCCTCCATGACGCTCATATGCGTGTCGGCAATGTTCACCGCAATGCCGGCCTCACGAAAGAGAGCCTCCACGAAGCTGATGAGCACGGGGTCGTTCGCTCGCACGATGAGCCGCATGTGTGCACCTGCCTTGAGCCGTTGGACCACCACCTGTCGCACGGGCGGCCGTGATGGTCACGCATCTTGCGGCACCGGCGGCGATCCATCGAATCGAGCGCCAGCGCGAAACCCCTGGTTAATCATGCGGCTACACGCTAATGGCGCGTCGTGATCAATAATGCAATCTTAGATTGTAGACCTGTAATGCCAGGAGGCCGCAATGTCGACCATGGAGATGCCCGCCTGTCTGGCGCTGCTCCTCGTGATGGTCAATCTCGCGCTGTGCCTGAGCACGGAGAACCGCCGACCCGCACACGCGATGAACCTGCCCGGTATCGAGACGCTGGCCGGCGGCGGTCCGTCCACGCGATGCAGCGGGTCCACCCGCGCCGGTCGCCCCTGCTAACGCTTCGCGAGCGCGCGATCGAGGAATTCGAGCCGGTCCTGCCCCCAAAAGAACTCGCCGGAAGGCAGCACATAGCTCGGCGCCCCGAAGACGCCCCGCGACAGCGCCTCGGCCGTATTCTGGTTGTGGATGCGATCGAGCTCCTCGTCGGACGGACCGGCCTTGCGGATCGCCGCCGCATCGAGACGTGCACGCTTTGCCGCATCCGCGACGACGGCCTCGTCACCGAGATTGCCTTCGAGCTCCCAGATCGACCGGCCGAGCTCCTGCGCGAGACGGCAGGCATCCTTGCCCTGCAAGGCCGCTGCGATCACCAGCCGGCTGCCGAGCGTCTCGTCGGAAGGGAAGTGCTTCGGCTCGATGTTGATCGGCACCTTGCGATAGTCGCGCCAGCGCTTCAGCTCCATCAGGCGGTATGCGCGACGCTCGGGAGAGCGCTTCGGTAAAGGCAGGCCGCCAGTCTTGGCGAAGACCTCGCCGTACTTCGCGGGCTTGATACGGACCGTCGCGCCATGGCGTGCAGCGATCTCGGCGAACAGCGCCGAGCCGAGATACGTCCACGGGCTGTTCAGCGTCATGTAGTAGTCGATCGTCGTCATTGATCATCCTCCGTGCCCGCGTTCGCACAGTTATTTGCCGGCGCCGCGGATCATTGTGTAGACGTGCGAGAAATCCTTGCCTTCCTGCCCAGCGAGCGCATGCAGCGCGTAAAGCTGCACGGCGAGCGCGCCGATCGGGCTCGTCGCACCAACCGAGGCTGCCGCCGACTGCGCGAGCTTCAGATCCTTGAGCATGAGCGCCAGCGCGAAGCCCGGCTTGTAGTCGTTGTTCGAGGCTGCCCGCTCGACGAGGCCCGGCACCACGCAATAGCCCGTCACGCTCTTCGACTGCCCGGACGAGGTCGACACGACGTCGAATAGCGCCTCTGCGGAGAGGCCGAGACGCTCGGCCAGCGCGAATCCTTCGGACTGCGCCAGCATATTGATGCCGGCCATCATGTTGTTGCAGATCTTGGCGGCCTGTCCGAGCCCGGCGCCGCCACAGTGCACGACCTTGCTGCCGACCTTCTCCAGGATCGGGCGCGCACGCGACACGGCCTGATCCGAACCGCCGACCATGAGCGTCAAAGTCGCGGCCTTGGCACCCGTCGTGCCGCCCGACACCGGCGCGTCCACCACGTCGAGGCCACGCGCTGCCGCGATGGCGTGCGCCTCTTTCGCGCTCGCGACGTCGATCGTGGAGCAATCGATCATCAGCGCGCCCGCCGACACCGCCTCGATGATGTCGCGCCAGACGCTCAGCACGTGCTGGCCTTGCGGTAGCATGGTGATGACGACATCGGCGCCTTTCACCGCATCCTGCGCGGAAGCCGCGATCTGCACGCCCTCCTTCTCGGCGGCGGAGCGCAGGTCCGCGAGGAGATCGAAGCCGCGCACTTTGTGCTGCGCCTTGACGAGATTGGACGACATCGGGCCGCCCATGTTGCCGAGGCCGATGAAGGCGATCGTCGCCATGGCTCAGGCCTTTCCGCGGATCATGTTGATGATGCCGGAAAAGTCGTCTCCACCATGCCCTTGCGCGACGAACAGGTTGTAGAGCTGGCTCGCCGCCGCGCCCATGGGCGTCGAGGCACCGGCACTGCGCGCCGCGTCCTGCGCGAGCCCGAGATCCTTCTGCATGAGGGCTGCCGCAAAGCCGGGCTTGTAGTGATTGTTGGCCGGCGATGTCGGCACAGGTCCCGGCACCGGGCAGTAGGTCGTCACCGCCCAGCTCTGTCCGGACGAGGTCGATGCGACGTCGAAAAGCGCCTCGTGCGAGAGGCCGAGCTTCTCGGCGAGATTGAAAGCCTCGCACGTGCCGATCATCGTGATCGCGAGCATCATGTTGTTGCAGATCTTTGCGGCCTGACCGGCACCGGGATCGCCGCAATGCACGACCTTCTTGCCGACGCCGGCGAGGATCGGCTGACCCTTGGCGAACGCATCCTTCGTGCCGCCGACCATCAGCGTGAGCGTCGCGCCTTCCGCGCCGCCGACGCCGCCGGAGACCGGCGCATCGAGCGAAAGCATCCCCGCCTTCGCGGCCATCTCGTGCGCCTTGCGCGCGGACGCGACATCGATCGTCGAGCAGTCGATGAAGATCGTGCCGGGCTTTGCCGCCGCGAGGAGACCACCACCCCACACATCGAGCACATGCTTACCCGCCGGCAGCATCGTGATCACGCAGTCGGCATCCTTGGCGACCTCGGCGGCAGCGCTCGCCTTCTCGACTTTGCGCGCGACCGCCTTCTCGATGTTCGAGTCGACGAGATCGAAGCCGAGAACCCGATGGCCCGCCTTGACGAGGTTGCCGGCCATGGGTAGGCCCATGTTGCCGAGACCGATGAAACCGATGCGTGCCATGTCGTTTCCTCCGTTTCTTGAGCGTGACGAGCTGCAGGTTACGCCGTCTTCAGGCGCGCAGCACCTTGCCCGGGTTCATGATGTTCTTTGGATCGAGCGCCTTCTTCACGGCCGCCATCATGCCGATCTCGACCGGGCTCTTGTAGCGATAGTTTTCTTCGAGGCGCAGACGACCGATACCGTGCTCGGCACTGATCGAGCCGCCGAGCGAAACGACGATGTCATGAACGATCTTGTTCATGTTCGGGTACTCGGCGTGGAAGCGCTCGTAGGTCCAGTCGACGGGCCGGATCGGATTGTAGTGCAGATTGCCGTCGCCGACGTGCCCGAAGCAGCAATGGCGCACGCCGGGATAGGCCTTCTCGACCGCGGCGTCGGCCTTCTCGATGAACTCGGGGATGCGCGAGAGCGGCACGGAGATATCGTGCGCGATCGAGCCGCCGGCCGACTTCTGCGCCTCGGCAAGGTCCTCGCGCATCTTCCAGAGCTTGCGCGCCTGCTCACCCGACGTGGTGATCATCGCGTCTTGCACGAGACCCGCCTCCATCGCAGCACCGAGCGCATCGGCGAGCGGGCCGTTCAGCGTGCCGGGCTCGCCCTGGCCGGCGACTTCCATCAGGACGTACCACGGATGCGTGCTCGGCATGGGATCGCTGTGGCCGGGCACGCCGGTGAGCAGGAGATCGAGAATCGCGCGGCGCAGCAGCTCGAAGGCCGAGATCGACTCGCCGAGCTTCGAGCGCAGCAATGACAGAAGCTCCACGGCCGCGGCGGGGCTGTCGAGGCCGATGAAGGCGCTGATAGAGTCGCTCGGCTTCGGAAAGAGTCGGAGCGTCGCGCCCGTGATGATTCCAAGCGTTCCTTCGGCGCCGATGAAGAGCTGCTTCATGTCGTAGCCGGTGTTGTCCTTGCGCAGGCCGCGCAGGCCATTCCAGATCTGACCATCGGGCAGCACCACCTCCAGACCGAGCACTAGGCTGCGCGTATTGCCGTAGCGCAGCACCTGATTGCCGCCGGCGTTGGTCGAAATGTTGCCGCCGATCTGGCAGGAGCCTTCAGCACCGAGGCTCAGCGGGAAGAGGCGGTCGGCGTCGGAAGCCGCCTGCTGGATTTCTCTGAGGATGACGCCGGCATCGACGGTGATGGTATCGTTCGCCGTATCGATCGCACGCACGCGCTTCATGCGCTGCGTCGAGATGATCACCTCGCTCAGATCGTCGTGCGGCTGGCTCGCGCCGGTGAGGCCGGTGATGCCGCCCTGCGGGACGATGGCCGTGCCCGTCTCGGCGCAGATACGGACGAGCGCCGCAACTTCCTCGGTGCTCGCGGGACGGAGGACGAGCGGCGCGCTGCCGACCCAGATACCGCGCCACGCCCGGCAGTAGGCCGCGATATCCGCCGGGTCATCGATGGTGCCGGCCGGGCCGACGACGCTCTTGAGGCGCTCCAGAACATCTTTCCCGACTGGGCCCCGCCGCGCCGTTGCCATGCTCGTGCTCTCTCCGCTGCCATCCGAAATACGGCGGGCACATTAGCAGCACGTCAGGCGGCGGCAAACGCGACGGCGGCCGGCGGCGCCCCCTGCATGGGGCCCGCGCGTGGACTGCACGGCAGGCGGATGTGAGCGCCTCAAAAAAAGAACGACCGGCCGACGGAATGTCGGCCGGCCGTCCGTTCAGGCTGCAGCCTTAGTGGTAGTGCCGCCGATGGTGGTGGTGCGTCCAATGCCGGTGATGGCGATAGTGCGGACGGACCCAGCGGCGCGGTGCGTGGTAGTGGCGATGCCAACGAACCACGGGACGGCGCCAGTAAGGGCGGTGGTAGTGGCGATGGCGGCGGTGATAATAGCCTGCCTTCTGAGCCAGACTAGTCTCGGCTCCAGCCGCCTTCGGCACCGCAATCGGCGCCGCCTGCGCAGCAAAAACACCGCTGAACAGCGCAATCGCTCCACCAATTACTGCAGCTAGAAGAGATCTCTTCATTCGTCACTCCTATTTAGACCAGCGTTCTCCCAGCGCTGATCAGAAAATACCTCTCCGAAGCTGAACCTATACTGAAGCTGTTGTTCATCTCGCTGCCTTAGTTCGGAGACGGCTGCAAAAATTTGCCCGTGCTTCCGCCACAATGTTGCCGGCAAATCATCTGCGCGTTATGGCCACACATCCGGGAGGGAATTGGTCGCCTGACCTTGTTTCTTGCCGACAGACGCGGAGGCCGGGGTCCGTGAGGGCAGCAACGGGCACAGGACGTGCGGGATCGAGCGCGCGCCACGATCTCGGCGGCGGTGCATCTCTGCGCGCGCGCTTGCGGCGGCGGCCCGCATGACGAATCTCGCCGCACTCCCCGCAGGAACGCGCCTTGCCGAGGACTACCGTGTCGAGCGGGTTCTGGGTGCCGGAGGCTTCGGCATCACGTATCTCGCCGAGGAAGTTCCGCTCGCGCGCATGGTGACCATCAAGGAATATTTCCCGGTCGATTTCGCCATCCGCGACACGAAGCAGGGCGCGCAGCCGCGCTCGGAGGACTGCACCGGCGACTACCAGTGGGGCCTCGACCGCTTCCTCGATGAAGCGCGCACGCTCGCCCGCTTCGATCATCCGAACATCGTCCGCGTGTATCGCTTCTTCCGCGAGGCGAACTCGGGCTTCATCGTGCTCCACTACGAGGACGGCAAGAGCTTCAAAGCTTGGCTCAAGGCCCTCGGCCGCGCGCCGCGCCAGCATGAGCTCGATCGGGTCGTGCCCCCGCTCCTGGACGCGCTCGCGCTCATCCACGGCTCGGACTTCCTCCATCGCGACATCGCGCCGGACAACATCATCATCCGCAACGACGGCTCGCCCGTCCTGATCGACTTCGGCTCGGCGCGGAGCGACATCGCGCAGCACTCACGCACCGTCTCCGCTCTGGTGAAGCCCGGCTACAGCCCCTACGAGCAATACGCGACGAACGCGCGCCAGCAGGGACCATGGACGGACATCTACTCGCTCGGCGCGACGCTCTATCAGGCGGTGACGGGCAAGCGTCCGCCCGATGCGCCCTCGCGCATGGTCGCCGACGAGATGGTGCCGGCGCGCGATGCCGCGATCAGCTCCTATCGCCCTGGATTTCTCGCCGCGATCGACGCGGCGCTGGCCCTCGACATCACGTCACGGCCGCGCTCGATCGATGCGTGGCGCAAGCAGCTCATGGCGCCGCCCGGCAAAGCGAGTGAAGTTCCGGAGGCTGTGCCGACCCCCTCCGAGCCTGAGAAGGTTCCGACCGCACCGCCCAAGCCGAGGGCCAAGCCCGCCGCCAAGGCCAAGGCCGACGACGCGCCCGTTCCGAAGATCATCAAGGAGGCCAAAGAGGCAAAGGACGCCAAGGAGGCCGGCGATCTTGCCGTGATGACGGCGCCAGGCGGCGCGGCCGCGCCTCAGCTATCCGATATGCCCGTCAGCGCCTCAGAACGCCCGATATCTGCGGGGAAAGTCGCCGCAATCTTCAGCGAATGGCGCGCGCGCCGGGCCGACGCGAAACAGGAAGCGGCAAAAGCGGCCCCCGCCCCTTCGCCGCCTCAGCCCGCGCCGAAACCGGCAGCCAAACCGGCGCCAGCTGTCGCGGTCGCGGAAGTCGCGCCAAAAGCGAACCTGCCCGTTCCAGTTCCGCGCCGCGCGCAAAAACCCGCGAAGGCCGCGAAAACCAAGAAGCGGACGCGGTGGTGGCGTCGCCCGATCCTCGCCAAAGCCGCGATCGGCTTCGGCGTAGCGTGGCTCGCCGTCAGCTATCAAAACGCCCCGCCGCGCGTCGACCGGCAGAGTACCGGCACGCTTTCGAGCGGCATCGTCACCTCGGCCCAGGTCGGCGAGATCAAAGGACACAAGGGCGCCGTCACCGGCGTCGGCCACACGTCCGACGGACGCTTCATCGTCACCGCGGGCGAGGACGCGACGCTCAAGATCTGGCAAACCGGGACGCGCTCGCTCTTCCGCAGCATCGATCTCGAAGCCGGCGCGCCGACATCGCTGGCGGTCGGCGCAACGCGCGCCATCACCGGCCACAAGGATGGCCGCGCGATGCTCTGGGATCTGGAGTACGGCCTCCGCGTCGCCGCCTTCAAGCGCAACGAGGCCGACATCTGGGCCGTCTCGTTCGCCGGCTCCCCCGAGCGCATTCTCGCCGCGAGCAACGATTGGAAATTTTCGCTGCTCGATGCGCGCACGCCCGTGCTGCCGGTGCACGTGTTCGAAGGCCACGAGAATGCCGTGCAAGCCGTCGCCTATTCGGGCGCGCGGAACCGCATTGCCTCTGGTGGCGCCGACCGCACGATCCGCATCTGGCACGCCGAGACGCTCGCCGCGCTGCGCACCTATCGCGGCCACCGCGACCATGTCGTCGCCCTCGCCTTCACGCCGGACGGGCGCCGCCTCGCCTCGGCCGACCTTGGCGGCAATGTCCGCATCTGGTCCATGACCCTGCCGCGCCTCGAGCGGTCCATCCAGGCGCACAAGGGCAAGGTCGCCGCGCTCGCCTTTTCGGGCGACGGGCACTGGCTTGCCACCGCCGGGGAGGACGGGCGCGTCCGCCTCTGGGATATGACCCGCCCCCGGCCGGCGCGTACGTTCCTCGGCCATGCCGGTGCCGTGCGCGCCCTGAACTTCGCCCCGGATGGGGCGACCCTGGCCTCCGCCGGAGCCGACGGCTCGGTCCGCCTCTGGTCCACGGCGTTCATGACGCGCAGCGGCTCCTGATCGGCCCCCTGATCAGGCCACAGCTCCGTGGCGAAAGCGCCGTTCTGCTTGCCAAATGGCCCTGGGAAGTCCAAGTTTGACTGACAACGAATCGTAGCGGGCTCGGCATACAAAGTGATGTGCGTCGGGGGTTTTGCTGTCTCCGGGGTCCGACCGCGATCGAAGTGAAAAGAATGTCGGTAGGTGGGCTCTAAAATGCGGTTTGTCATTGAACGCGGCGACCTTCTGCGCGCACTCGGGCACGTCGCGAGCGTCGTCGAGAAACGCACGACGATCCCGATCCTGTCCAATGTGCTGCTCCGCGCCAACGCCGAGGGTCTCCAGCTCAAGGCGACCGACCTCGAGCGCGAGGTCGTGGAAAGCGTGTCGGCGAACGTCGCGACGCCCGGCGCAGTGACCGTCCCCGCCCACATGCTACACGACATCGTGCGCAAGCTCCCCGACGGCGTGCAGATCCGCATCGAGCGCGAGCCCGAGCGCGAGCGCGTCTCGATCACCGCCGGACACGCGCGCTTCGCCCTCCAGGCGCTCCCCGCCGACGACTTCCCGGACCTCGCCGCCGGGCAGATGTCGCACAGCTTCGAGATCGCCTCGGGCGACCTCAAGCGGCTCATCGAGAAGACCCGCTTCGCCATCTCGACGGAAGAGACCCGCTACTACCTCAACGGCATCTACCTGCATCCCGCCAAGACCGGCGGCACGGCGAGCCTGCGCGCGGTCGCGACGGACGGGCATCGCCTCGCGCAGTTCGATCTCCCACAGCCGGGCGGCGTCGACGGCATGCCGGGCATCATCATCCCGCGCAAGACCGTGCACGAGCTCTACCGCCTCATCGAGGCGAGCGATGCGCCTGTCCGCGTCGAGGTCTCGACGGCCAAGGTGCGCATCGAGATCGGGCCGATTACCATGACGTCGAAACTCGTCGACGGCACGTTCCCCGACTATGGGCGCGTCATTCCGCAGGCCAACGACAAGGTGCTCGAGGTGTCCAGCCAAGTGTTCATGAGCGCCGTCGACCGCGTCTCCACGATCGCCAGCGAGCGCGTGCGCGCGGTCAAGCTGAACATCGCGCCCGGCAAGCTCGTCCTCTCCGTGAACAACCCCGACGGCGGCAGCGCGACCGAGGAGGTCGAGGCCGAGTTCTCGGCGCCGGCCATGGAGATCGGCTTCAATGCCCGCTATCTGCTCGATATTTCGGGCCAGCTCGAGAGCGACTCGCTGAAATTCCTGCTCTCCGATCCGGGCTCGCCGACCATTCTCAAGGATGTCGGCGACGAGAGCGCGCTCTACGTCCTGATGCCGATGCGGGTGTGACGACACACGAAGGCATGGCCCAAACCGAACGTATGCCGTCATCGGATGTGCGCCCGCGCGTGTGGGTCGAGCGCCTGACGCTCACCGACTTCCGCAATCATGCGCATCTCTCGCTGAGCTTCGACGCGCGCCCCGTCGTCCTCACGGGGCCTAACGGCGCCGGCAAGACCAATCTCATCGAAGCCATCTCACTGCTGGCACCGGGCCAGGGCCTGAGGCGCGCGCCTTATCCCGAGATCGCGCGGCGCGGTGCCGATGCCTGGGCCGTCGCGGCCCGCGTCCACACGCCGATCGGGCCGGTCGACATCGGAACGGGCCTGACGGGCGCTGGCATGGCGTCGAGCCGGACAGGCCGCACTGTCCGCATCGATGGCGAGCCGCAAAGCGGATCGGGCGTGCTCGCCGATCACGTGGAGATGGTCTGGCTGACGCCGGCCATGGACGGCCTTTTCACGGGACCGGGCGGCGACCGCCGCCGCTTTCTCGATCGCATGATCCTCTGTTTCGATCCGGGCTATCGCACGCGCGTCAATCACTTCGAGCGCGCCATGTCGCAGCGCAATCGCCTGCTCGAGGAGGGCGTGCGCGAGAATGCGCGCCTCGAGGGCCTCGAGATCGTCATGGCCGAGACCGGCGTCGCGATCGCCGCCGCACGCGCGCAAACCGTCGCCGCACTCGCGACCATGATCGAGACGCGGCGGGACCGCGCCACCGCATCCGCCTTCCCTTGGGCGAAACTCGAACTCGAAGGCGAGCTCGAAGCCGCGCTCGCACAGCGTCCGGCCGTCGAGGTCGAGGACGCCTACGTGCGGACGCTCGCCGACGTCCGCGAGCGCGACCGTGGCGCCGGCCGTGCACTCGATGGCCCCCACCGTAGCGACCTCGTTGTCGGGCATGGCCCCAAGGACGCGCCCGCGCGCCAATGCTCGACGGGCGAGCAGAAGGCGCTTCTGGTCGGCCTGATCCTCGCCCACGCCGAGCTCATGGCCGAGCGCCGGCAAGGTGCCGCCCCCATCCTGCTGCTCGACGAAATCGCCGCCCATCTCGACGCGGCCCGGCGCGGCGCCCTCTTCGACGAGATCGTCGCGATCGGCACCCAGGCCTGGATGACGGGCACGGATCAGGAGGCCTTTTCGGCCCTTGAAGACCGGGCTCAGAGGGTCGTTCTCGGCGAGCTTGGGGCACCCCGATCAGGGTGAGCCCCGAGGGGACCATAAGCGACAATATAAATCATTGATCTGAAAGACATTTTATTGCTGGAAATCGTGTCGCATGACGTACGATTTCGCACCCGTTCCGAAGCGCTTTGTGCTATAAGAATATCCAGCAATTACAGGACCTCCAGGACACCGCTGACATGAGTGCTACGCCGGCCCCTGAGCGCAACGGCGCTGACGACTATGGCGAGGACGCCATCAAGATGCTGAAGGGCCTTGACGCAGTGCGCAAGCGCCCAGGCATGTACATCGGCGACACCGACGACGGCTCGGGCCTGCACCACATGGTCTATGAGGTCGTCGACAACGCCATCGACGAAATCCTGGCTGGTCACGCCACGGAATGCCACGTCACGCTCAATGCCGACGGCTCGGTGACGGTGCGCGACAACGGCCGCGGCATCCCGGTCGGCATCAAGCAGGACGACGACAACGACCCCAAGCGTTCGGCGGCCGAGATCGTCTTCACCGAGCTGCACGCGGGCGGCAAGTTCGACCAGAATTCCTACAAGGTCTCCGGCGGCCTGCACGGCGTCGGCGTGTCCGTCGTGAACGCGCTCTCGACGTGGCTCCGCGCGCGCATCTGGCGCCACAACAAGGAGCACACCATCGAGTTCCGCGATGGCGTGCCGGTCGCCCCACTCAAGGTGGTCGGTGAAACGCCGGGCCAGAAGGGCACCGAGGTCACGTTCCTGCCAAGCCCCGCGACGTTCACCATGGTCGAGTTCGACTATTCGACGCTCGAGCATCGTCTGCGCGAGCTGGCGTTCCTGAACTCCGGCGCCAGGATCGTGCTGACCGACGCGCGCCACGCCGACGTCAAGCAGCAGGTGCTCGTCTATGACGGCGGCACTGCCGCATTCGTCAAATTCCTCGACCGCTCGAAGAAGCCGCTCGAAGGCCTCGCCGATCCGATCATGGTGCAGTCCGAGAAGGACGGCATCACCGTCGAGGTCGCGCTCTGGTGGAACGACAGCTACCACGAGAACGTGCTCTGCTTCACGAACAACATCCCGCAGCGCGACGGCGGCACGCACCTTGCCGGTTTCCGCGCCGCCATGACGCGCATCATCAACAAGTACGCCGACGAGAGCGGCATCGCGAAGAAGGAGAAGGTCGATCTCACGGGCGAGGACTCCCGCGAGGGTCTGACCTGCGTGCTCTCCGTGAAGGTGCCTGACCCGAAGTTCTCCAGCCAGACGAAGGACAAGCTCGTTTCGTCCGAGGTCAAGCCGGTCGTCGAGAGCATCGTCGGCGAACAGATCGCGACCTGGTTCGAGGAGCATCCGCGCGAGAGCAAGGCGATCATCTACAAGATCGTGCAGGCCGCGCAGGCCCGGGAAGCCGCCCGCAAGGCGCGCGAGATCACCCGAAAGGGAGCGCTCAACCTCAACTCGCTCCCCGGCAAGCTCGCCGAGTGCCAGAGCCGCGATCCCGTCGTGACGGAGATGTTCATCGTCGAGGGTGACTCGGCCGGCGGCTCGGCCAAGCAGGGCCGCAATCGCGAATTCCAGGCCGTGCTGCCCATCCGCGGCAAGATCCTGAACGTCGAGCGCGCGCGCATGGACAAGATGCTGTCCAGCCAGGAGATCGGCACGCTCATCACCGCCCTCGGCACCGGCATCGGCCGCGGCGAGGACGGCGGCTTCAATCTCGACAAGCTGCGCTACCACAAGATCATCATCATGACGGACGCCGACGTCGACGGCGCCCACATCCGCACGCTACTGCTGACGTTCTTCTATCGCCAGATGCCGGAGCTCGTGCAGAAGGGCCACCTCTACATCGCGCAGCCCCCCCTCTACAAAGTGGCCAAGGGCAAGAGCGAGACGTACCTGAAGGACCAGCGCGCGCTCGAAGACTATCTCATCGGCAGCGGCCTCGAAGGCGCGATGCTGCAACTCGGCACGGGCGAGCAACGGACGGGCAACGATCTCCGCGACATCGTCGAACAGGCGCGCGGCGTCTCGCGCATCATCGACGACCTGCACTCGCGCTACGCGCGCTTCGTTGTCGAGCAGGCCGCGATCGGTGGCGCCTTCGAAGCCGACCTGATGCACTCGGCCGTCGCCGCAACGGCCAGGGCCGAGGAAATCGCGCAACGTCTCGATGTCATCGCCGAAGAAACCGAGAAAGGCTGGAGCGGCCGCTTCGGCAATGAAGGCTTCAACTTCCGCCGCGAAGTGCGCGGCGTCACCGAGAGCCACACGCTCGACCGCGCGCTCCTGCAGTCCGTCGAGGCGCGCCGTCTCAACGATCGCCGCGGGCATCTGCAGGAGATCTACGGAAGCCCCGCGACGCTCAAGCGCAAGGAAGGCGAGACGCCGGTTTCCGGCCCCCGCGCGCTGCTCGATGCCGTCTACGAGACCGGCCGCAAGGGCCTCTCGCTGCAGCGCTACAAGGGGCTCGGCGAGATGAACCCGGAGCAGCTCTGGGAGACGACGCTCGACAAGGAGGCGCGCACGCTCCTTCAGGTCAAGATCGGCGATCTCGACGAGGCAGATGAGATCTTTTCCAAACTCATGGGTGACGTCGTCGAGCCGCGGCGCGAGTTCATCCAGGAGAACGCCCTGAGCGTCGCCAACCTCGACGTCTGACGGTTCTTCCCTCACTGACGGGACTGTTTTGCCCTCCCGCGCGTTGCTGATCGCAGCTACAGTGTGCGCGGGGGATCTCTACGGCTAAATGACAGGAGGGGCTGTCATGATCATGCGGCGGCTGCTTTTCTCGACCGGCAACGTCGTTCTCTCGCTGATCCTGGGCGCCATTGCGTTCGGGTACGTATTTCTTGTGTACCCAGAACAGATGGCCCAGATCCTCGACTGGGCGAGCGGCTTCAAATCCTGGCTGATCACGCGCGGCATTTCGACCGAGTACAACAACTGGATGCGCGTGCTGCTCGAGGAGCGACAGCTCGTCTTCATGGGCTTCACCATCGCTGCCCGCATCCTTCTCTCGCTCGTCACCGGGAGCATCACCTGGATTTGGGACACGGTCCGCGGCGCTTGAGGTTGCGACGCCGCGAGGCGCGGCGTCGGGCCGCCTATGCGATTCTTGCCGAGCAAAGGCACGGCGAGGCCGGTATATTGCCCACCGACGACGACCAATAACCTCCAGGGCCAATACTTCAGGGAAGGAACTCTCGATGCGTAAGAACGAGCTCAAAAAGGCGATCGCGGCCGGTACGAAGGCCCTGAATGGCTGGCTCGCCATTCCCAATTCCTACTCCGCCGAGATCATGGCGCATCAGGGCTGGGAAGCCGTGACCATCGATCTCCAGCACGGCGCCGTCGACTATCAGGCCGCCGTCGGCATGATGCAGGCCATTTCCACGACGAATGCCGTACCCATGGCGCGCGTGCCGTGGAACGAGCCCGGCATCATCATGAAGATGCTCGACGCCGGTGCGTACGGCATCATCTGCCCGATGATCAACAACAAGGCCGAGGCTGAGCAGCTCGTCTCCGCCGCCCGCTATCCGCCGATCGGCGGCCGCTCCATGGGACCCAATCGCGCCGTGCAGTACGGCGGCGCCGACTACTGGCAGGGTGCCAACGAGGAAGTGCTGCTGCTCGCCATGATCGAGACGCGCGACGGCCTCAAGAATCTCGATGAGATCCTGAGCGTGAAGGGCTTGAGCGGCGTCTATGTCGGCCCGTCCGATCTCTCCATGGCGCACGGCAAGCCGCCGACGCTCGATCCCTCGGACCCCGAGGTTGTCGACGCGATCAAGCTCATCGCAAAGAAGACGCGCGAAAAGGGCCTCATCGCCGGCGTCCACACGGACGGCCCGCAGACGTCGCTCAAGCGCTTCGAGCAGGGCTATCACTTCTGCACGATCCTCAACGACGCCCGCCTGCTGGCAGTGGCCGCAGCTCAGGCCATCAAGGACGTGCGCGGCGGCGGCGAGGTCGCGAAGCCCAAGACGTACTGATCGCCACAAGCACGACGCTCAAACGAAACGACCGGCCCCGCGGCCGGTCGTTTTGTTTTTGGGTAAGCGCGCCGATCTACGCTTCCGACATCAGCCAGCGCTCGAGCGCCTTGAGGCCGACGACGGCGCCCGCAACGATCGCGCCGAATGTAACGAACGAGCCGAGCGCCAGCGTCGAGACGCCGGTAATTCCCTGCCCGACCGTGCAGCCGAGCGCCATGACGCCGCCAACGCCCATCATCATCGCGCCGAGCAGCACGCGCGACGTGTCGCCCGCATCGGAGAAGGTCAGCAGCCGGAAGCGCCCCATGGCTTTCGCCGCAACGAACGCACCGAGAATCGCGCCGAATACCGTCGCCACGCCGAAGCCCGGCACCGGCGCCGCCGTGTAGCGCTGCAGCCATTCGAGCGCGTCGCCGCTCGGGCGGACATAGGTGAGCGAGATCGGCGCCGTCGGCCGCTCCGCGAGGTCGTCGAAGGCAAGCCCCGTCAGCGCCCAGCCCGCGACCACCAGAAGCCCGACCCCGATGCCCGAAATGACATGCACGGGTGACGAACGAAACTCCGCATCCTTGAAGCAGTAGGCGAGCCCGACCAGCACGACGATCCACGAAGCGAGGACACGTCCGAACCCGGCCGAGAGCGCGAGGCTGCGATCGACGAGATCGCCGATGCCCTGCGTGGCGGTCGGCAGCGCAAGGCTCGTCGCCTGTTCGATCGAGGCACGCACAGGACCGATAAGACCGCCGATGGCCATGTAGGCGAAGATGCCGACGATCATAAGCGTCAGCAGCGCGCGCAGGTCTCCCGCCCCGGCACGCGCCAGATTGCGGCTCGGGCAACCGCCCGCGAAGACCATACCGAAACCGAAGATCAACCCGCCGATCACATGGCCGAACCAGTTGAAACTGGCGCCGAGATACATCGACTTGGTGAGATCGACGACGCCGAGCCAATGCAGCGTCTGCGCGCCCGCGAGCGCCACCACGGCCGCCAGCACCCAGGCGCGGAAGCGACGCCAGTCGCCGAGGTTCACGATGTCGGAGACCGAGCCCATGGTGCAGAAGTTCGTGCGGAAAACGAGCGCGCCGAACACGAAGCCGATGACCAGTCCGCCGATCGCCAGCCAAAGCGGGCCATTCTCGGCAATCGCTTCCCTCATGTGACACTCCCTGGCAGCGCATCGAGGCAGCCGCGCGAAGCCGCGACACCATTATATTCGCAAATTTGAATATAGGAGCGGACGGCGCCGCGCAACCGGCGTCAGCGCTCAGGCCGCACCCGCGTGCGCATCTTCGCCGCCGTTCTCGATGATGCGCTCCGCGGTCGCGAGATCGACCGAGACGAGCTGCGAAACGCCGCGCTCGCCCATGGTCACGCCGAACAGGCGATCCATCCGCGCCATGGTCATCGGATGGTGCGTGATGACGAGGAAGCGGGTGTCGGTCTCTGCCGCCATGCGCTCCATCATCGAGCAGAAGCGATCGACGTTCGCATCGTCGAGCGGCGCGTCCACCTCGTCGAGCACGCAGATGGGCGAGGGATTCGTCAAGAACACCGCAAAGATCAGCGACAGCGCCGTCAGCGTCTGCTCACCGCCGGAAAGCAGCGAGAGCGTCGCCGGCTTCTTGCCCGGTGGTCGCGCGATGATTTCGAGGCCGCCTTCGAGCGGGTCTTCCTCGCTCTCGATCATTTCGAGCCGCGCCTCGCCGCCGCCGAACAGCGTGCCGAACAGGCGCTGGAAGTGCCCGTTCACCTGATCGAAGGCCTCGCCGAGACGCTTCTTCGCCTCGCGATTGAGCTGGCCGATCGCGCCGCGCAGCTTGTTGATCGCCTGCTCGACGTCGAGCCGCTCGAGATCCATGCTCGCGAACTGCTCGTTCATTTTCTGCAGTTCGTCGTCGGCTGCCAGATTGACGCCGCCGAGCCGTTCGCGATCCGCCTTGAGCCGGTGGAGCGTGCGATCGACATCCGCCAGCCCCGGCAGCTCCTTGCCGGGTTCGACCTCGGCGAGTGCTAGACACGCCTCCGGTGCGCAATCCATGGTCTCGCGGATGCGGCGCCCTTCCTCCGAACGCTTCTGGCGTGCAGCTTCGAGCCTCGCCTCGGCACGCGCCCGCTCCTCGCGCTGATCGGCGACCGCCGCCTGCGCGGCCTTGAGCGCCTGCTGGGTCTCGCGATGCAGAGACTGCGCGTCCGCCAGACGATCCGCAGCTTCGCTGCGCGCCGCCTCCGCCGCCTGCATCTGATCGTGCAGCTTGATGCGCTGCGCTTCGAGCTCCGCCGGCAGCTCGGCCATATCCGCCAGTTCGCCCTCGGTCTCGCTCATGCGCGCGCTCAGCGTCGCAACGTGGCCGCCCGCGTCCTCGCAGCGCGCCTGCCAACGCGTGCGCTCGACCTCGATGGCATTGAGGCGCTCGGCACGCACATGCGCGTCCCGCTCGATGCGCGACAGCTCCTGGCGAATCTCGCCGACCGTCCCACGATGCCCCGCCGTCTCGCGTTCCGCCGCCGCGACCTCGCCTTCGAGCGCCTCGTCGTTTTCGAGGGCGCTGATCGCAGCCTCGATCTCGGCGAACCGCTCCCGCGCCTCGCCGAGCCCTGCCTCGGCCGCAGCACGATTCTCCGCGACGGCCGCCAGCCGCTGCTCGGTCTCGCGCGCCTGCCGCTCGATGACGGTGAGCTTCTCTCGCGTGCGGGCCAGCTCGGACTGCGTCTCGCGCCAGCTCTGGCGCAG
>JAEWIJ010000011.1 GCA_023387235.1 Pseudomonadota bacterium
GGCCTTGGCGATGCGCTCGACCTCGTCCATATCGATGAGCTGGTCGTCCTTGCGCACGCCGTACGGCACGACCTTGAACCACTTGCCGCTCATGTTGACCGGCGAGCCGTGCGTCAGGTGTCCGCCCGCATTGAGATCGAGGCCCATGAAGGTGTCGCCCGGCTGCAAGAGCGCGAGGAACACGGCCTGGTTCATCTGGCTGCCGGAGTTCGGCTGGACGTTCGCGAACCTGGCGCCGAACAGCTTCTTCGCGCGCTCGATGGCCAGTGTCTCGACCTCGTCGACGAACTGGCAGCCGCCGTAGTAGCGCTTGCCCGGATAGCCCTCGGCGTACTTGTTCGTGAGGACGGAGCCTGCGGCCTCGAGCACCGCGCGCGAAACGATGTTCTCCGACGCGATCAGCTCGATCTCGGTCTGCTGGCGGACGAGCTCACGGCCGACCGAGCCGAACACCTCGGGGTCACTCTCGGCGAGGGATTGGGTAAAGAAGTCGTTCTGCGCTTGGCGCGCACGCGCGGCGGCGGTGGGCATGGGTGGATCCCGGAGCGTTGAAGGACGTGACCGTATGTTTCGCGGCCCTCTTAGCAGCGTTTACGGGCTGAGCCAACGGCTTGGGGCTTGTTGCTCCCGATCCGCTCGGAATACCGGGACGCCCTCCCTAGGCACATGGCCGCATGAGGCTGCGCGGGACGGGTTCCGGTTGCCCCGGGGGAGCCGAGCCCCTAATCTGCCGCGGTTTTTTGCGCCTAGTGTGATGATCGAGAAGTCCGCTACATCATGCTGGGCCGGGTTCGTAAGCGGTCTTCTCGATCTGAATCACACTAGGGTGTTAGTTCTCTAGTGTCTTTCAGATCGCGAAATTCGTTCCGAGCCAGCCGGACAATGAGACGAATTTCGCGATCGAGACACTAACCGAGAGGCTTCATGAAGTTCACGGGCAGCAAGTCCTACGTCGCGACCGACGACCTCAAGGTCGCGGTGAACGCGGCGATCACGCTCGAGCGTCCGCTCCTCATCAAGGGTGAGCCCGGGACCGGCAAGACCGTGCTCGCCCAGGAAGTGGCCAAGGCCCTCGGCGCGCCTCTCATCGAGTGGCATATCAAGTCGACCATCAAGGCCCAGCAGGGTCTCTACGAGTACGACGCCGTATCGCGCCTGCGCGACAGCCAGCTCGGCGACGAGAAGGTCAAAGACATCTCGAACTACATCAAGCGCGGCAAGCTCTGGGAGGCCTTCACGGCCGACGTGCGTCCCGTGCTGCTGATCGACGAGATCGACAAGGCGGATATCGAGTTCCCGAACGACCTCCTCCAGGAGCTCGATCGCATGGAATTCTTCGTCTACGAGACGGGCGAGACGATCAAAGCGACGAAGCGCCCGATCGTCATGATCACGTCCAACAACGAGAAGGAGCTGCCGGACGCCTTCCTGCGCCGCTGCTTCTTCCACTACATCAAGTTCCCCGATCCGGAGACCATGAAGGCCATTGTCGACGTGCATTTCCCGAACCTGAAGGGAATGCTCGTCTCGGATGCGCTCAAGATCTTCTACGACATGCGCGAGGTGCCGGGCCTCAAGAAGAAGCCCTCGACGTCGGAGCTGCTGGACTGGATCAAGCTGCTCATGAACGAGGACATCGGTCCCGAGACGCTGCGCGAGACCGATCCGCGAAAGCTGATCCCGCCGTTGCATGGGGCGCTGCTCAAGAACGAGCAGGACGTGCACCTCTTCGAGCGCCTCGCCTTCATGTCCCGGCGCAAGGAAAGCCAGAATTAGTTCGCGGCTTCCTCGATGTGGTTGCACGCTGCTCCAAGCACCACCTAGTTCCTCCCCCCTTGCGGGGGAGGTTAGGGGGGGATTGCAGAGATTGGTGGGATGGAATTGGCCCTCGCGAGCAACACAGGGTTATAAGCGGCGTTGAGGTTCAGAGCCGAAGATGGCTACGACGAACAATTTGGCGGGCGGCTGATGAAGACCCAAGGACAGGCAACACCTCTGACGGCGGGACGTGCGAGCGCGCTCCACGGCGCTGTGCGCGTGCCGGGCGACAAGTCGATCTCGCATCGCTCGCTCATGCTCGGCGCCGTCGCGACCGGGGTCACGCGCATCCGCGGCCTGCTCGAAGCCGAGGATGTGATCAACACGGCGCACGCCGTGACCGCGCTCGGCGCGCCGGCCAAGAAGAAGGGCAATGTCTGGGAGGTCACGGGCCGTGGCGTCGGCGGGCTCCGGCAACCGGCGGAAGCACTCGATTTCGGGAACTCGGGCACGGGAACGCGCCTCATGCTCGGGATCATCGCGGGCCACCCCATTGAGGTGAAGCTGATCGG
Organism: Pseudomonadota bacterium; assembly: GCA_023387235.1. GTDB lineage: Bacteria > Pseudomonadota > Alphaproteobacteria > Rhizobiales > Hyphomicrobiaceae. Next base: position 2,331 of record JAEWIJ010000011.1, read on the forward strand.
CGATGCCTCGCTCTCGCGCCGGCCCATGGGGCGCGTGCTGAAGCCGCTGCGCCAGATGGGCCTCGTAACCGTCGACGACAAGGACACGCTGCCGTTGACGGTGCGGGGCACGGACCAGCTCGTGCCCATGGACTATGTGCTCCCGGTCCCGAGTGCGCAGGTGAAGAGCGCGATCCTGTTTGCCGGCCTCCACGCCATGGGCGAGACGACCGTCATCGAGAAGGAAGCGACGCGCGACCACACCGAGCGGATGCTGCGCTACTTCGGCGCCGAGGTACGCGCGCAGAAGTCGGCCGAGGGCACGCGGATCACGGTGAAGGGTAATGCGGAGCTCGAAGGGCGCCCCGTCACGGTGCCGGGCGATCCTTCCTCGGCGGCGTTCCTTATTGCGGCAGCCGTGCTGGTGGCGGATGCCGATGTGACCGTCGAGGGCATTCTCTACAACCCGACGCGCACGGGCTTCTATAAGACGCTGCAGGAAATGGGCGCGGACATCACGCTGCTCAACATGCGCGAGGAGGGCGGCGAGCCGATCGCGGATATTCGCGCGCGCGGTGGCAGGCGGCTCAAGGGCGTGCGTGTGCCGTCGGAGCGGGCGCCGTCCATGATCGACGAGTATCCAGTACTCGCGGCCGTGGCGTCCTTCGCCGAGGGTGCGACGCGCATGGAGGGGCTCGCCGAGCTGAAGGTCAAGGAGAGCGACCGCCTCGCCGCGACGGCTGCCGGGCTCGCGGCGAATGGCATCGAGGCCAAGGTCGAGGGCGATACGCTGATCGTGACGGGCGGCAAGACCGTGAAAGGCGGCGGGATGGTCGCGACCCATCTCGACCACCGCATTGCCATGGCCTTCCTGACGCTCGGGCTCGCAAGCGAGAAGCCGGTGACGGTGGACGACAGCCGCATGATCGCGACGAGCTTCCCCGAGTTCCGCGGGCTCATGGAGCAGCTTGGCGCGCAGTACCATGGGGGCGCGTGAGGCGATGGCGGGGCGATCCGTGGGATCTGGGCCATGATCATCGCCATCGATGGTCCGGCTGCTTCCGGCAAGGGCACGATCGCGCAGCGCATTGCCGGGCACTTCGGCTATGTGTGGCTCGATACGGGCCTTCTCTATCGGGCGGTTGCGCGGGACGTGCTGGCAGCGGGCACAGACCTAGAGGATGAGAGCGCAGGCGCTCGCGCCGCCACAGCACTCGATGCGGGAACGCTCGGCGATCCGGCGCTGAGGTCGACCGCAGTCGGGGAGGCTGCCTCGGTGGTGGCGAAGCACCCGCGCGTGCGTGCCGCGCTCCTCGACTTCCAGCGCGATTTTGCCCGGACGCCGCCGGGGGCCGTGCTCGATGGGCGGGATATCGGCACGGTCATCTGCCCGGAGGCGGACGTGAAGATTTTCGTGACCGCGGACGTCGAGGTCCGGGCGCGCCGCCGCCACGAGGAATATGTCCGCCGGGGCGAGAAGGTAGCCTACGAGGAGGTCCTCGACATCATCCGGCAGCGCGACGCCCGAGATGCGAGCCGGTCGGCAGCGCCGCTGCTGCAGGCGCCGGATGCCGTTCTGCTCGATACGACCACCATGGACATCGAGGCGGCGTTCGCGGCGGCGCTGGAGATCATTTCCCACGCCACGAGCGCCCGTTAACCCTTGCTTTTGGGCTTGCGAGGGGCTATCTGAGCCTTGCTCCACCCAGCCTCGGACTGATCAAGAGGAAGATCAGCCAGCTCGGCCCGCCGAAACGGCGGACCTAATCAGAGCTGCGGGCCCGTCCCTCCAGCGCCGGCGTCAGAGCAAAAAAGCCAGAACAATCCACGCTCGCTTCAGGGGTGCGGCGCCGAGCCGTTCGGCCGGTGCGGACCATCCCGTGAGCAGGCGTTCCGATACCGAACAACGGGCGGCGGACCACGGTCCCGATCGCCCGTATCCCGCATTCAAACGATTGGAGCCTGAATGACCACGACTGCTGCACCCAATGAAATGAACCCCAGCCGGGCGGACTTCGAAGCCCTGCTGAACGAGAGCCTTTCCGGCGGCAACGGCGCCTTCGAGGGCCAGGTCGTCAAGGGCAAGATCACCGCGATCGAGAAGGATCTCGCCGTGATCGACGTCGGCCTCAAGATGGAGGGCCGCGTCGCGCTGAAGGAGTTCGGCGCCTCCGGCCGCAACAGCGAGCTGAAGGTCGGCGACGAGGTCGAGGTCTACCTGGAGCGCGTCGAGAATGCGCTCGGTGAGGCTGTTCTGTCGCGCGACAAGGCACGCCGCGAGGAGAGCTGGACCCGTCTCGAGAAGCGTTTCGAAGCCAACGAGAAGGTCGAAGGCGTCATTTTCAACAAGGTCAAGGGCGGTTTCACCGTCGACCTCGACGGCGCGGTGGCGTTCCTGCCCGGCTCGCAGGTGGACATCCGTCCCGTGCGCGACATCGGCCCGCTCATGAACGTGCCGACGCAGTTCCAGATCCTCAAGATGGACCGCCGTCGCGGCAATATCGTCGTCTCGCGCCGGTCCGTGCTGGAAGAGACACGCGCCGAGCAGCGGACAGAGATCGTCGCTCGCCTCGCCGAAGGCCAGGTCATCGACGGCGTGGTCAAGAACATCACCGACTACGGTGCGTTCATCGACCTCGGTGGCATCGACGGCCTCCTGCACGTCACCGACATGGCATGGCGCCGCGTCAATCATCCGAGCGATGTCGTCAACGTCGGCGACACCGTGAAGGTGCAGATCATCCGCATCAATCCGGATACGCAGCGCATCAGCCTCGGGATGAAGCAGCTCCAGTCCGATCCCTGGCAGGGCATCGAGGCGAAGTATCCGGTCGGCGCGCGCTTCACCGGCACCATCACCAACATTGCCGACTACGGCGCGTTCGTGGAGCTCGAGCCGGGCGTCGAGGGCCTGATCCACGTCTCGGAAATGAGCTGGACGAAGAAGAACACGCATCCCGGCAAGATCGTCTCGACGAGCCAGCAGGTGGATGTGCAGGTTCTCGAGGTCGATCCCAACAAGCGCCGCATCAGCCTCGGTCTCAAGCAGACCCAGGAAAATCCGTGGGACGGCTTCCTCACCACGCATCCCAAGGGGACCATGGTCGAGGGCCCGGTGCGCAACATCACCGAGTTCGGCCTGTTCATCGGGCTCGACGGCGGTGTCGACGGCATGGTCCATCTCTCCGACCTCGACTGGAACAAGTCGGGCGACGAGGCGATCAAGGACTACAAGAAGGGCGACATGGTCAAAGCCGTGGTGCTCGACGTCGACAGCGCCAAGGAGCGCATCTCGCTCGGCATCAAGCAGGTCTCGGGCGACCCGCTCGACACGATCGCCAAGTTCAAGAAGGGCGATCCGGTCACCTGCGAGGTCATCGCCGTCGAGGCGAACGGCATCCAGGTGCGCATTGCCGACACCGACATCACGACGTACGTCAAGCGTTCGGACCTCTCGCGCGACCGCTCCGAGCAGCGTCCTGAGCGGTTCAACGTCGGCGATAAGGTCGATGCGGCGGTGATCAGCGTCGACAAGACGACGCGGCGCATCCAGGTCTCGGTCAAAGCCCTCGAGATCGCTGAGGAGAAGCAGGCCGTGGCCCAGTACGGCTCGACCGACTCGGGCGCCTCGCTCGGCGATATCTTCAAGGCTGCTCTGAAGCGCCGCGAGGGTGGCGGCGAGGAAGAGAAGCAGTAAAATAGATCGTTCGACAGGGGCGCCGCGGACGTGCCACGTTCGCGGCGCCTTTTTTGTTGGCGCAGGCCATTGCGGCGCTGGGCAGCGCAGGGAGGAGGTCCGGTGAGCACTGAGTCAGGTGCTGGGCCGCACGTCCGCGTGCATCCCGCGATCGAGAGTATCGATGCCGCTGTCTGGGACGCGCTCGCGAACCCGGACCCGGCGACGCTCAATCCCTTCACGACCCACGCCTTCCTGCTGGCGCTCGAGCAATCGGGCACCGTCGGTCGCCGTACGGGATGGACGCCGTGCCACCTCTCGCTCGAGCAGGAGGGCACGATCACGGGCGCCGCGCCCTGCTATCTCAAGAGCCACAGCAAGGGCGAATACATCTTCGACTACGGCTGGGCCGAGGCCTACGAGCGAGCCGGCGGTCGCTATTATCCCAAGCTCCAGATCGCGGTGCCGTTCACGCCCGTGCCGGGCCGGCGCTTCATGGTCGGGAGTGCGGACGGCGGCGACGCGCGCGAGCAGTTGCTGCTCGCCGGTGCGGTCGCGCTGGCCAGGGAAGCGAACGCGTCGTCGGTGCATGCCACGTTCGTGACGGAAGAAGAGTGGTCACGTATCGGTGCCGATGCCGGCTGGCTGCAGCGCACGGACCAGCAGTTCCACTGGCAGAATGAAAACTACGGGACCTTCGACGATTTTCTCGCGAGCCTCGCCTCGCGCAAGCGCAAGGCCGTGCGCAAGGAGCGCGGCGAGGCGCAGTGCATTCCCGGTCTCGCGATCGAGCACATTACCGGACGCGATATCACGGAGGCGCACTGGGATGCCTTCTTCGAGTTCTACATGGAGACGGGCAGCCGTAAGTGGGGCCGGCCCTATCTCAATCGCAAATTCTACTCACTGCTCGGCGAGGCCATGGGGGATCGCTGCCTGCTCGTGATGGCGCGGCGCGGTGGCAAGTACATCGCCGGCGCGCTCAACCTGATCGGGGGCGACTGCCTCTATGGCCGTTACTGGGGCGCGATCGAGCATCATCCCTTTCTGCATTTCGAGCTCTGCTACTATCAGGCGATCGAGAGCGCGATCGCGATGAAGCTCGCGCGCGTCGAGGCGGGTGCTCAGGGCGAGCACAAGCTCGCGCGCGGCTACATGCCGACGCCGACCTATTCCGTGCATTGGATTGCCGATCCGGGTTTCCGCAAGGCCGTCGCCCGCTATCTCGTCGAGGAGCGGGACTACATGGCACAGCAACGTCTCGCGCTTGCCGAGTACGGCCCCTATAGAAAGAGTGCGTGCGACTGATCGTGGCGCCGCGCTGAGAAACGCAAACGGGAGGAAATAATGAACATTTCGACGATCGGCTTCATCGGTCTCGGCGTCATGGGTGAAGCCATGTGCCGGAACCTCGCCCGCAAGGGGAGCTGGAAGGTCGTCGCCTTCGATCAGCGCCAGGAGCCGCTCGAGCGCCTCAAGGCTGACAACGTCGGCATCGCGACGTCGCTGCGCGGTCTCGCGCAGGCTGCCGACGTCATCCTCATGTGCCTGCCGGGCGGGCGCGAGGTCGAGATCGTCACGGAGGGTGCCTCGGGTCTCATCGCGCTCATGCGCGCCGGCCAGACGCTGGTGGACATGTCGACGGCACCGCCCGCGCTCATGAAGAAGCTCGCCGCCGATCTCGCGGCCAAGGGTGCGGATTTCGCCGATGCGCCGATCGCGCGCACGCGCCGCGCCGCGGTCGATGGCACGCTCTCGATCATGGTCGGCGGCTCGGACGATGTCTTCGCGCGGCTGAAGCCGATCCTCGAGACCATGGGCGACGAGATCACGCACTGCGGCGATGTGGGCACCGGCCAGGTCGTGAAGATCATGAACAACATGGTCGTGTTCGAGACGACCATGGCCGTGGCGGAGGCGCTCTCCATTGCCGAAGCCTCGGGCGTCGACGGCAAGCTGCTGCTCGACACGATGTCCAAGGGCTCGGCCGACAGCTTCGTGCTGCGCAACCACGGCATGAAGCATCTCCTGCCGCAGGACTATCCCGAGGGCGCCTTTTCGGTGCGCTATGCGCAGAAGGATCTTTCCTATGCCCGCGATCTCGCGAAGGCAGCCGGCATCAAGGCACGCGGCGCCGATCTCGCGGCGACGCTCTTCGACGAGGCGATCATGGCCGGCGACGGTGATCGCTACACACCCGTCATTCGCCGGCAGATGAAGGATGAGCAGTGATTCCGCGCTTGCGGCGAGCGCGCCAGAATCCCCTCTCCCCGCTCTTGCGGGGAGAGGGTTAGGGTGAGGGGCGGCGGCATACGCCGACGTTGCGACCAGTTCCCGCCCCTCATCCTAACCTTCTCCCCGTCCTTACGGGGACCGTTGCGATAAGGGATGTCTTGGCTTTGGTGCTCGGCTGCGGGTTGTGATGAGGGAGAGGATCGGCGATCCATTGCCGCCGCGCCGCGCTTTCCTGGATGCGCGGCAGCATCAGGC
>JAEWIJ010000039.1 GCA_023387235.1 Pseudomonadota bacterium
CACCGTTCGCGAGCGATGCCTTCATGCGTTCGAGCACGAGACGCTCGTGCGCCGCATGCTGATCCACGATGACGATGCCATCGCCAGTCTCGGCGACGATGTACGTGCCGTGGAGCTGCGCGCGGGCAGCACCGAGCGGGTGATCGGCGGTTTCCGTCTCGCTCAGCTGCACGGACGGACTGTCGGGCACGACTTCGACGCCCGGCTCGGTCGCAAGCCCCGTGAGCGGTGCCTGCATGGCCTCGCCGAAACCGCTCGAATAGCTCGGCCGTGACGGCGGCGCATTCCACGCCGGCGCTGGCGCGGGCACTTCATTGCGCCGCGCGATCACGTCGAGCATCCGCGCACCGCCTTCCGCGCTCGCGCGATGGCCGGCGCGTTCCAGCACCTCGCGAATGCCGCCAACGAGCAGCGATCGCACCGCGCCCGAGTCGCGGAAGCGCACCTCCGACTTCGCCGGATGTACGTTGACATCGACGTGGCGCGCATCGAGTTCGACGAAGAGCGCGACGAGTGGATGCCGCCCCTTCGGAACCATGTCGCCGTAAGCGCCACGCAACGCGCCGAGCAGCAGGCGGTCGCGCACCGGCCGCCCGTTCACGAATAGGAACTGCAAACCCGCATCCGGCCGGTTCAGCGTCGGCAGCCCGACGAAGCCGTGCAGGCGCACGCTCTCGCGCATCCCGTCGAGCGCCAGGGCATCGGCCATGAACTCGCGGCCCATGATACGGCCGAGCCGGGCGAGCAGACCATCCGGCCCCGGCGCGCAGGCGGGAAGCCTGAGGCCCATGCGCTCGCCGGTCGTCAGCGAGAAGCCGATCTCGGGGTGCGCCATGGCGAGGCGCTTGACCATCTCCGAGATGGCGAGGTTCTCCGCGCGCTCGGACTTCATGAACTTGAGGCGCGCGGGCGTCGCCGAGAAAAGATCGCGCACCTCGACGATCGTGCCGACATTGAGCGCCGCCGGCCGCACCTCGCCCTTCCGCCCGCGATCGACGACAATCGCGAGACCATGATCGGCCGCCGACTGGCGCGTTCGGATCTCCAGATGCGCGATCGAGCCGATCGAGGGCAGCGCCTCGCCGCGAAAACCGAGCGTGGTGATGTTGAAGAGATCTTCGTCGCGCAGCTTCGAGGTCGCATGGCGCTCGACGGCGAGCGCGAGATCGCGCGCGTCCATGCCCGAGCCGTCATCCGTGATGCGGATGAGCGAGAGGCCACTGCCGGCCGTCACAATCTCGATCTCGCGCGCACCGGCGTCGATGGCGTTCTCGACGAGCTCCTTGACGACGCTCGCCGGACGCTCGACGACCTCGCCGGCCGCGATGCGGTTGATCGTCTCCGGTGTGAGCTGGCGGACAGCCATGCGCGCCGCTTATCCCCCGTCGCAGAGCGCGCGAAGCGGCCGTCTATGCCCTACTTGGACAGCCGCTCGCGCGTGAGCACCTTGGCGAGCTCGACGGCAGGCTGGTCGAAGGGATCGAGGCCCATGAGCCAGCCGGCGAGAATCGTCTCGATCATGAAGTGCATCATCAAGCCGCCGAGCGTTGTCGCGTCAAGCCGCTCGATGTCGATTGTCCGCACCGGTCTGCCGGCACGATTGAGCGCTTCCGGCACCGCCTGAGCTTGCGCGGCGACCAATTCGGCGACCGAGCGCCCGGCCATGACCTCGAGGCCGGCGATCTTGGCGAGCGCCGGATCGATGACCGGCCCTGATTCGGCGTTCCTGACGCGCAGCACGGTCAACGCGTGCTCGCGCGGGCCATCCATGAAGAGCTGGAGCTGGCTATGCTGGTCGAGCGGGCCGAGACAGCCGAGCGGCGTCGTGCCCTGCCCGCCCTTGCCGAGGCTTTCGGCCCAGAGCTGCACGTACCAGGCGCCGAGCCGCTGCAGGCGATCCGCATAGGACATGAAGACCATGACCCGCGTCGCCTTCTCGCGCGCGAGCGCGACGGCGAGGGCGGCGCCCACGGCAGGCGCCGAGGCCGAGGGATGCGACGCCGTGAGCGCCTGCTGCAGCACGGCATCGGCGCCGGCGCGCAATGCGCGCGGATCGAGCCCGCGTGCCATGGCAGGAACGAGCCCCACGACCGTCAACGCCGAATAGCGCCCGCCGATGCCGGTCGGATGATCGAGCATGGGGATATTGCGGCTCGCCAGAAGCTCGCGCAGGCCATTGCGCACACCCGGGCGCGCCGGCTCCGTGATGCCGAGAAAAAGCTCCGCCGATCGCGCACCGAGACCGGCATCGTCCACCGCCTTGAGCGCGGCGAGCGCCTGCACCAGCGTCTCGGACGTGCCGCCCGACTTGGACGTGACGACGAAACGCGTCGTCGCGAGATCGACGTCCTTGAAGGCGAGCGCCAGCGTCGAGCCATCGAGGTTGTCATAGAAGCGCGTGCGCGGACGACTGCGCTGCTCGGCATCGGCCGCGCCGGGGATGTTCCATCCCGCGAGCTGGGCGAGCGCCTGACCGCCGAGGCTCGAGCCGCCAATGCCGAGGAAGACGATCATCCTGGCGCCGGCCGAGAGCTTCTTCAGAGCCGCTTCGGCAACAACGATGTCGGCATCCTCGCGCGGCAGGCGCAGAAGCGGCAGGCTGCCGTCGTCGTGGACGGCCTTGAGTTTCGCGAGCGGCTCGGCCGTCTTGTCGAGCCACGCAGCTAAAGTGGCGCGGTCGAGCCCGTGCGTGCCGATGCGCCCATCGAGACAGCCGGCAATGCTCTGATGATAGAGCCGCTGAGAGGCCGAACCCGAAACATCCAGCTCGACGGGATCGGCCATGATCAGCTCCCCTTGAAATCACGCTCACATGCCAATCGAGAAGCCGACGCGCCGGGACTGGCTCGCGCATCGACTTCTCGAAATTGGCATCAAATTTCCAAACGTGCCCGGAACCCGGCAGGTTCCGCGCACAAACTTGCTACTTCGCCAAACCCTGCGGCTTGCCGACAACCGTAACGATCAGCTCGTCAGCCTTCAACAGGCGGGCAGCGACGCGCTTGACATCCTCGAGCGTCACCGCGTTGACCAGCGCATTGCGCTTGTCGATGTAGTCGATGCCATAGCCCTCGAAGAGGAAGCCGAGAAGCTGATTGGCGATCTTCGCGTTCGTGTCGAAGCGCAGAGCGAACGAGCCCGTGAGATA
>JAEWIJ010000098.1 GCA_023387235.1 Pseudomonadota bacterium
GCGAACTTGAGGCGCGCCGTTTTCTGATCGTAGAGCGCGCGTACCGATCGCGCGTCCTGGAGGGCGGCGGCGAGCTGGGCCTCGGCGCGGTCGAGCGCGATTTTGAAGGGCTGCGGGTCGATGCGGAAGAGAAGCGTGCCGCGCGCGACCGCCTGATCGGCCTCGATGAAAACCTCGACGACGCGGCCGTCGATATCGGCGCTGACGGCGATCTTGTCCGCCTTCACATAGGCATTGTCGGTCGAGACGTAGCGGCCGCCGGAAAGGTAGAGGTATCCGCCCGCCATCAGCGCGACCAGCGGCCCGATGAGCGCAATGGCGAGGATCGAGAGCGAGCGGCGGGACGCCGTTCGGAACCGGCCGCCCATCATGCGCGCCGCACCGCTTCCTGCGGGCTTCGCCGGCTCCCGTTCCGGCTCTGTCGCGCTCTTTTGCATGGCGCGTCTCAGTCCTCTTCCGCGGCTTTGGTCTTGGTGTCGCTCTCGGCGGGCTCGCTGGCTTCCAGCGCCGTCAGATTGGCCTTGAGCTTGAGCAGCGTCTCGATGAGAGCTTCGGACTCCTCGTTCGGAATGCCCTGCAGCACTTCCTTGCGGTTGACGTTCGAGAGCGCACGCAGCCGATCCATGACCGGCTGTGCGTCAGGCGTCAGGTAGAGGCGCCATGCGCGCCGGTCGCGCGGATCAGCACGGCGCTCGACGAAATTCTTCTCGACCAGACGGTCGATGTGGCGGCCGAGCGAGATCGGCTCGATCTCGATGATCTCGGCAAGCGCGGTCTGGTTGATGCCTTCGCGGCGGCGGAGCTGCGTCAGCACGCGCCATTGCGCTCGCGTGAGGCCGATTTCGCGGGCGCGCGCATCGAAGCGGCGGCGCATGAGGCGCGAGACATCCGCCAGCAGGAAGCCCAGGGCTCGGGTCAGAAAGGGGTCGGTCGTCATAAAACGGCAGAATATATACGTGGCTTATTATAAGCCAGCACATACTGAGCCATTTGGGGATGCGGTTAATGCATACCGGCCAGCAATTTCGCGTTGGTTCGGGCAGTTAGCCGTCCTCGAATTCGGCCTCAACCTCGCTGGTCGCCGGCGCCAGCGCCCCGCGCGTCCAGGTCGACGGCCGCTTCAGGAAGTCGTGCAGCGTCTTGCCACGCTCGGGCTTGAACGGGTCCGGGGTGACCGAAAAGCCCTCCATGCGGTCGAGGCGGAAGGTCCTGAAGTCTGTCCGGAGCTCGCACCAGGCGGCCATCACCCACACCGGCCCGAAGAACGCGAGCGACAGCGGCCGCACCGTGCGCTCGCTGCCCTGGCGCAGAACGTCCGTGTAGCGGAAGCGGATCTTGAGGCGGCTCCTGACCGCGCGTCTGAGCTCCGCGAGATCGAAGGAAATGGGCGCCATATAGTGGGCGCAAGGCGCCAGCAGCGCGGTATTGGCCATGTAGACCTTGAGCTGATCCGGGATGACGGCTTCGATCTTCGCGATCGCGTCCGTCGCCGCGGCCGCCAGCTCCGCATCCGCCCAGCTCTCGACGATGCGGGCGCCGAGCACCAGCGCCTCGATCTCCTGCTCCTTGAACATCAGCGGCGGTAGATCGAAGCCCGCCTTGAGCACATAGCCGACGCCAGCCTCGCCTTCGATCGGCACGCCGCTGGCGATCAGATCCCGCACGTCGCGGTAGATCGTCCGCTCCGACACCTCGAGCGATTCGCTCAGCTCGCGTGCCTTGACGGTCGGCTTGCGCCGCATGTGCTGGATGATCTCGAAAAGACGGTCGGCTCGGCGCATGTCGCGTCTCCGGGGCGCGCTTGAGTGAGGACTTTCGGGCTCCTGCCCCCTCTACCGCAAGCCTCCTGACAGCACCCTGTCAGGAGCCTCAGGACCTGCTGACACAAGGCTGTCAGTTGGCTTCAGGCATTGTCCGCTCGTCGCCGGCGCTCAACGTCCGGCGCACCCATAAAACAAGCATAGCCCAGGAGATCGATCATGATGCAAGCCGTACTGAGGCAGGCCCTGACAAGGGCCGAAGAGCAGACCCACCCGACCCTGATATCCCGGCTGACCGGCTGGGGTCGGCGCCGTTGGCAGGCCTATCTGGCGCGCCGGCGGTATCTGAAGACCGTCCAGGCATTGTCCGCCCTCGATGGCCGGACGCTGCATGACATCGGGCTCGAGCGGAGCGAGATCACGTCCTACGCGGCGCGCGGTGGCGAGGACCGCTACCCCGCTCGGCGGCACGTGCCACTGTACATGTCATCCATGTACTGAGGCCGAACGCCCCGGCCGCGCGCCAGTCTTTGGCCCTTTCCCTGGTGCGCGGCCGGGGCCACGACCACATGAATACCGAGCTCAACCGAGCCCAAAGCGATCAAAGGAGTAGGACCATGATCAATCACGTCTCGATTGGCAGCACCGACATCGCCAAGGCCCGCAAGTTCTATGACGCCGCCTTGAAGCCGCTCGGCTACACCTGTCTCAGCAAGGATGACACCAGCGCCGGCTATGGCGAGGACGCGGCGGAGTTCTGGATCCTGAAATCGGGCCGCGCGACCGCAATGCATCCCGAAACAGGCCTGCATCTGTGCTTCGATGCACCAACACGCAAGAGCGTCGATGCCTTCCATAAGGCCGCGCTCGCCGCAGGCGGCAAGGACAACGGGAAGCCGGGTGTGAGCGAGAACTATTCGCCGAACTACTACTCAGCTTTCGTGATCGACCCGGATGGCCACCACATCGAGGCCTATTCCAGCAGCCCGGATTGATTGTGAGCTGCGAAGTTCCCCACACTCTCGTGGGCACTTCGCAATCGCAAGCGCCACCGGAATCATCACACTAGAAGCAAGGAGCCGCCTCAGGAGTTGAGACCATGAGCCGCGATACGAAACAAGCCGACGAACGCTACCTCCTCTTTCCGACGGCGTTCGGAACGTGCGGTATCGCATGGACTGACGGTGGCCTGACGCGCCTGCAGCTCCCCGAGAGCGACGCGTCGGCCACCGAACGCCGTATGTCGCTGCGCGCAACGGCGGCCGTGCCGGATGAGGAACCGCCCTGGGTGCAGTGGACGATCGTAGCTCTGCAGCGCTACTTCGTCGGCCGCACGGTGGACTTCAACGGCATCCTCGTCGACCTGGAGCGGTGCAGCCCGTTTCACCAGCGCATATATGCCGCCCTGCGCGAGATCGGCTGGGGCCGGACGACGACCTACGGTGCGCTCGCCGCCGACGTCGGCGCACCCGACGCCGCCCGCGCCATCGGCCAGGCCATGGGCCGCAATCCCGTCCCGATCATCATCCCCTGCCATCGCGTGCTCGCGAGCGGCGGCCGCATCGGCGGCTTCTCCGCCCCCGGCGGCGCGACGACGAAGGAGCGCCTGCTCGAACTCGAAGGCGTGCGCCGCTCCACCACGCCGCCGCTCCTGGCGCTACTGGAGCAAGGGCGCCACTGACGGACCGACCTGAACCAAACGCGAGCTTCGTCCTCGTGGTCGACTGCCCTGTTTTGGCGTACGGTGGCGACAATCATGCTGCTTCCATACGATGGAGAGGCGCATGGCCGACACGACCCGTCACGATGCATGGCAGGCCGGCGACAGCTACGACCAGTACATGGGACGCTGGAGCCGGCAGATCGCACCGGCCTTCCTGGATTGGCTCGGTGCGCCGCGCGCCAAGGATTGGCTGGATGTCGGCTGCGGCACCGGCGCACTGACGGCAGCGATCGTCGAGCAATGCGTACCCCTCAGCGTCACATCCATCGATCCATCGCAAGGCTTTCTCGACAAAGCACGCGCCAACGTTCCCGATCCGCGCGTCGATTTTCGCGTCGGTGAGGCACAAGCGCTGCCCATCGATACCGGCTCCGCGGACATGGTCGTCTCCGCGCTCGTCCTCAATTTCGTGCCCGATCGCGCGCAGGCCCTCGCCGAGATGCAACGTGTCGCCCGCTCGGGTGCAACCATCGCCTTCTACGTCTGGGACTATCCCGGCGGCGGCATCGAGTTCATGCGCGCCTTCTGGATTGCCGCGACGCGTCTCGATCCGAACGCTCTCGCTCTGACCGAGGATCGGCGCTTTCCCTTCTGCACCCCGGACGGACTGCGCGACATGGCACACGACGCCGGCCTCGCATCGATCGAGGTTACGGCGCTGGAGCGGCCATCGATCTTCAAGGACTTCGACGACTACTGGCATCCCTTCACGCTCGGCGCCGGCCCCGCACCGGGCTATTGCAAGAGCCTCTCGGAAGACGCACGCGAGCGCCTGCGCGCAAGTCTCGCGGAGACACTTCCCCGCGCGCCCGACGGATCGATCCATCTCATGACGCGCGCGTGGGCCTTGAGGGCGAAGGTGAGCTGAGCAAGTCTGCCCTATCGCCCCGTCCTGACCGGCAGCGACTTGAGCCCGCGCATGACGAGGCTGTCGAGCCACACGGGCGGCAATGAGCCCGGCGCCATGTTCGGGAACCGCGCAATCAGCTCGGGGATCGCGATGCGCGCTTCGAGACGCGCGAGCTGCGCGCCGAGGCAGAAGTGCGCGCCCTGCCCGAACGTAAGATGACGGTTCGGCTGACGGGCGAGATCGACCTTGTCGGGATCGGGGAACTGCGCGCCATCGCGGTTCGCCGCGTTGATGATCGCGAAGAGCCGGTCGCCCTCCTTGAGCGTCACGCCGCGCACCTCGTGCGTCTTGCGCACCACGCGGCCCATGGCGTTCGTCGGCGCCTCCGTGCGCAGGAACTCCTCGACAGCCGTCGAGATCATGTCGGGATTGGCCGCAAGGCGCGCACGCTGATCCGGGTTGCGCATCATGGTCAGCGTCGCGGTGCTGAGCAGGTTCGTCGTCGTCTCGTGACCGGCGAAAAGCAGCAGCATGGCCGTCGCGACCAGCTCGTCCTCGCTCAAACGGTCCTTCTCGTCGCGCGCCGCGATCAGGAGGCTCAGCAGGTCGTCGCCCGGATCGGCGCGGCGCTTCTCGATCTCCTCGCGAAAGAGCGCGGCCATGCCGACGGCACCGCGCTTGGCGCGCTCGTACTTGTCGGGCGTCGCGCGTGCCGTGCCGATGAAGAGCATGATGTCGTCCGACCAGCCCTTGACGTCGTGGAGGCGATCCTCCGGCACGCCCATCATGGCCATGATGACGAGCGCCGGCAGCGGCATGGTGAAGTCGGCGACCAAGTCGGCCTCGTCCTTCTCGGCGAGCTTGTCGAGCTGGCGCACGATGATCTTCTCGATGAGCGGCCTGAAACCGAGGATCGTGCCCGGCAGAAAGGCCTTGGCGACGAGGCCGCGCAACCGCGTGTGCGCCGGCGGATCACGAAAGACGATCCAGAGGTTCAGGTAGCGCATCATTTCGGCGAGCAGGCTCTGCGTCTGCTCGGGCAGCGCCGCATAGAACGGCGTCAACCGGTCCGGGCTCATGCTCGGCCCGGAAAGTGCCGCCGCCACATCCTCATAGCGCGTCAGGATCCAGCACCGGAGCCCCGGATGCCAGTGCACGGGCTCCTCCTCACGCAGGCGCGCGTAAGCCGGATAGGGATCGGCTCGCACGATCGGATGGGCCGGATCGTAGATCATGGTCATAACAGGCATTTCCCCACGGAAGCTTCGTTGTTGCCGCCATCATACAGTCTTCGCCGCCGCGCCGCACAGGGTATGCAGCGCCCCAATGCATCTTCCCAATTTCGGGCCATCGGCTACGATCGAACCAACAAAAAAGCCGCCTGTGCCTCGGAGGAAGCGCCCATGGACGCCCGGACGATCGACACCCCCTTGCTCGAGAGTCTCTACCAGCAGATGCAGCGCGTGCGCCGCTTCGATCAGCGCGTCCACGAGCTGTTCCTCGAGGGGTTCGTCAAGGGAACGGCCCACTCCTACGTCGGCGAGGAGGCCATAGCCGTCGGCGCGTGCGCCGCGATCGAGGACAAGGACTACATCGTCAGTCATCACCGCGGTCACGGGCACTGCATCGCCAAGGGCGCTGACCTCATGCGCATGGCGGCGGAGCTGTTCGGCCGCGAGACCGGCTATTCCAAGGGCCTCGGCGGCTCCATGCATATTGCCGACATCGAGCGCGGCATTCTCGGCGCGAATGGTATCGTCGGTGCGGGCATCGGCCTCGGCACGGGCGCGGCGCTCTCGGCGAAGCTGCGCGGCAGCGGCCAGATCTGCGTCGTGTTCTTCGGCGACGGCGCATCGAACGAGGGCATCTTCCACGAAGCGCTCAACATGGCGAGCGTGTGGAAGCTGCCGGTCGTGTTCGTGCTCGAGAACAACCAGTTCGGGCTTTCGACGCGCATCACCGATGTCGCCGCCATCGACCGCTTCTCGCGCCGCGCGGCCAGCTACTCCATGCCTGGCGAGACCATCGACGGCAATGACGTCATCGCCGTCCACGACAGCGTGAGCCGCGCCGCGTCCCGTGCGCGCAATGGCGAGGGACCGTCGCTCATCGAGTGCATCACCTGGCGTTGGGGCGACCACTCCATGCGCGCGAACCTGCCTGCCTATCGCGGCGAGGATGAAGACCGCGTCTGGCGCGAGGAGCGCGATGCCATCCGTCGCGCCGGCGATCGTCTGAAGGAGCGGCAGGTAACGGAGGCGCGCCTCGCCGAGATCCGTGACGCGGTCGAAGCCGAGCTGACCAAGGCCGTCGAGACGGCGAAGCTCGCGGCCGAGCCGACGATCGCGGTGTTCGAGAATGCCGTGACGGCGCCGCATCAGGACTTTGGCCCCGAGCCCGGACCGGGGCACGAGTCGGCGCGCGAGCTCGGCTATGGCGAGGCCATCCGCGAAGCCATCGACCAGGAGATGGCGCGCGACCCGCGCGTGTTCGTCATGCGCGAGGATGTCGGCAAGATCGGCGGCATTTTCGCCGCGACGCGCGGCCTCATCGAGAAGTACGGCAAGGAGCGTCTGCGCGACACGCCCATTTCCGAGATGGCCATTGCCGGCGCGGCTGTCGGCGCCGCTATCACAGGGATGCGTCCCATCGCGGAAATCCAGATCTTCGATTTCATCACACACATGATCGACCCGATCGTGAACCAGGCAGCGAAGTTTCGCTACATGCTCGG
>JAEWIJ010000134.1 GCA_023387235.1 Pseudomonadota bacterium
TGGCGCATTCGGTGCCGGCCTGCTGACCGGCTGGTCGAAACGCGGCAATCGCCCGCGCTTCGAGGTGGTAACCGGGGTCAGCGCCGGCGCGCTCATCGCGCCCTATGCCTTTCTCGGGCCGCGCTACGACGGCCAGCTTACGGAGCTCTGGAACAATTTCGACTCGAGCGCCGTCGCCACGCCGCAGGTGCTGGCCGGTCTCCTCGGCGCCGAGGCGCTGGCCGATTCAACGCCGCTGCGCAACCTGATCGCCAAGCACGTCGACCGGCGCATGCTGGCCGAGATCGCGCAGGAATACCGCAACGGCCGCCTGCTCCTCGTCGGCACGACCAACCTCGACGCGCAGCGCCAAGTCATCTGGAACATGGGAGAGATCGCCGTCGCCGCCGGCAGCGACCGCGAAGCCGCCCAGCTCTTCCGCGACGTGCTGCTCGCCTCGGCCTCGCTTCCGGGCATCTTCCCGCCCGTGCACGTCAAGGTACGCGTCGGCGACAAGGTCTTCGAGGAGATGCATGTCGACGGCGGCCCAACGCGACAGGTGTTCCTCGCGCCGGCGCAGTTCTCGCTCAAGACCTTCGACCGCCTTTATCCCAAGCCGCCGCAGCGCACGATCTACGTCATCCGCAACGGCAAGATCGGTCCCGAGTACGAGGCGGTGCAGCCGACCGTGCTGGCAATCAGCGCGCGCTCGCTCTTCACGCTCACGAAGAACCAGGGCATGGGCGATCTCAACCAGATCTTCGCCATTGCCGAGCGCGACGGCGCCGCCTTCCGTCTCGCCTCGATCCCACAGAGCTTCGACGTGAAGAGCAAGCAGGCCTTCGATCCGGCCTACATGCGGCCGCTGTTCGAGGTCGGCCGACGCCTCGGCGAGAGCGGCAACGCCTGGGCCCGCACGCCACCCGAAGCGATCGTGCTGGCGGCGCAGAGGTAGGGGCGAGCGCGGAAGGAGAGCCTGACGCCGAGTCAGCCCCACTGCGCCCACGCCTCGCTCGCCTCACCTTCAGGGTGGGCCAGTAGCCGACGTGCGCGGCTGAATGCGTCCGTGGCAAACGCAAGCGGTTCATCTCAACAGCGGGCATTAAGGGTTGGCCAGTTGGAGTCGGGGGTTTTTCCTGATTTCAGAGGGCCCTCGGATTGTGGCTTGCGTGATCAAGGGCCTCAGCGAGGCAGCTGCGTAGGCCACAGTGCCCATGTGCCAAGGAGACATACGATGCAGTCGACCGACAATCGCAAGACGAGCGCTTTTCCAGGTCCCATTCCTGGCACGCGCATCACGGAAGCTTACGCTCGGTTGCTGGCGCGCGACGCATACCTCTGGGCTTGGCCGATGGCAAACATCTACAATAAGCGGCTGGGGTTCGGAAAGGCGCCGGAGCCAGGTCTGCTCGGTGGCGTTCTGCCGTTCGCCCCGATCAACCGCATGGCAATGCTCACAGACTACATCGACCCGGCGGAGCGCGCGGTCGCCTGTCCAAATCAGGATGTCGTCTATGGCGGCGGACCACTCGCCCTCGACGTGAGCCCGGTCGTCGTGCAAGTGCCCGACTTCGGCAAACGCTTCTGGGTGTATCAGATCGTCGACCTGCGGACTGATAGCTTCGCGGACCTCGGCGCGATGTACGGAACGAAGCCAGGCTTCTATCTCTTGGTCGGGCCTACCTGGGATGGCGAGGTTCCGGCGGGGATCACAAAGGTTTTCCGCTCGGGGACGAACACGGGCTTCTTCGCCCCACGCGCGTTCCAGGACGACACGCCGGAAGACAAGCGCGCCATCCAGGACGTCATCAACCTCGTCGACGCCTACCCGCTCGCCGAGTTTGACGGAAAGATGAAGAACCACGACTGGTCGAAGCTGCCGTACTTCCCGCAGAACGACGCCGGCGGGGCCGAGACGAAATGGGTATTCCCTGAGACGTTCTTCGATCAGCTACCCCTGCTGCTCGATGACGCTACGCCACTACCGGGCGAAGAGCCACGATATGCCGCCTTGCGCGAACTCATCGCGGCCGGGGAGAGGGATCCGAAACTCAAGGCGGCGATGATCGACGAGGCCAAGAAGGCCGACGAGGATCTGGTGGCACCGCTCTTCCAGTTCCGCAATTACGGGGTCCCGCTCCCTCACAACTGGACGACCATCGACAACGGCGCGGCGTTCGGTACCGACTACTTCACCCGTACCGCTGTCGGGAAGTCCAACATCCTCGTCAACAAGCCCGAAGAGACGAAGTATTTCTACCAGGACCTCGACGAGGTCGGGCAGCGGCTGAGCGGCACTAATCGCTACACCGTCACGTTCCCGAATGGCCAGCTCCCGCCGGTAAGGGGCTTCTGGTCGCTCACAATGTACAACCGGCACCATTTCTTCGAGCCCAACGCGATCAGGCGCTACTCGGTGGGTACCAAGAACAAGGATTTGCGAAAGGCAGCCGATGGATCGCTGACGGTCTACGTGCAGCCGGAGGAGCCGACCGATTTGGCCGAGCGCGCCAACTGGCTGCCGTCACCCAAGGACGGCGAATTCTCGCTCTACGTCCGTGCGTACTGGCCGGATGACGCGATCACCCGCGGCCAGTGGACCCCTCCGGCGGTCGTGAAGAACTAGAGAGGAGCGTTTCGCTCCCAAGCACTCAGCTTTGGGGCACAACCTGAACTCTGCCGCATTCCCTGACCCGACCGGATAGGCGCTGGTGGCCTCGATCTCTCACGCCCCCGGCATTCCATGCGCGATGACCTTACGCATGACGCTCGGGAGCGCGACGTCTTCGAGATCGCGGCGGTGGACCCAGCGGCAGCGCTCCGGCTCCGCCCAGAGATCGACCACCGCCTCGTCGCGCACCAGCGCGCGATGGACGGTCAGCTCCAGGCGGAAGTGCGTGAACACGTGCACGACGGTGCCGACGACCGGCCACCAGTCGCCACGAACAGGGACACGGCGCAGCGCGTCCTTCGCAACTGGGCGCATCTCGGTCCACTCGGTCGACGGCACTTCGAGCATGCTCGCGAGCAGCCCCGTCGGCGGACGCTGGCGCAGCAGAATGCGCCCGCTCTCACTGATCGCGAGGAAGGCCGTGCCGAAGCGCTCGGGACGCGGCTTCTTGACGGCGCGCGCGGGCAGGCTCGCCTCGATAGCCATGGCGTGCGCGGCGCAGTCGCCCTCGATCGGGCACACGAGGCATGAGGGGCGACGCGGCGTGCAGATGCTCGCGCCGAGGTCCATCATGGCCTGCGCGTAGTCACCCGCGCGCTTCCTCGGCGTGAGCGTGTTCGCGAGACGTCGCAACTCGGCCTTGGCACCCGGCACCGGCTCGGCCACCGCGAAGAGCCGCGCGATGACGCGCTCGATGTTGCCGTCGACAGGCGTCGCGCGGCGGCCGAACGCGATCGCCGCGATGGCGGCCGCCGTATAGGGACCGATGCCGGGAAGCTCGCCGAGCGCCGCTTCGGTGTCCGGGAACGCGCCGCCGTGCTGCTCGACCACGGTCTTTGCGCAAGCATGCAGATTGCGCGCGCGGCTGTAGTAGCCGAGGCCCGCCCACGCCGCGAGCACGTGATCGAGATCAGCAGCCGCCAGCGCCACCACGTCCGGCCATCGCGCGAGAAACTTCAGGTAGTAAGGGATGACCGTCTTGACGGTCGTCTGCTGAAGCATGATCTCGCTCAGCCAGACGCGGTACGGGTCCGCCGCTTTGCCGGGCGCCATCCGCCACGGCAGGTCGCGCCGCTCGCGCTCGTACCAGTCGAGCAGCGCCGCGACCGTGCCCAGACCGGGGGCCGGCCAGATATGTTGCAGTCTTGCCGCAGCGGTCATGCGATTGCCCTGCGCCCGCGCCCCGAATCATTAACCCGATGTTAAGCACGACTCGACCGAATGGGAACTGAGCGGGGGCGCTCTCAACGAGCCGAGTTCCGTACATGTCGCAAATGTCACGCAATTTCACGCCGGCCAAGGGCGCCTACGGTGCCAAGGCGGTCGGCAGCATGGTGCCGAGCCTGACCCGCAAGGCCTTCGAGCGCTTCGGTTTTTCGACCGCGGCCCTGCTCACGGACTGGGCCGGGATCGTCGGCAAGGACCTCGCCCGCTACACCTCGCCGGACCGCCTCAAGTGGCCCCGCATGAGCGAGGGCGCTGAGGACGCTGGCGGTCCCGAGCGGCGCGCTGCGACCCTCGTTCTGCGCGTCGACCTCGGCCGCGGCATCGACGTCCAGTATCGCGCCCGCCAGATCATCGAGCGCATCAACGCCCACTTCGGCTACCGCGCCGTCGCCGAGTTGCGCATCATACAGGCGCCCGTCGAGGGTGCGCTGCCGCCTCTGCCGGCGGCACGGCCGGCGCGCCGTGCATTCGACCGCAGCGAGACTGCGCCCCTCGTCGCCGCCGTCGCCGATGAAGGGTTGCGGGCAGCGCTGGAGCGGATGCAGGCCGGTCTCACGAGCCGCGGGCATCGGTAAGATCGCGATCGCGTCTTCGACGCGAGCAGGGCTGCCGCCCTTGCAACCCGCCCGGGGGACACCCCCGGCCCCCGTCTTTTGAAACTTGAAACGAGCGGCTAGCGCCCCTCTTCTCCCTCTCCCCGCC
>JAEWIJ010000151.1 GCA_023387235.1 Pseudomonadota bacterium
GGGGAGAAGGGGAAGAAAGCGCGTGCTTTCGGCGCGACGTGAGGGGCGGCGGCAAACGCCGACGCTTCAGCAAGCTCCCGCCCCTCACCCCGCGAAGAGCGGGGAGAGGGGGAAGAGAGGGCGCGCGGCTCTGCTGAGCCTTTAGCGATGCCTGCAATCGTGTCCATCACCACTCGCCTAACACGGGCGGCCGCCGCCCTGTAAGATGCGCGCATAAAAACCGCAGGAGATGATCTCATGAGCGTTCGCCATTTCCGCAAGCTCGCACAGGCCAACCGGCTCGCCAACCTGCGCCTCATGAATGCCTGCAAGCAGCTCGCCCCCGGTGAGTTCGAAGCCAAGCGCACGAGCTTCTTTCCGTCGATCAAGGCCACGCTCAACCACAACCTGACCATTGACTGGTTCTATGTCGATGCGCTCGAAGGCGGCACGCTCGGCCCCAGGGCGTGGGACGTGCGGAAGCCCTTCGACGCGATCGGGCCGCTGGCCGACGCGCAGGCGGCGGTCGATGAGCGGCTGCTCGCCTTTTGCATGTCGCTGACGCCGGCGCGGCTCGAAGGGCACTCGAGCGTTCACCGGGGGAAGCGCATTCAGATCACGCGCACCGACGACCTGCTCGCGCATCTGTTCCTGCATCAGGTGCACCATCGCGGTCAGGTCCATGCCATGCTCGCGGGCACGTCCGTCAAGCCGCCGCAGCTCGACGAGTTCATCATGGACGGTCCCGCGGATACGAATGCGCGCGCGCCCGAGATGACCGAGCTCGGATGGACCGAGGCCGAGCTCATGGGCTGACCGGTCAGAACGCGTAGGCGAGCCGCACGCCCTGATCGATGGCGCGCATGGCATCGAGCTCGGAGGCGACATCGGCGCCACCGATCAGATGCGGTGTCGTGCCGGCGGCAACGAGGCTCTCGGCGAGCGTGCGCTCGCTTTCCTGGCCGGCGCAGATCACGATCGTATCGACCGGCAGCACGCGCGCTTCCTCGCCGACGCGGATGTGCAGGCCCTCGGCATCGATCTTCTCGTAGCTGACGCCGGCAACCTGCGCGACCTTGCGCTTGGCGAGGGCGATGCGCAGCACCCAGCCCGTCGAGAGGCCGAGCGTGCGGCCCATGCGTCCGGGCTTCCTTTGCAGCATGACGATCTGGCGCTTGATCTCCGGCTCGGCCGGCGTCTCCAGCGCGCCCGGCACGGCGATATCGGTGTCGACGCCCCATTCGTCGAGGAAATGCGCGACGTTCGCGGCTTCCTTTTGCGAGGGACCGGACAGGTATTCCGCGACGTCGAAGCCGATCCCCCCCGCGCCGATGATCGCCACGCGCCGTCCCGCCTGCACGCGCCCCATGAGGATATCGATGTAGGAGACGCAGCGCGGATCGTCGATGCCGGGGATGTCCGGTCTGCGCGGCTTGACGCCGGTTGCGATCACGATCTCGTCGTACTTGCCGAAGAGATCACCGGCGGCCGGTGCGGCGCCCGTCTTGAGCGCCACGCCGCGCGTCTCGATCATGCGGCCGAAATAGCGGATGGTTTCGTCGAACTCCTCCTTGCCGGGGATGTTGCGAGCGATGTTGAGCTGCCCGCCGATCGATGGTGCGGCTTCATAGAGCGTCACATCGTGTCCGCGCTCGGCGGCGGTCGTCGCGCAAGCGAGGCCGGCTGGCCCCGCGCCCACCACGGCGACGCGCTTCTTCTTTTGAGGCTTGGGAAACGCGTCGAAATCGAGTTCGCGGCCCGTGACCGGATTGACGAGGCAACTCGCGGCGCGGCTGGAGAAAATGTAGTCGAGACAGGCCTGGTTGCAGGCAATGCAGACGTTGATCTCATCCGATTTGCCAGCCCGCGTCTTGCGCATGAAGTGCGGATCGGCGAGCCAGGGCCGCGCCATGGAGACGAGATCGGCAGCGCCCGAGGCCAGCACCTCTTCCGCGAGCGCGGGCGTGTTGATGCGGTTCGAGGCGACCACGGGAATTTTCACGGCATCTTTCAGTCGCCGCGCCGCGAACGTCCACGCCGCGCGCGGCACTTTCTGCGCGATCGTCGGGATGCGCGCCTCGTGCCAGCCAATGCCCTGATTGAGGATCGAAGCGCCCGCCGCCTCGACGGCCTTCGCCTGAGCGACGATCTCGTCGCCCGTGAGCCCGCCCTCGACGAGATCGATCGAGGAAATGCGATAGATGATGAGGAAGTCGTCGCCGACGCGCCGGCGCACGCGCTTCATGATCTCGACGGGCAGGCGCAGTCGATTATCGAGGCTGCCGCCCCATTCGTCGTCGCGATCGTTCGTGCGCTGCGCCGTGAACTCGTTGATGAGATAGCCTTCCGAGGCCATGATCTCGACGCCGTCGTAGCCCGCTTCGCGCGCGAGTGCAGTCGCGACGGCAAAATCCTCGATCGTGCGCTCGATGTCCGCGCCCGTCATGCGGCGCGGCTGCAGGGGATTGATCGGCGAAGCGAGCGTCGATGGTGCGACGAGGCCCTTGTGCTTCGCGTAACGGCCGGCGTGCAGGATCTGCAGCGCGATGCGGCCACCCGCGGCGTGGACGGCGCTCGTGATAATGCGGTGCTCGGGAAGATGCTCGGGCCGGCTCATCTCGGGACCGCCCGGACCGAACAGGCCGTCCGCATTCGGTGAGTAGCCGCCGGTGACGATCAGCGCCGCCTCGCCCCGCGCGCGCTCGGCGTAGAAGCGGGCCGTGCGTTCGACATGCCGGTCGAGATATTCGAACCCGGTATGCATCGAGCCCATGATGGCGCGGTTCGGCAGCTTGATATAGCCGAGGTCGAGCGGAGCCGTGAGGCGCGGAAAGGCGGTCATGTGGGGCGGTTTCCGGACTGCGGTTTGTTAGTTTTATTCCAAAGATGTGCCACACCGAGGGCGCCCGTGCCTACCGCGATCGTGCGGCGACGCACTAAATCCGTGGTAGGCTTCGAAAATAGTGGATGGAGAAGCATCGGTGAGCCGAAAGCCGGCCGGTCCGCGCATCGAAGGCGAGGATGATCTCGTCGGCACGTTCCTGGCGCCATTGGCGGCGGGAAATCCCGGTGCGCTCGGCCTCAAGGACGACTGCGCCTTGCTTGCGCCCACGCCCGGCATGGAGCTGGTGCTGAAGACCGATCCCGTCGTCGGCGGCGTCCACTTTCTTCCCGATGACAACCCGGCGGCCATCGCCTGGAAGGCCCTCGCGGTGAACGTCTCCGATCTCGCGGCCAAGGGCGCCGCCCCGCGCATCTATCTCATGGCGCTCTCGCTTCCGGAGGCGCCGGAACGCGACTGGATGGCGCGCTTCGCCGAAGGCCTCGGCGCGGCACAGCGGGCGTTCGGTATTGCGCTTGCGGGCGGCGATACGGACCGCACGCCCGGCCGGCTCTCCATTGCCATCACGGTGATCGGCGAAGTGCCGGCGGGGCGCATGGTGCGGCGTGCGGCAGCCGAGGCGGGCGATGCGCTCTACGTCTCGGGTACGCTCGGCGATGCCGCGCTCGGGCTCGCGCTCCGGCTGGATGGCGGGCTCGCGGCGCGTCTCGGCCTGAGCGCCGACGAGGCCGCGCACGCCATCGGGCGCTATCTCAGGCCGCAACCGCGCGTGGCACTTGCCGAGGCCCTACGCACGCACGCACGCGCCGCGATGGACCTCTCCGACGGGCTCATGAAGGATCTCGGCCGCATGTGCCGCGCATCGGGCATCGGTGCGCACGTGACGGCAGCGGACCTGCCGCTCTCGCCGGCCATGCGCCGCGCTCTCGCAGCCGACCCGGCACGCATACGGGATGCGGTCGCCGCGGGCGACGACTACGAAATTCTCGCCGCTGTTCCCTCGGCGGCCTGCGCCGATTTCGAGGCAGCCGCAGAATGCGCCGGTGTCGCGGTCGCGCGCATCGGCCGGATCACGTCCGATCGCGAGGTGCGCGTGCTCGACGCGGAGGGCGTGACGCTGGCGCCTCAGCGGACGGGCTGGGACCACTTTCAGTAGCGTTCGCCGCCGTCGCGCTGCGGCGCCCGCGAACCTTGGGCGCCGGCGTATCGTCCGTGCAGGCAAGTCCGAGCCTCGCGGCCTCATCGAGAACCCAGGCACAGAACGCAGCGATCTTGGGACGCGTCTCGTGCCCCGTCGGGCACACGATGTGGAAGCCGCGCTCCGACGGCAGGCTCAGCGAGAAGGGAAAGACGAGCCGCCCGAGACGCACGTCGTCGATCGAGAGGGAGCGCACCCCGAGCAGCACGCCCGCGCCCTCCAATGCCGCCTCGATGGCGTGATCGGCGCTCGAGAAGTGCAGGCCGCGGCTGAGATCCACGTGCTCGGCGCCGGCGGCGCGGAGCCAGTCCATCCACGTCGGCAGACCGAACATGCGGCCGAGCGAATCGTCGTGGATGATCGGGAAGCGGCCGAGATCGTCCGGTGTCTCGAGCGGGCCGTACTGCTCGATCAGGCGCGGGCTCGCGACCGGCAGGGTCTCGATCTGGAGGAATTTGCGTGACCAGAGGCCCGGGAAGGGCGGCCGCGCGTTGCGGATCGCGACGTCGACGCCGTCGCCGGCAAAGCTCGCGAGCGTCAGGCTTGCCGAGACCCGGACGTCGAGTTCGGGATGGGTGGCCAGGAAGCGGTGAAGGCGCGGCACCAGCCACTTTGCCGTGAAGCCGGGCGGGGCACTGACGACCAGGATCTGCCCGTCGCCGGTCTCCATAACCCGTTCCACGGACTGGCGAATTTGTCCAAAGGCGGCATTGAGTCCGGGGTAGAGAAGCTCGCCCGCCGGCGTCAGCGAAATGGTGCGCGAGGCGCGGTTGAAAAGCCGCTCACCCAGGAAGGATTCGAGACCTGCCACCTGATGGCTGAGGGCTGCCGGCGTCACATTCAGCTCCTCCGCGGCGCGGGAAAAGCTCATGTGCCGGGCGGTGGCTTCGAAGGCCCGGAGCGAATTCAGGGGCGGCAGCAGCTTCGGCATGGATCTATTAGATTATCTAAATCATGGACTGAGGAACGCTCGTTTGAATCTCGGCAAATAATAGCGCATATAGATTGCACAAACAAAACAAGAGTTGAGGTGAGCTAACATGAGCAACAGCAACTGGGAGCATCCCAAGATCGACTTCGAGCTGGTCGAGAAGTCCATGAAGCAGGCCCGCGTCGAGCGTTCGAAGGCCGTGTGGGCCATCCTTCAGAACCTGTTTTCCCGGCCGGAGAGCCAGGAAAAGGACAACGCAGATTTCAGCCTCAGGCAGCCGAAACTACGGCTGGGCTGAGCGAGTAGCGGGCGCGGTCTTTCGTACGCAAACCTAGGCACCGCGTCCCGACCCTCACGGGGCAGTCTGGTCAGAGCGCCAAGCTGCCCCGTAATTTTTGATGCATGGCCCGGTCGGTCATGTTGAGCGTCAGTGGCGTCACCGAGATCCGGTTATTATAGACCGACCAGAGATCCGTCCCTTCCTTGGGATTGGAGCGGCGGCGGGCGAAGCCGAGCCAGTAGTAGGGCGTGCCCCAGGTGTCGTGCCGCTCTTCGACGCCGAGGGGATTGATGTCGCGGCGGCCTTGCTCGGTGACGTCGAGCGCGGCGATTTCATCCGGCAGGCAATCCGGAAAGTTGATGTTCATGAGCGTGCCTTCGGGCCACTCGTAGGCGAGCAGCTTGCGAATGATGCCCGGCGCGTGGGCGATAGGCGTTTCCCAGCGCAGGTTGTCGGCCGGCGAGCGCATGCCATAGGCGAGCGAGAGCGCCATGGAGCGGATGCCGAGCTGCGTACCTTCGAGGGCGCCGGCGATGGTGCCCGAGTAGGTCACGTCCTCCGCCATGTTGGCGCCGCGGTTCACGCCGCTCAGCACGAGATCGGGGCCGCCATCCTTGAGCACGTGCCGCGTGCCCATGATCACACTGTCGGTCGGCGTGCCGCGCACGGCATAGACGCGCGGGCTGACCGCGCGCATGCGCAAGGGCTCGTTGAGCGATAGCGAGTGCCCTGTTCCCGACTGGTTCGTCTCCGGCGCGAAGACCCAGAGCTCACCATCCGGTCCCGCAACCTCCTCGGCGATCTGGCGCAGCGCATGGAGACCCGGCGCGTCGATGCCGTCGTCGTTGGTCACGAGAATGCGCATAGGGCGTAGCGGCTCCGGCTGGTTGAGGAAGGAATCTGCATCTCACGATAGAGGCCGGTTGTGACAAAGGCGAGAGCTTCGGACGGTGGGGCGTTCTTGCGTTCAGTTTCCCGCCCGTGCCACGATGCGCCTGGACATTTTTCGGAGTGGCTAATGTATCGAAAGTTTGTGCGCCGTCTTGCGGCGGTAGTGATTTCTTGCGCTTGCATCGGATCTGCCACGGCCCAGACGCCGCCTCCTGCCAAGTTTGTACCCAAGAGTTCCGCTTTCAAGGCACTGCCTAAGCCCATCCGGGATTATGTCAGCGAACGGCGGCAATGGTGCCTCAATGAGGTGGTCCACTATTCAGAGGAGAAAAGTGAGGCTGAGCAGAATTACGCCATTGCCAAAGAGATGGGGGGCGTTCACGAGACCATGCTCGGCGGTCGCCCGGCCATCATTGTCGACAATATCGACCTGTGTACGTCCGACATCGTCGGCGGCAACTGTCACAACGCGGGATGCCCTTTCAACGTCTGGCTCGAGATGAGCCCAGGCAACTGGCGGAAGGTTTCGGACCAGCATCTACAGTTCCTGAACGACGATCCTTTCCGTGGCCCTGAAGCGCTCGATCTTGCGCCGCGGTATCGGACGTCCGATTGCCGGAGTAATCGATCGAATGAGGCATGCACCCTCAGGTGGCGCTTCCGGCGATCGTCCGAGCAAGAAAAGATGTCCTTCGGCCCTGCCGCAAAGCCCGACGTGCAGGCGGCCAAGCCGCAGATCGCATCCCAGGCCCCAGGATCGGAAAGCGCGCCGGAGGTCAAGGCTCCTGAGATCGAATATCCGCCCAATGTCATCGATAATTTTGGTGGGGTGTGGGGGAGCGTGTCCACGGGGCGCTCAGAAGGCATTTTCTCACACACGGTCAACGTGCAGATGATAACCCAGAAGCGAGTTACCGAGATCGAATATGTGCTGCAAATGAGGTCCGCAAGCGGGCAAGGTGCCGATATCTCAGAGAATATTGGGGCGCTTCGTGAACTCGGTCATTATCAGATTC
Source organism: Pseudomonadota bacterium (assembly GCA_023387235.1). GTDB lineage: Bacteria > Pseudomonadota > Alphaproteobacteria > Rhizobiales > Hyphomicrobiaceae. The sequence continues at coordinate 7,138 of JAEWIJ010000151.1, forward strand.
CAATAAAAAATCCCGTCTGGCGAGACGGTCTCAAGTTCGTGCTCTGTGCTTCGTATCGGAATGTCGACGATCGAGCATATTATCTGTCCGTGAACCATTTCAATGAGCATGAGGCGGTGGCGGGCGGAGCGAAACGTGACATAGTTCTATCCGCACACGAGCCGCGACGCCCTATTCGCTTGAAATCGGCCACTCAACTGTCATGTTCAGAATTTCTCCACTCGGCTGCCTACCGTCAAATGCTTGTAGAGGCAGTGCCTGATGAGAAGACTGCGATCGAATATTCGCGGCAAGTGTCGCCGACGCCGGACGACCCTCCCATCGTACATGCATTATACTTTGGGCAGTTATCCAAGGATTACTTGATGCTGCAGTCCGATGTAGGAAGTGTACCCTTCGATATCGCGGATTTCAGATACTCAGTCGCCGTGACCGACGCGACAGCCAAGATTAGAATCCAGCGTTGGGATTACTCTCTCACGTTTTTGAATCGGTTTGGCATCTTCAATTTCGGCAATACTGCCAGCGGGCCGGAGTATCCTGACCACGCTTTGCCAACTGGCAAAACGACGCTCGATCTCTGTCATTCGTTCCGAAATCTGCAGACGGGCGTCTACTATCGGCAATCGTGGAGTTCTGTGGCGGATTCTTCGCGCACGCAGAGCTCCAACACAACAGTCGGCCTCCGCCCCATCGACAACGTGGTCGCCGAGAAGGGGCCTGATCCGCTGCATTGCGAGCAGCCCGTTCCGAGTACGCGTTCCGACCTAAAGCCGACCTCGACGCGCGAGGCAAATCTCTCGACGACGCAGGCGGCCGAGACCGCAAAAGAGGCTTCACCGCCCCGCTCAGCTATCCAGCCTGCTGCTAACGCCCGTTGGACCTATGGTCATCATCCCGTGCTCGGCCTCTCCGCGCATGTCGATATCGGCAATGAGGCGCTCGGATTTGCCTGCATCGAGGGTGATGGTGGATGGTCGATTTCGGACCGAATGACGCCGGGGCTCATCGGATTGACCTCCCAGCCGGAAATCTATGTAGCCGAGGTGTACCTCGAGCCCTTCGCAGTGGGCGGGGTGAGGCGATACCATGAGTATCCGAGGGGATTTGTCGAGATGAAGGGCGACTATTGCAGCAGTAGGATCTTGGAATTCCGTCGATCAAAGTCATTGCTGCTGCTCAGTGGAGGCGCCTATGGCCTCACATTCAACGGGCCTGGCGATACTGTGCTCGACATCGAAGAGGACGGACGGCGGCTGGAGGTGCGTCGTGCCGAAGACGTCGGCAAAATCGCGCGCAGTATTGCGGTTCCGCTCACGGGATCGAGCGCGGCCATCGGCAAGCTCATCGGGTCATGCCGGAAGCTGAGACGCGAAATCGCAGAGGGCTGCGATCATCACTAACGCACACGGCGTGCGCTGACCGGCCCGCAATCGCGCCCTTCGCGACGTGGCAAAATCTCCGCGAGTCAGATAGGCTTAGAGCAAGCTCTGGATGGAGATTCGCCATGATCGAGAGAACGATGCTGGTGGCGGCCGGTAAGAAGGCCATGGTTCCCAGGTTGCTCAAACGGGCCGTTCAGATAGCGGCGACGGTTGCGCTGACGGCGGGCGTTCTGCTGATCGTGATCGTCGGCAACGGCTTCCTCGTCGGCAAGGCGCCGAGCTTCAAAACCGGCTGGAATCTCTGGCTGTCGTTCGTCCAGCGACCCGACATCCTCTCGACCATGTTCCTGACGGCGATCGTTGCCGTGGCCTTCCTCTACTGGCAGCGCAATCAGGAGCGCAAGGCCGGCGGAATGGGCCGGACTTAAGGTCGACCGCGCTTCGATCCGACCGCCGTTCTCATGTGTGCTCCGGCAGCGTGCTGGATGGTGCTGGGTTTTCGGCGCTGCGCGCGGTTTCGGGCATCAGCATGAAGAAGACCGCCGATGCGACGGCGGCGATCGCCACCGTCAGGCGCATGGCGGCAGATCAGGCGGCTATCGCTCCGGCTCCATTTTGGCGCGGGCCAGAGGGTGGTTCTCGTAGACGACCTTCTTGAGGCGTTCTTCGAGAACGTGCGTGTAGATCTGCGTCGTCGAGATGTCGGCGTGGCCGAGAAGCTGCTGCACGGCGCGCAGATCGGCGCCGCGATCGAGCAGGTGGCTCGCGAAGGCGTGACGCAGCACGTGTGGGCTGACGCGTTCGGGATCAAGATCGGCTTCGGCGGCAAGCTCCTTCAGCTCGACGCCGAGGTGCTGGCGCGTGACGTGACCCTCGGCGCTCTTCGCGGGGAAGAGCCATTTCGCGGGGCGAAGTGTCGGTGATGTATTTTCAGGATCGGCGAGCGCCGTGAGATATCGGTCGAGCGCCATGCGCGCCTCGTTGTTGAGCGGCACGAGACGCTGCTTGTTGCCCTTGCCGGTGATGGTGAGCACGCGCGGATCGCCGGCCAGAACCTGACGCGGCAGGGCGACCAGCTCAGAGACGCGCATTCCCGAGGCATAGAGCACTTCCAGCATGGCGTGCAGGCGCAGCGCGCGAAAGCGGTCGCGGCCGGTCGCGGTGTCGATCCGCTGGTGTGCGGTTTCGAGCAGGCGCTCGACCTCGGCAATGGAGAGCGTCTTGGGGAGCGCCCGTGCGAGCTTGGGACCACTGAGGCCCGCGGCGGGATCTTCGTCGACGATCCCCTCCATCATGAGAAAGCGATAGAGCTGGCGCACGGCCGAGATCTTTCGCGCCCGCGTCGCTGTCGCGAACCCCTGCGCCGTCAGATGCGAGATGTAGGCCGCGAGGTCCGACGGCGTCGCCTCCTCGACAGGACGGCCGCGTTCATCGAGAAACTGCGCCAGATCATCGAGGTCGCGCGCGTACGCGTCGAGCGTATTGCGGGCGGCACCCTTCTCGGCCGCCTGCATCTCGAGGAACGTGCGGATATTGGCGCGGGCTCCGGGATCGGGCTGGCTCATGCAACCGACTATCCCGCGATTCGGCCCGCTCAGGCCAGATCGCGGCCCCCCCTGACGAGATCGATCACCTTGGCGACGGCGGCGTCGATACCGATCGTTTCCTTGGCGCCGCCCTTGCGCGTCTTGATCTCGGCCTCGCCGGCCTTAACGCCCTTCGGCCCGATGACGATCTGATACGGGATGCCGATCACGTCCATGGTCGCGAACTTGCCGCCCGCGCGCTCGTCGGTGTCGTCATAGACCACGTCGATGCCGGCGTTGGTCAGCTTCTCGTAGACGGCATTGGCGGCGGCATCAGTGTCCTTGTCGCCGGATTTGAGATTGATCAGGCCGACCTCGAAGGGCGCGACCGGCACCGGCCACACGCAGCCCGCCTCGTCATGGCTCGCCTCGATGATCGCGCCGACGAGCCGCGACACGCCGACGCCGTACGAACCCATATGCACGGCGACGAGCTTGCCGTCCGGCCCCTGCACCTTGCAGCCCATGGGCTCGGAGTACTTCGTGCCGAAATAGAAGATGTGGCCGACCTCGATACCGCGCGCGGAGACCTGCTTGTCGGCGGGAACTTCGGCCGCGAACTTCGCCGCGTCGTGCTTCTCGTCGGTCGCCGCGTACTGCGAGGTCCACTGCTTGATGATCGGAGAGAGATCGGCGTCGAAATCGACGTCCTTCGCCGGCACCGGCGTCTCGATGAGATCGGTGTGGCAGAAAACCTGGCTCTCACCGGTGTCGGCGAGGATGATGAACTCGTGGCTGAGATCGCCGCCGATCGGGCCCGTGTCGGCGGCCATGGGGATCGCCTTCAGCCCGAGGCGCGCGAACGTGCGCAGGTAGGCGACGAACATGCGGTTGTAGGCGTGGCGCGCGGCGTCAGCCGAGAGGTCGAAGGAGTAGGCATCCTTCATGAGGAACTCGCGGCCGCGCATGACGCCGAAGCGCGGGCGCACCTCGTCGCGGAACTTCCACTGGATATGATAGAGATTGCGCGGCAGATCCTTGTAGGACTTCACGCTGTCGCGGAAGATTTCCGTGATCTGCTCCTCGTTGGTCGGGCCGTAGAGCATGTCGCGCTCGTGGCGGTCCTTGATGCGCAGCATCTCCTTGCCATAGGCGTCGTAGCGGCCCGACTGGCGCCAGAGGTCGGCCGACTGGATGGTCGGCATGAGCACCTCGATGGCGCCCGAGCGGTTCTGCTCCTCGCGCACGATCTGCTCGATCTTCTTCAGGACGCGATGGCCGAGCGGCAGCCAGGAATAGATGCCCGCGCTCGCCTGCTTGACCATGCCGGCGCGCAGCATGAGCTGGTGGGAGACGATCTCGGCCTCTTTCGGCGTCTCGCGCAGGACCGGCAGGAAGAAGCGTGTGAGGCGCATGCGGCGGGCTCTCGATTAGGCTGATCGCGGCGTGTTGAGGTGACTGTTGAGATAGCTCAACAGCCGACTTGCTCTAGCGGCTTCCACGCGGGGAGGCAATGCACCCCGCGCAACGGCCCGCCAAGGCCGAATTTGTGTGCAACGCACGCTGATTAGTCGGCTTTGAGTTCGCGGGGGGTTCTGCTAGAGAGGGCCGAGACTGCGGCAGGCGGCTGCCGTACGAGCGAGCTTCGGACATTCCTCATGCCCATTGCCCCCAAAAAGCCACTCGTCGTCGTGACCCGGAAGCTGCCGGAGATCGTCGAGACGCGCATGCGGGAGCTTTTCAACGCGCGCCTCAACCTTGACGATACGCCCATGTCGCAGGGCGCGCTGGTGGAGGCCGTGAAGGTCGCCGAGGTGCTGGTGCCGACGGTCACCGACCGCATCGACCGCGCCGTGCTCTCGCAGGCCGGGCCGCAGCTCAAGCTGATCGCCAATTTCGGCACCGGCGTCGACAACATCGACCTCGACACGGCGCGCAACCGGGGCATCACCGTCACGAACACACCCGGCGTCCTCACCGAGGATACGGCCGACATGACCATGGCGCTCATCCTCGCGGTGCCGCGCCGCCTCGTCGAAGGCGCCTCGCTCCTCAAGGACCCGCGCACGAACTGGACCGGCTGGTCGCCGACCTGGATGCTCGGAAACCGCATCTTCGGCAAGCGCCTCGGCATCATCGGCATGGGCCGCATCGGTCAGGCCGTCGCGCGTCGTGCGGCCGCCTTCGGCCTGCAGGTGCACTATCACAACCGCCGCCGTCTGCCTGAGGAGATCGAGCAGGAGGTCGACGCGACCTATTGGGACAGCCTCGACCAGATGCTCGCGCGCATGGACATCATCTCGGTGAACTGTCCGCACACGCCCGCGACGTTCCATCTGCTCTCGGCGCGCCGCCTGAAGCTGCTCAAGCCGACGGCCTATCTCGTGAACACCGCGCGCGGCGAAGTGATCGACGAGAACGAGCTCGCGCGACTGATCGAGGCAGGGGCGATTGCGGGTGCCGGCCTCGACGTCTTCGAGAACGAGCCGGCGGTCAATCCGAAGCTGCTGAACTCGCCGCGCGTCGTCGCGCTGCCGCACATGGGCTCGGCGACGCTCGAAGGCCGCGTCGACATGGGCGAGAAGGTCATCATCAACATCAAGACCTTCCTCGACGGTCACGCCCCGCCCGACCGCGTGTATCCGGCCATGTTCTGAGCGGGGTTAAGGAACTCCCAGCTTTTCCGCGGGTTATCCACAGCGTCGGACGCTCCGCAGCGAACGCCCGGTGTTATCTTTTCCGCTGATTCGCCCATGCTTTGTCTCTGCGTGCGGGCACCCTGAGAGGGAGGCCGGTCATGGCAGATGGCAGCAGGACGATCGAGATCGAGGCAGAGGCCGCCGGCGCGGAAGCAGCCCGCGAAGCCAAGGCCGAAGTTCTGGAGCGAGCTTCGACGCTCCCCGCGCCTTCCGGCAAGCGCACCCAGCGCGTGCGGCGCGGCAAGGGCGACTGGCACGAATTCACCGTCGATGTGTGGATCACCAACCTGAACTCCGTCGAGTTCGGCATTTTCAAGCACAGCCGCAATCGCGCGAAATCACGCCAGTTCACGCTGGACATGGACGTATTCGCCGAGGTGATCGAGAACGGCGAGCGCTCAGGGCTCATCGCCTATCGCGAGGACCTCTGGAAGAAGCAGGAGGGCATGGATCGCCGTCTCGTGCTGCGTCTGTTCGGCGACAAGCTCAACTGGCGCGCAACCATGGACCTCATGCTCGCGCGTTCATTGCAGCTCACGATCGGCGCGCGTGGCCTTCCCGTCTCCGCCTACTCGGTGAACACGGGCGAGCAGATCCACAACATCTACGTCGAGCGTTCGGCCAACAAGTGGCCGCTGATGCCCGAGAACTACTCGTTCTTCGTTCTCGATAACCATCAGCCGATCTTCTATCGCCTGCGGCGCGACATGATCGACCTCGGCGGCGACTTCAAGCTCTACGATGCGGCCGGCAATATCGTCGCTTTCCTGGACGGGAAGGTCTTCTCGATCGGCGGCAAGTGGCGCTGCCGCATTCTCAGGGAGCACGCCGATCCGCGCCTGCTGCACGTCCTGAAGCTCTTCTGCGCGAAGGAAGTCTTTGCACGCGATGTCCGCCATCACCTGAAGTCGCTCTGGCGCGGCGTGCGGTCTGGCAAGATCATTCCGAAGATCGATCGCCAGGAAGCCGACCTGTACATGAACCCGCGACGTATGCGCTGAGGGCCGGCGGTCGAGATTTCGACTATATTGGGCGTCATTCGGACTTCCGGTTTCGCGGGAGATGTCCTGTGCCCATGCCGAAAACGCTCGCGTGCGCGCTTGCCGTGCTCATGCTCATGACTCTGCCGAACATCCTTCTTGCTGCCGACGACTGGCCCTTGCCGCGCGCCGAGCCCGCGTTGCTCGGGCTCTCGCCGGACGGGTTGAAGGAAATCGCGGATGCGCTCGACGCGGATATTCGCGAGGGCAAGATTCCGGGCGCGGTCCTGCTGATCGCGCGCCGTGGCAAGATCGGCTATTTCGAGGCCTTCGGTGACCGCGATCCCGAAACCGACGCGCCCATGAAGACGGACGCGATCTTCTCCATCGCCAGCATGACCAAGCCCATGGTCTCGGTCGGCATCATGATGCTGGTCGAGGAGGGCAAGGTCGCGCTCGACGATCCGGTCGGCAAGCATCTCCCGCGGATCGCGAACCTGCGCGTCGCCGTCGATCCGAAGGCAAAGAGCGGCCCCGTCGAGACGCGACCGGCCAAGCGCCAGCCGACCATCGAAGACCTGCTGCGCCACACGTCCGGCATGACGTCGGGAAATCGCGGCAAGTCGGCGGTCAACAAGCTCTGGCCGTACAGCGGCGCGCGCGCGGCGGTACGCATGACGGGCGACGAGCTGCTCGAACTGATCGCCAAGCTGCCGCTGCTGCACGATCCCGGCACGTCCTGGGATTACGGCTTCTCGACGGACGTGTTGGGATTGGTGATCGAGAAGATCAGCGGACAAAAGCTGTCGGCGTTCCTTTCGGAGCGCGATCGGCGCCTGGAAGCGTCGGCGAGTACAATTGGGGCGGCGCGTACGGGACTTATTTCTGGAACGACCCAAAGCAGGAGCTGGCCGTCGTCTTCATGTCCCAGGCGCCGGGAAAGACCCGCTATCACTATCGCAGGCTGCTGCCGAAGCTCGTCAACGCAGCGATCGCGCATTAACGCGCGCCGACGTTCGCAAATGCAGCAAAGCGCGGCTTTCCGGGCTGTTCCGCGCGCACGGCGTGTGGCCGCTGAAAGCGGGTTCGTCTATCCTCCTTCTACACCGGTCAGCATGAACGAGACCGGCCATCCCCTGGGAGGATGAAAACCATGTCGCGATCGAAGTCGATGACGGGGCTGTGCGTTGCAGCCCTGATGGTTCCGCTTGCGATGGAAGCTCGAGCGAATGGAAAGGACCCGCTGCCGCGCGTCGATCCGGCATCGGTGGGGCTCTCCGCCGAGCGGCTGGCGCGGATCGGTACAGCGCTCAAGGCCGAAATCGAGAAGGGGCAACTGCCCGGCGCGGTCGTGGCGATCGCGCGGCGCGGCAAGCTCGCCTATCTGGAATCGTTCGGTGCGCTCGATCCGGAAACGAAAGCGCCCATGCGCCAGGATGCTATCTTCTCGATCGCGAGCATGACGAAGCCGATCGTCTCGGTCGGCATCATGATGCTGCACGAGGAGGGCAAGCTGTCGATCGCGGACCCGATCGGCAAGCATCTGCCGAAGCTCAAGGACATGAAGGTCGCCGACTTCAAGACCGACGCGAACGGCGCCGTCACGTTCGAGACCAAGACGCCCAAGCGCCAGCCGACCATCCAGGATCTTCTGCGCCACACGTCGGGGATTCCCTATGGCGCGCGCGGCAACACGTCCGTGCACAAGATGTGGCCGCCAAGCTCCGGCGGCACGGCAACGACCTACACGGGGGCCGAGTTCCTCGAAAAGATCAGCACGCTCCCGCTGCTGTATGAGCCCGGCACGGTGTGGGACTACAGCCTGTCGGTCGACGTTCAAGGGCTCATCATCGAAGCCGTCACTGGCCAGTCGTTGGGGACCTTTCTCGCCGAGCGCATCTTCAATCCGCTTGGCATGGTCGATACGTCGTTCGCCGTGCCCGATGGCAAGCGGGATCGCTTTGCCGGCCACTACGCGATCAATCCGACCACCGGCAAGCCGCAGTCCGTGCTGCATGCGAAGAATGCCAAGCCGCTCAAGCTCGAATGCGGCGGCGGCTGCCTCGCCTCGACCGCGAGCGACTACATCCGCTTCTCGCAGATGCTGCTCAACGGCGGCGAGCTCGAAGGCAAGCGGCTGCTCGGGAAGCACACCGTGGCCTACATGACGTCGGACCATCTCGCGCCCGAGGTGCAAAACAACATCTACATTCTGGATGCCTCGCGTGTCGGCTACGGCTTCGGGCTCGGCTTCGCCGTCCGCCGCCAGGATGGCATCTCGGGCATCGCCGGCAGCCAGGGCGACTACAACTGGGGCGGCGCCTATGGGACGTACTTCTGGAACGACCCCAAGGAGCAGCTTACAGTCGTGTACATGGCGCACACGCCCGGTCCCGGCGTCCGCCAGCACCATCGGGCCCTGATGCACGCCCTGGCGCTGCAGGCCATCGTGGAGTAACGAGATCGGCAGGCGGCGCCGGGCGCTGCTTGCCGTCCGCACCTGTCTGGAGAACGTGCCATGCCGTCTGCCCCGAACACGCCGACTGTCCTTCAGCGGGCAGCACCCGCCGAGCTCGGTTTCGACGTCGGGCGGCTCGGCCGTATCCGCGAGGCCATCGAGCGCGATGTCGCCGCTGGACTGATCCCCGGCGCGGTCATCGGCATTGCGCGGCACCGCAAGATCGCGCTGCTCGAAGGCTATGGCTTTCGCGACAAGACGGCGGGCACGCCCATGTGGGCCGATGCCGTCTTCTCCATTGCCTCCATGACCAAGCCGATGGTTTCCGTCGGCATCATGATGCTGGCCGAGGAGGGGCGCCTGCTGCTTGGCGATCCCGTGTCGAAGTTCCTGCCGCAGCTCGGCGGCATGAAGGTCGCGAAGTCCATCACCAGCGACACGCTCGAGACCGTGCCGGCCGAGCGCGAGATGACCGTGCAGGATCTGCTGCGTCATACGTCCGGCCTCACCTACCAGAACCGTGGCACGAGTGCCGCCTATCGCGCCTATCCGGTGCACGGCACGAGCGCCACCCACGGCAAGGAGGAGTTCCTCAATCTGCTCGGCAAGGCGCCGCTGCTCTTCCAGCCGGGCTCGACATGGGAATACGGCGTCTCGACGGACATCCTCGGCTTCATCATCGAGGCGGTGTCCGGCAAGCGTCTCGGCGAGTTCCTCTCCGAGCGTCTCTGGCAGCCGCTCGGCATGGCCGACACGGGTTTCGAGCTCACCGACCAGACGCGCGAGCGCTATGCCCGTGCGCTGCCGAAGGACCCACTGAGCGGCGATCCTCTTATCGTGCACCACGCCACCGGCAAGAAATCGCTCTGGGAGTCGGGTGGCGGCGGCTGCGTCTCGACGGCGGCGGATTATCTGCGCTTCTCGCAGATGATGCTCGACGGCGGCATCGGCAACGGCCAGCGCATCTTGAGCCGCAAGACCATCGCGCTCATGACCTCCGATCATCTTGGCAGCAAGATCGTCAATCGCATCGCCGCGACCATGGACCCGGCATTCGACGGCTACGGCTTCGGTCTCGGCTTTGCCGTGCGCAAGGAGCAGGGTCTTTCGGCCGCCAACGGCACGCCCGGTGACTACTACTGGTCGGGTGTCTATGGCACGTACTTCTGGAATGACCCAGCCGAGCGCATGACGGTCGTCGCCATGATCGTGGCGCCGGGTCCGCTGCGGCTGCGCTACCGCCAGCTCATTCGCTCCCTGGTGCTCCAGGCCATGGTCGACTGAGAAAATCGCCGCCAGCAGGATCGTACAGACA
>JAEWIJ010000156.1 GCA_023387235.1 Pseudomonadota bacterium
CCGAGCCGACGACGACCGCATCGTAGTCCGGCTTCAGCTCATCGAGGCTGGAAGAAAGACGCATCGGGCATTCCTCAGGCGGATGCGGCGCGGCCGAACAGGCGGCCGAAGCGGGATTGGCTGCCGCTGTCGGCCGGCATCTCGGTACGGAAGACGCGCTTCGGTGCATCAGCGCGCGGCGAGGTATCGAGCGCCAGGCCGTGCTCGCGCGCGAAAAGCATCATGGCGCGCTCGGTCACTGCCGTGATCGTGAACAGCGGATGCACGCCGAGCGGCCGCGGAATGACCGAGCCGTCGCAGATATAGAGCCCGTCGTGGACGGCATCGGCGCGCTTCGCCGGATCGGCGTCGAACACGCGGCCCTTGTGATCGACGACGCCGCTGTTGCGGTCGCGGCCCATAGCGCAGCCGCCGAGCGGGTGCACCGTCATGATATCGCCGCCGAGCCACTTATTGCTCACGGGATTGGGCACGTACGTGCCGCCGTTCGCGGCAACACCCTTCCTCAGCATGGCGGAGATGTGCGTGAAGACCGGCTCGTCACCGGCATTGGGCCAGTGCACGGCCGCCGCGTCATCCTCGAAAAGAATTCGCCCGGCCGCGCCGTCATGACCGACAGCGAGGAATGCATGGCTATGATGCACGGGGCCCTCGTACGCGCCAGCAAAGAGGCTCCGGGCATTGCGCCGCGTATCGGCGAGGAGACCTTGAAGACCGGCGCTCGCTTCCTCGGGTGCGAGCGTCGCGCCGGTCGCGAGCAGCATCGGCATGAGCTGCGCCATGGCACTCGGCACCGTCGCCTCGACGAGCGCGAGGCGATCGAGCGGATCGCGGCGGCGGCGCAGATCGATGAGCCCGACGACGGCAGGACCGGGCGGCGGCACTTTTGCCTTCGTCCCGTGCGGAAGGCCGACCGAGTTGACCGGCTCCTTGTAATTGTAGCCGAAGGACATGACGTCGGCGTTGGTCGAAAAGCGCCAGCCGAGGCGGTCGGAAACGCGGAGCCCGTTCTCGCGCGAGCGCATCATGATCTCGGCGGTGCCGAGCGTACCGGCAGCGAGCACGACCATAGCGGCCGTGACCGTGCCGACCGGAACGTGACTGTCCTTGTCGCCGATCTTGCGGAAGACGACACGCCACAGGTCGCCGCTCACGCGTTCGACGAGCCGCACGTTCGCGCCCGTGAAAAGCTCGGCGCCGTGGTTCACCGCATCGGTGAGATAGGTCGAATGCACGGTCGTCTTGGCGCCGCTGTTGCAGCCGCCCATGCAGTTGCCGCACATGGTGCATGGCGGCTGCACGACGCCGGCAGCATTCGCCTTCTCGGCAAAGCTGATGTGGAGCGGCACGCGCTCGACGTGATGGCCGAGAGCCGCGCCGGCCTTCTCCAGCGACGCAAGCTTCGTCGGCGTCACCGACATCGGCAACGTTTCCGGCGCGAGCATCTGGCGCGCGCGGTGATAGCCAACGTTCAGGCGATGATCGATGCGGAGCTCTTCCGGCCAGGCCTCGTCCTCGAGGACCATGGTGTCCGGCGTCAGGCAGACGGCGGCGTTAATCAGCGATGTGCCGCCGAGACCGCAGCCGACGAGCGCGTGCACGTCCTTGCCGACGCGCAGATCGAACAGCGCATCCGGAGGGCCGATGTGGCGGCCCTTGCCGTTGATCTGCATGGCCGTACTGGCGGCGAGCATCGTCTCGGCGAACTCGCCGGGCAGATATTCGCGCCCGCGCTCCAGGACCGCGACCTTGAGGCCGATCCGTGAGAGGCGGGAGGCCGCAACGCCGCCGCCATAGCCCGAGCCTATGACGACGACGTCATAGGTCGGCTTCGCTTGCGCGACCGGGCGCGCCAGACGCGACATCTGCTTGAACTCCCACCCGTAATGCGAGATCCGCCAACTCCCTGGCGAAAGTATCTACCGGGCCATAATGGCATTTGCGAGGGTCGTGTGCGCCCCTCCGTGGCCGTTGCACGACCAAGGCGTGGCGCAAGGGCAACAACCATTCATCTGCGGCCGCAGTCGCCGGGATATCAGGCCTTGCGGATCGCCTTGACCGGCTGGCCAGTCTTCTTCTCCAGGCGAGCCAACAGGCGATCGAGCTCAGCCATGTCGGTAGTATCGAGCTTCGGGCCGGGCGCGCGGATCGCCGCCGAGCGGATGGCACCGCGCCGTTTCAGGATCTCCTTGCGGATGGGCAGGCCGACGCCCGGTTGCAACTCGTGACGCATGAGCGGCAGATAGAGATCGTAGAGATCCTCACCCTCCTCGGGCTTGCCGGCGGCGAAGAGCGCGTGCATGGCCACCATCATGTCCGGGAAGGCGAAACCGGTCATCGCGCCGTCGGCACCACGCAGGTACTCCTGCGGGAGGTGAATGCCGCCATTCCCGCACAAGATCGGGATGTAGCGCCGTTCCTTGCCGTCGCACGCCTTGCGGATGACAGAGAGCTTGGAGAGGCCCGGCATGTCCTCGTGCTTGAACATGGCGATCTGCGGGAAGGCATCGACAAGGCGGATGAAGCAGTCGGCGCTGAAGTAGACGTCCGTGAGCTTGGGATAGTCCTGGATGCAGACTGGGATCGAGGGCCCGAGCGCAGTGAGGATCGAGCGCAGGTAGTTCTCGACGGAGGGCTCCGTGGTCAGACCGCGAATGGGCATGGCCATGACGCCGGCCGCCCCCATCTCCATGACCGCGCGCGCGGTCTTCACGAGCTGGTTCGTGCCCGGGTTCGAAACGCCGACGATGATCGGCACGCGGCCCGCGGTGCGCTTGATGAAACGCTGCGAGACTTCGAGTGTCTCGCTCTCGGAGAGCTTCTGGAACTCGCCCATGACGCCGAGGATGGTCATGCCCTGCACGCCGCAGGCGAGGTAGAAGTCGACGAGGCTGTCGATGCTCTCGAGATCGATGCGGCCATCATCGTGAAAGGGCGTCGCGGCGATGACGTAGAGGCCCTTGGCATCGGCGGTGAGCTTGGCGGTCATGGCGTTCCCTCTTGAGGACCGGGTGAGGAATGATCAAAATCAAGGAAATGTAGCACGTCGCAGTGCGATGCTGTCGAGATGAGGAAATAGCAGCCATGCCCGATCCGTACGCGCCGCTCGCCGCCATGATCTACGGCCCCGGCCGGGGACCGGAAATGGACCGCATCCTTGAGACCCTCGCGCATGGCCTCTCCGCAGATGGCCTGCAACTCGCCGGGGCCGTCCAGCACACCGCGCACGTGCCAAGCTCGCCGCGCTGCGACATGGTGCTTGAAGACCTCGGCACCGGCGGCATTCACCCCATCTCGGTCGATCCCGGCATCGACGTGCAGGGCTGCCGCATGGAGCCGGGCAGGATCGAAACGCTGGCCGGGCTCGCAAGCGAGGCCGTCGATCGGGGCGCGGATGTTTTCCTGCTCAATCGCTTCGGCAAGAACGAGATCGCGGGCCGCGGCTATCGCGAGGTCATTTCCGACGCGGTCGGCCGCGGTGTGCCCGTGCTGGTCGGCGTCAGCGCTGCCAATATCGCGAAGTGGGACGCCTTCGCGAGCATGGGTTATGACCGGCTCGATATCGATGGCGCAGCGGCGCGCACGTGGTGCATGAAGGCCGTCGAGGCCAGGCGCCGACAGAAAGAGCAGTCATGCTTGATGAAGACCTGATCACCAAGGCCGAGACGCTGCTCGCGACCCTGCGTGCGCGCAAGCTCATGCTGGCGACGGCGGAGAGTTGCACGGGCGGGCTGATTGCGGGCGTGCTCACCGAGGTCGCGGGCTCATCGGACGTGGTCGAGCGCGGCTTCGTCACATACTCCAACGAAGCCAAGACCGAGCTGATCGGCGTGCCCGCCGAGATGATCGCAGCGCATGGAGCGGTAAGCTGCGAGGTCGCACTGGCCATGGCCGCGGGCGCGCTTGCCCGTTCGCGCGCCGATATCGCCGTCGCCGTGACCGGAGTCGCGGGGCCCGGTGGCGGTACTGCGACGAAGCCCGTGGGCCTCGTGCATCTGGCCGCGGAACGGCGCGGCAGGCCAGCCATCCATCGCGAATGCCGCTTCGGCGATATCGGTCGGCACGGCATCCGCGTGGCGACGATCGCGGTGGCTTTCGAGATGGTGGATGAGCTGGCGCGTGGCTGAGCACGCTCAGACTGAGGCGGTGCGGCGTCCGTAGGTCTGATGCGCGCGCTCTTCGAATGCCTCGGCAAAGCGTTTGAACGCCTGCTCGAAGACGCTGCCGACCAGCATCTGCAGGATCATCGACTTGAACTCGTAGTCGATGAAGAATTTCACCTCGCAGCCCCCAGGCGTCTCGGCGAAATCCCACTTGTTGACGAGCTTGTTGAACGGTCCCTGCACGAGGTCCGTGCGCACACTCGGGACTGTCGAATCGAGCACCACGCGGCTCGTGAAGGTCTCGCGGATGCCCTTGTAGCCGACGTCCATGGCGGCGACGAGTGTGCTCTGGTCGCCGTCATCATTGCGCGAAAGCACGCGCAGGCCCTCGCAGAGCGGCAGGAATTCGGGATAGCGCTCGACGTCGGCGACGAGGTCGAACATTTCCAGCGGCGTGAACGGCACCTGGCGGCGGGTTTCGAAGGAGGGCATGGGTCAGCGCACTCCTTCTTCACAAAATGCGACCGATCCCCCTCCCCGCAAGGCGGGAGGGACCGCGTTGGCGAGTAGAGCTACGGCGTGCATCTGGGCAAACGACACCTCAGCCCACCTGCGCGGCGCGAGCCGCCTGGAGGCGCGCGAAGTCGGCGTCGGCATGATAGCTCGAGCGCGTGAGCGGGCTCGACGACACCAGCAGGAAGCCCTTGGACTGAGCCGTGCGCTTGTAGCTCTCGAATTCCTCCGGCGTGACGAACCGCTTGACCTCGGCGTGCTTGCGCGTCGGCTGGAGATACTGGCCGATGGTGAGGAAATCCACGTCGGCCGTTCTCAGGTCGTCCATGAGCTGCAGCACGGCCTCGCGCTCCTCGCCGAGCCCGACCATGATGCCCGACTTCGTGAAGATCGTCGGATCGAGCTCCTTCGCGCGCTGAAGAATGCGCAGCGAATGGAAATAGCGCGCGCCGGGGCGGATGCTCGGATAGAGGCCCGGCACGGTCTCGAGATTGTGGTTGAAGACGTCGGGGCGCGCCGCGATGACCACCTCGAGCGCGCCGTCCTTGCGCAGGAAGTCCGGCGTCAGCACCTCGATGGTCGTCGCCGGCGCAAGCTTGCGGATCCAGCCGATGACCTCGGCGAAATGCTGCGCCCCGCCATCCGGCAGGTCGTCGCGATCGACGGACGTAATGACGACGTGCTTCAGACCGAGCTTGGCCACGGCCTCGCCGACATTGCGCGGCTCTTCCGCGTCGAGCGGATTGGGCTTCCCGGTCGCGACATTGCAGAACGAGCAGGCGCGCGTGCACGTATCGCCCATGATCATCATGGTGGCGTGGCGCTGGCTCCAGCACTCGCCGATGTTCGGGCAGCCCGCCTCCTCGCAGACCGTGTGGAGGCCGTGCTCGCGCACGATGTTGCGCGTCTCGGCATAGACTGGCGAGCCCGGCGCCCTGACGCGAATCCAGTCAGGCTTGCGCAGCACGGGCGTGTCAGGACGCGCCGCCTTCTCCGGATGGCGCGCCGCGCCGATCCGCTTGCCGCCCGTCGTATCGATAACCGTGACCATCGGCCTTTACTTGCGCTCTTTGCGCGCTCCCAACAAGAGGGGCGGGGCCGCCGCCGGCGCCCGCCCTTGGATTTACACGATATGCCAGGGTGTTGCCCAGGCCGCACCCGGCAGCCTGCTATGCGATGAGCCGCGCGATCAAAATGACCACGATGGCGCCGATAGCGGCCGTGATGATCTGGTTTACGATCGGTGAGCCAAGGTTGATGTTCACCTTAGCCACGTTGAGCAGCCACCCGCCGACGACGCCGCCGATGATGCCGGCAACGATATACCCGAGCAGACCCCAGGGGCCGCCGACGACGAGGCTGGCGAGCCAGCCCGCGATGGCACCCACGATAAGCATGACGACGATTGCAGCAGCGTCCATTTGCTCGATCCTTCCCGTTATGCGCCGCCCGGCGCACGGGCGGACCGTCCGAACGATCTCACGCCAACCTGCGTCGATGATTTTGAACTGAGTCGGCGGCCCTGTCGATGGAACGTTCGTCGCGGCAAGCTATTGATGCGTCGCACAATAAAACTGAACGTCGGACGCTAATGATCCGTCCTCGGCCGGTACACGCTGACGGCAATGGCGACCGTGACCGTCACGACGACCATGCCGAGCGACCACGGCCCGAGCGCACCCTGGAACAGCGGCAGCGTGAGAAATACGAGCATGCTCGAAGCCAGCTGCGACACGAAACCGACCGTCGAGGACGCGACGCCCGCGATCTCACGATGAGGGTCGATGACGAGACTCACCGCGTTCGACATCACCACCAGGAAGGACGCGTTGTAGATCAGCATGAGACCCGCGAAGAGCCACAACGTGATGAGGCCGAGATGGCTCAGCAGTGCAATCATGATTGCCGTCGAGCACAGGAGAAGGGCCGCGAGGCGCGTGGCTGCCATGACTCCGAGCCGGCTGATGAGCCGCGCATTCACGTACTGGCCCGCGACGATGCCGGCGCCGGTCGCAGCGAACATCGCCGTGAAGGCGAGGCCCTCCACGCCGAAGGCGCTTTTGTAGAGCCGCGGGGCGTTCGTGACATACGAGAGGATCGCGAACGAGTTGATCCCGGACAGCAGCACGAAATAGCGCGACTGACGGTTGGCGAATACGCGGGCGATGGCCGAGCCGAGACGGGCAGGCGCGATGGCCGAGCGATCGGGCGCCTTGTTCGTCTCCTGAAGGCGCGTGAGCACCATCGCGGCGAGACCGGCGCCATAGATCGCCATGCCGACGAAGACGCCGCGCCATTCGCCGACGACGACCAGCCCGTACCCGACGAGCGGCGCGACGATCGGCCCGAGGGCGATCACCGAGCTCGCGAAGGCCATGGTGCGCGCAAGCTCGGGACCGGAATGGACGTCGCGGAGCAGTGCACGCGCGATCACCGCCCCGCAGGCACTGCCGAAGCCCTGCAGCGCACGCCCCCACAGCGCCACCGTCAGCGTCCCGGCAGCAGCAGCGATCAGCGCGCCCGTGATGTAGAGCGCGACCCCGACGAGGATCACCGGCTTGCGTCCGAACGCGTCCGAGGCTGGCCCGAACACGAGCTGGCCGATCGCGGAGCAGAACAGAAAGACCGGAATGACCGCCTGCACATGCTCGATAGGCGCGCCGAGGCTGCGCTCCATGGACCAGAACGCCGGCAGCGTGATGTCGCAGGAGAAGGCATTCAGGGCGAGCAGCAGCCCCGTGAACATGACCAGAAATGGTCGCGACATGCCGGCCCCCCGGGCTCTCGTCAGCTTCTCGTCATTCCCGGGAGCGTGTACGGACGGCCACCCCACGCCGCTTATAAGCGGGCCTCCGCGCGGCGACCAAGGGCGTTTTCGCGCAGCCCATGCGCATTTGCGGCGGGTCCACGACGACCGCACCGGGCGACACGCGCACAGGCGGACTGCTATATTGCTTCCGCGTTTCTCTGGATCAGGACATGGCACGAGGTAAGTGATGGCGAAGGCGATTCCCGCCCGCACCGTGAAGACAATGCTCTCCGATGGCGAGGAGATCGCCCTCCTCGACGTCCGCGAGACGGGTCAGTACGCGGACGGGCACCCGTTCTTTGCCGTGCCGCTCGCCTACAGCCGCTTCGAGATCGACCTCGAGCGCCTGGTGCCGCGGCGGAACGTGCGCCTCGTGCTGATGGACGATGGCGATGGCGTGGCCGAGCGGGCTGCAGAGCGCGCCGAGGGCCTCGGCTACACGAGCGTCGCGATCATCGAGGGTGGGGCGCCGGCGTGGAAGGCGGCCGGATACACGCTCTTCGACGGCGTGAACCTGCCGTCCAAGACCTTCGGCGAGCTTGTCGAGATCGAGCGCCACACACCGCGCATTACCGCCGACGAGCTCGTGGCCATGACGAAGCGCGGCGACAATCTCGTCATCGTCGACGGCCGTACCTGGGCGGAGTACCAGAAGTTCAATATTCCGGGTGGCATCAGCTGTCCGAACGGCGAGCTGGCGCTGCGCATCGACGCCATCGCGCCCGATCCCAAAACGCGGATCGTCGTCAACTGCGCCGGCCGTACGCGCT
The DNA here is from genome assembly GCA_023387235.1 of Pseudomonadota bacterium. Taxonomy (GTDB): domain Bacteria; phylum Pseudomonadota; class Alphaproteobacteria; order Rhizobiales; family Hyphomicrobiaceae. The sequence continues at coordinate 8,196 of JAEWIJ010000156.1, forward strand.
CCATCATCGGCGCGCAGACGCTGATCGATCTCGGCGTGCCGAATGAAGTCGTGGCGCTCGAAAATGGCACGCAGGGCTGGTTTCTTGCGGGCTACGAGGTCGGGCGCGGCGCCGACAAGAAATATCCGCAGCCATCACTCGACGCCGAACAGCTCGCCGAGCGCCGCAAGCGCGCCGCCGCCCACGCGACGAAGTGCGGCGTCGGCATTGCGACCACGGCAGACGTGCGCACGTGGCTCGCCGATCCCAAGCGCACCACCTACCTGCTCGATGTGCGCACGGCCGAGGAAGTCGCCGCAACACCGCTCGCCGGTTTCGTGCACGCGCCGGGCGGCCAGCTCCAGCAGGCGACGGATCAGTGGGTCGGCGTCAAAGGCGCGCGCATCGTGCTCGCGGATGGCGAAGGCATTCGCGCTGCCATGGTCGCGGCATGGCTGAGCCAGCTCGGCCACGAGGCCTATGTGCTCGATGATCGCGACAATGCGGCGGCGATCGGCGCCGCCATGCCCGCAGATCGCCGGCCACGCGCTCCCGAGATGCTGAGGGCCCGTGCTGCGTCGCTGCACGCGGTCAGCCCGCAGGGTCTTTCTGCACTGCTGTGGTCAGGCGGCGGCATTGCTCTCGACTTGAGGGCGAGCCAGGACTACCGCGAAGGGCACATTCCGGGCTCGGTCTGGGCCTCGCGCGCGCGCCTCGCCAAGGCGGTGACCGACAAGAGCCAGCCCGTGGTGCTCATCGCCGACAATCCAGAAATTGCCGCGGCAGCGAGCCTCGACCTCGCCGAGCTCGGCGTGCAGGAGATCTCGATCCTGGCCGGCGGCCCCAAGGCATGGCTCGCCGACGGCCAGAAGCTGAACAAGACACCCGACAGTCCGCCCGATGCTGATCGCATCGACTTCGTCTTCCACACGCACCAGCGCCATGACGGAAACGTGGAGGCCGCTCGCGCGTATCTCGCCTGGGAAGTCGATCTTGTCGGGCGCCTCGACGAACAGGAGCGGGGCGTCTTCCGCGTCGCAAATTTGTAGGACGGCGGCCTTGCAGGAGGCAGGGCCCCGCGCCACTTGTTCCGTGTTCGCACGTGTGCTGAATTGTTCTTGACGCCAGCGTCGTTGGCCGGCATGGGCTCGCAGCACGGAGCATACCGAGGGCAGGAGTTGTACCGTCATGCGCTACGACGAATCGGATCGCGAAAGCAGTAATGTCGAGGATCGGCGCGGACAGGGCGGCGGCGGTGGCTTCCGCTTTCCGGGCGGCGGCGGGCGCGGAATCCAGATTCCGATCCCCATGGGACGCGGCGGCGGCGGCTTCAGCATCACGACGCTGCTGATCATCGGCGCCATCATGCTGCTCTTCGGGATCAATCCGCTCGACCTTCTGCGCGGCGGCGGTGGCTTCGGTTTCCCCGAGATGCCGCAGAACCAGCGTGTGGAACGACCGGGCGGCGGCGCGAACCCGTTCGACATTCCGGGCTTGCCGGGAAGTCGCGAGGCTCAGCCGCGTCCGCAGCAGCCTGGCCAGCCGGCGCAGCGCACCGCACGGCCCGATGACGAGGCCGCTCAGTTCGTTCGCCGTGTCCTGGCCGACACGGAGGACGTCTGGACCAAGATCTTCCAGTCCTTCGGCCGCAAGTATCAGGAGCCGCGGCTCGTGATGTTCACGGGCGGCACGCAGTCGGGATGCGGTCAGGGCGTAGCCCAGATGGGTCCGTTCTACTGTCCGCTCGATGGCAAGGTCTATATCGACCTCGCCTTCTTCAATGAGCTCGAGCGGCGCTTCGGCGCGCCGGGCGATCTGGCTCAAGCGTATGTCATCGCGCACGAAGTCGGTCACCACGTTCAGAACCTGCTCGGCATCGCGGAGAAGGTGCAGGCGACCAAGCAGCGTCTTCCCGAACGGCAAGCGAACGCGCTCCAGGTGCGCATGGAGCTGCAGGCGGACTGTCTCGCAGGCGTCTGGATTGCGACGGCCGACCAGCTCAAGAAGCGTCTGCAGCCGGGCGACATCGAAGAGGCTCTTCGCGCGGCGGCCGCGATCGGCGACGACATGATCCAGCGGAAAATGACCGGCCGCGTCATGCCGGAAGGCTTCACGCACGGCTCGTCGGAACAGCGCCAGCGCTGGCTGAAGCGCGGCATGGAGTCTGGCCAGATCCGCGACTGCGATACGTTCAACGTCGACAGTCTTTGAGGATCGAGCCGGCCGCTCGCCTATGTCCAAGCCGCGCGCCAGCACCGAGCCTGCCGCATCGCGCGCCACCACGGCGACCGCGCTGAGCCTCGTCGAGAGCGACGGCTTTGCGGACTACCGGCTGATCGACAGCGGCAACGGGCGTAAGCTCGAACGCTTCGGCAAGATCGTCGTCGATCGCCCCGAACCGCAGGCGCTGTGGCGCCCCATGGCGGACGAGAAGACATGGGCCAGCGCGCACGCGGTCTTCTCCGCGACCGACGACGAGGAGAGCGGCCGCTGGCGGACGAACAAGCCGGTGCCCGAAAGCTGGCCTGTGCGGCTCGAGGACGCCGTCACGCTCACCTGCCGCCTCAGTGCCTTCCGCCATCTCGGCATCTTCCCCGAGCAGCTTCCGCACTGGCGCTGGATGATCGCCGCGCTGAAGCAGCAGACCGGTTCGGAGCGCCCGCGCGTGCTCAATCTCTTTGCCTACACGGGGGCCGCAACGCTGCTCGCAGCGCACGCCGGCGCCGAGGTCACGCATGTCGATGCCTCCAAGAAGGCCGTCACCTGGGCACGCGAGAACCAGACGGCGTCGGGCCTCAAGGATGCGCCCGTGCGCTGGATGCTGGAGGATGCGCGCAAGTTCGTGCAGCGCGAAGTGCGTCGCGGCAAGCAGTACGACGTGATCCTCGTCGATCCGCCGAAGTTCGGGCGCGGCCCGAACAATGAGACGTGGGATCTCTTCATCGACCTGCCCGACATGCTACGCAACTGCGCGGCGCTGCTTGCCGGATCGCGCAGCGCGCTCGTTCTCACGGCTTACGCGATCCGCGCCTCCGCCTTGATGCTCGATCAGCTCTGCCGCGAGGCGCTTGCCGACAAGGGCGGCCGTTTCGAGAGCGGCGAGCTCGCCATCCGCGAGGAAACCGGCGCACGCGCGGTGCCGACATCCTTGTTCACGCGCTGGTGCGGCGATGACCTCGCAATCTGACCGCGCGCCCATGTCGCGTGTCATCACGAGCCTCACGAACGACCGCGTGAAGCTGATCCGCTCGCTCGACATGCGCAAGGCGCGGCGCGAGACGGGCCTGTTCGTCGCTGAAAGCGCCTCCGTGCTCATGACGGCGCGCGAGAACGGCTGGCGGCCGCAGATTCTCGTGCACGGTGCCGAGGCGCGGGACAATCGCGCACAACGCGATCTCATCGACTGGGCGCTGCGCGAAGGGACGGAGGGGCTCGAAGTTTCGCGCGCGGTGCTGGAAAAGCTCGCGGCGAAGGAAAATCCGCAAAACCTCATGGGCGTGTTCGAGCAGCGCTGGTCGCCGCTGCCGGAAGTGACGTCGCTCGCAAGACCGGCGCTGTGGGTCGCCCTCGACGAGATCCGCGATCCGGGCAATCTCGGCACGATTATCCGCACGGTCGATGCGGTCGGCGCGGACGGCGTCATTCTCGTCGGCAACTGCTGCGATCCCTATCAGCGCGAGGCCGTGCGCGCGACCATGGGCTCGCTCTTCGCGGTGCCGCTCGTGAAGGCCGAGCGCGCGGCGTTCGTCGATTGGGCGAGATCATGGCCCGGCGATCGCGTCGGCACACATCTCGATGCAGCCAGCGACTATCGCAATGGACGCTACGACGGCCCGTCGCTGCTGATCATGGGCCGTGAAGGTCCGGGCATGTCGGAGGAAGTGGCGGCCGTCTGCAACCACCTCGTCAAGATTCCGATGGCCGGTAAGCTCGACTCGCTCAACCTCGCTGTCGCGACGGCGCTGATGCTCTACGAGATCAAGCGGCCAGCGTTGAAGCTCTGATTTCCCCCTCTCCACGCGCCCGGCGAGAGGGTCGGGGTGAGGGGTGGCCGCTTGCGCGAACGTCGGCGTATGCCGCCGCCCCGCATCCTAACCTTCTCCCCGTAAGCACGGGGAGAAGGGACATGGTGTGCTCGTTGCGAGGTGGAAACCTACAAACTCAAGCCACCTTATCCATCTTCTCCAGCTCGTCGATCATGCCTTCGATGACGGAGAGGCCCTTCTTCCAGAAGTCAGGATCGGCGGCATTGAGGCCGAACGGCGCGAGAAGCTCGGTGTGATGCTTCGAGCCGCCCGCCTTCAGTAGGTCGAAATACTTCTCGACGAAGCCCGGATGCGCCTCCTGATAGAGCCCATAGAGCGAGTTCACGAGGCAATCGCCGAACGCGTAAGCGTACACATAGAACGGCGAATGAATGAAGTGCGGGATGTACGACCAGAAAACCTCATACCCCGGCCTCAGATCGATCGCAGGGCCGAGGCTTTCGCCCTGGACGGACATCCAGAGCTCGCCGAGCTTGTCGGATGTCAGCTCCCCCTCGCGGCGCGCCTCGTGCACCTTACGCTCGAAGGAATAGAACGCGATCTGGCGCACGACCGTATTGATCATGTCCTCGACCTTCTGCGCCATGAGCGCCTTGCGCTCACGCGCATCGGGCGTCGCTGCGAGAAGCGCGCGGAAGGTCAGCATCTCGCCGAACACTGAGGCGGTCTCGGCGAGCGTCAGCGGGGTCGGCGCGAGAAGCGGCCCCTGCGGTGCCGCCAGCACCTGATGGACGCCGTGACCGAGCTCGTGCGCGAGCGTCATCACGTCGCGCGGCTTGCCCTGGTAATTAAGCAGGATGTAGGGGTGCGCCGAGGGCGTCGTCGGATGCGAGAAAGCACCGGACGCCTTACCCTCGCGCACGGGCGCGTCGATCCAGCCCTTGTTGAAGAACGGCTGCGCGATCTCGGCCATGCGCGGGGAGAAGCCCGCATAGGCATCGAGCACGATGCGCTCGGCATCGTTCCACGTATAGAGCTGGTCGGGCTTGTCCGGCAGCGGCGCATTGCGATCCCAGTGCGCGAGCTTGTCCATGCCGAGCCAGCGCGCCTTCATGATGTAGTAGCGATGCGAAATGCGCGGATAGGCGTCGCGCACGGCGCTCACGAGCGCGTCGACGACTTCTGGTTCGACGCGGTTGGCAAGGTGTCGCGAGTCGGCGACGTCGCGATAGCCGCGCCAGCGGTCGGCGATTTCCTTATCCTTGGCGAGCGTGTTGGTGATCAGCGTGAAAAGGCGGATGTTGTCCTTGAAGACTTTCGCCAAGGCCTCAGCGCCCGCCTGACGCCGGGCGCTGCTCGGATGCATGAGAAGATTGAGCGTCGGCTCGATACTCAGAGGCTTGGCCTCACCCTCGACCTCGAAGCGCAGCGCCGCCATGGTCTCGTTGAAGAGCCGGTCCCAGGCGGCGCGCGACGTCGCCGCCTTCTCGACAAAAAGCCGCTCGAGCTGCTCCTCGAGCTGATAGGGCTTCTCCTTGCGCAGATCGGCGAACCACGGCGCGTAGCGCTTGAGATCGGGATGCTTCAGCGCGGCGTCGAGGACGGCGTCGTCGATCTGGTTCATCTCGAGCTCGAAGAACACGAGCTCGGTCGAGATCGCCGTGATCTTCGTCTGCATGTCGCCGAAGAACTTGGCGCGCTCGCCGTCGGACGTATCGGC
>JAEWIJ010000158.1 GCA_023387235.1 Pseudomonadota bacterium
TGGCGCTCGAAGCGGCCGAGGTTCGCGTCAAGGCGGACGAGCTCATGCGCAACGCGCCGAACAGTCCGCAGCTTCCCTCCTTGAAGCGGCGCCTTGCGGCCGTGGAGGAGCAGGCGGAGATCGAGCGGACGCGCCTGACCGGAGGCGACGCCACGCTCGGCAGGCAGATCGGTGACTACGAGCGCCTCATCCTCGACCGGACATTGGCCGAGAAGGCTTTCCAGCTCTCCGAGGCGGCATTGGACGTGGAGAGGGTCGAAAGTCACCGGCAGCGGTATTTTCTCGACATGATCAGCAGGCCGTCGCTGCCGGACTATCCGACGCTGCCGGGCAGGCTTTTCTGGATGACGCTGGTCGCGCTGCTCGGCGCCGTTCTTCTATGGGTCGCGCGTCAGCTCCCGGGCCTGGGGCCGCACGGCGCACAAGGCGATGCGGCACCTCAGCCGAAGTGAATGCGATCGCGGACCACGTCGACCATGCGGAGGCCGATTGCAATGAGCGCAATGCCCCACGCGAGGGGATACCAGAGCTCGTAGTGGGTCGTGACGGCGTCGCCCATGAGGCCGTCGCGGAAGGCCTCGAAGCAGTGTGTAATCGGATTGTACCAGATGAGTTGCTGGGCCGGTGTCGGCAGCCAGTCGACCATGAAGAAGCAACCTGAGAGCGGGAGCATGAGGTACTGGAACGGGCCGATGAAGCGCTCCCAGATCTCGGAATATTCGGTGAGGACGCAGATCACGAGTGCGCCGCCGAAGGAGTAGATTGCCAGCACCAGCCATGCGATCGTCATGGTCCGGTAGTTGACGATCGGCTCGAGCAGACCGAAGCTGATGAGCACGGCCGCGATTACGATGAGTGCGGTCGTCGTGCCGGCGAACTCCAACAGCATGCGCGAGACGAACGTATCCAGCAGCGTGATGTGGCGGTGGTACAGCAGGCTGCCGTTTCGGCGCAGACCGAATATCGCGTTGTTCGTCATATGCCGCCACAGCGTGATCGGCATATAGCCCGAGAACACGATGAACGCGACGCCGACGCCATGATCGCCCTGGTCACCCTTTGCCAGGGACCAGATGAACAGCACGCCCGTCGTCAGGAGCATGGGCTCGACCAGGAGCCACAGAAAGCCGAGGTTGCCGCGGCCGAAGCGCACCATCAGGTCGCGCACCATCAGCGCTTCGAGGCTGCGGATCTGCGTGGCGAGCGTGGCGCGGAAGCCAAGACCATCGTCGCGCGGCTGCTTCAAGCCTGTCGTCCCCCGGTTCCTTTGGCCTCGTCCCCCCGGTCGCAAAGTGCGTCCTGAGGCGCCCTATCACGTCAAGGGGCACACTCCGGGGCGCTCGCCACCATCTTGCCCATGCCGGAATTGTATACTACGAGGGCGGAGAGTTGCCAAATGACGCACGGTATTGCGGGACTTGCGACGATGATATCGAGCCGGGAAGCAACGCTCGGGCGGCCGGGCTTGCGCCGCCGCTTTGCCTTGGCTCGACCGCTCCTGCTGACGGTCTTGATGCTGCCCTCCATCATGGCGGTCGTCTACTACGGCTTTCTTGCCTCCGACCGCTATGTTTCCGAGGCCCACTTCGTCGTGCGCACGGCGTCGCGGCCGATTTCGGCGAGCGGCTTCGGTGCCATTCTCCAGATGACGGGCCTGAGCAAGGCGAACGACGACGTCCACGCCGTGCAAAGCTTCATGGGCTCGCGGGATGCAGTACGTCAGCTCGAGCAGAATCTGCCTTTGCGTGAGGTCTACGGGCGCAGCGAAGCGGATTTCCTCGCGACCTATCCGTCCGTCTATTATGGCCCGACGTTCGAGGAGTTCCATCAGTATCTCCAGTCGATGATCTCGGCGACGTACAACGTTTCGACCGGGATAACGACACTGCGCGTCCAGGCCTTTCGGCCGGAGGACGCGAAGGCGGTTGCCGACGAGCTCCTGCGGCTCGGGGAGCTCGCCGTGAACGGCATGAACGCGCGCATCCAGGAGGACGCCATGAAGGTGTCCCGCGACGAGGTGCGGCTTCATGAGCAGCGTCTGATTGCAGCCCAGATCGAGCTGACCAGTTTTCGCAACAGCGAGCTGATGATCGACCCGGCCGGGTCGTCCGTCATCGTAACGGAGCTGATCGGCGCCCTTTCGGGCGAGCTTGCGAAGGTCGAGGCCCAGATCAGGGAGCAGCTGACGGCAGCTTCCGACAATCCGGCTCTGCCCGCGTTGAGGCGACGTGCGGCCGCCATCACCGAGCAGATCGGAAAGGAGCGGATGAAGATCTCGGATGCGAGCAGCGGGCTCGCGATGAAAATCTCGCAGTATGAGCGGCTGGTCCTCGAGCGCGAGTTCGCGAAGACGTCGCTCGCGGCGGCAGTGAAGTCGCTCGAAACGGCGCGCACCGAGGCGCGTCGTCAGCAGCTCTATCTCGAGCGCGTGGTCGAGCCGGTGGCGGCGGACTACCCCAACGAGCCCGAGCGCCTGCTGTCGATCCTGTCCGTCACCAGCATCAATGTAATCGTCCTGCTGATCGGCTGGCTGCTGTACGCCGGAATGCGCGAGCACGGTGCCACGTGACCGTCCAGGCGCACACGATCGGGTCCCGAATTCAGAAGGCGACGCCCGAACGCGCCGAGCCCACTGCTCGCGCGGGGCGGCGGCCATCGCTGTGGCTCCTGATCAGCGTTGTCGCGCCGACGCTTCTCGCAATCGTCTACTTCGGCGCGCTCGCCGCCGACCGGTACGAAAGCGAGGCCTACTTCGTCGTGCGCGACCGCAAGGCTGTGTCGCTCAATGCGTTGGCCGGCATCGCTCAGGCGGCCAGCGTCGGACATGTGTCCGAAGACTCGATTCTCGTTCGTGACTACATGACCTCACGGGACGCGGTGCGGGATATCGCCGAGGAGACGCGGCTGCGCGAGGTCCTCGGTTTGCCGCCGTTCGACGTCGCGTGGCGCTTTCCTTCGCCCTTCGCCGGGAGCACATTGGAGCAGCTTCATTGGCATCTGCAGCGGCTCATCTCGGTGCGCATCGATACGAGCACGGGCATCAGCACGCTCAAGGTGCAGGCATTTCGCGGCGAGGACGCCGAACGCATCGCAGGCGCCCTTCTCAAGCACGCCGAGCGCCTGATCAACCGGCTCCATGCCAGGAGCCAGCGGGACGCGCTGGCTGCCGCCCGTCTCGATGTCGAGACCTCGAAAGAGGCCGCTCTCAAGGCGCACCAGACGTTGAACGACTTTCGTGTGCGCCATAGCGTCGTCGATCCCGCGCGCATCTTCGAGATCGTCCGCGAGACGCTCCTGGAGCTTTCGAAGGAGAGCGCATTCACTGCGGCCCAGCTCGGCGACATAGCCAGCGCCTCGCCGGGGACGTCCCAGGTGGCTACGTTGAAAGCGCGGATCGCGGCGCTCGACGCGCAGGCGCTCGCCGAGAGAACGCGCCTGAACGCGGAGCACGGGAGCCTCATCGCGGAGTACGAAAGGCTGGTCCTGGAGCGGGAGTTCGCCGAGAGCTCTTACGCATCGGCCATTGCCGCGATGCATGCGGCGCAGATGGACGCGCAGCGTCAGCGGCTTTTTCTCGAAGTGATCGGCGGGCCGTCCGCACCGGATCGCCACGCTTATCCGCACCGGCTCTGGGGGATCGTGATCGCTGGTCTAGGGGGCCTGTGCATCTATATGATCGGCGCGTTGCTGGCCAAGAATCTGCGGCTGCATTCGGGAAAGTGATCGGGCGACGATGGACGACCGGGTCGACAGAGCGAACTGGCCCACGCCCGGCAGCGCCGCGGGCGACCGGGCTATCGTCGTCGACCGGCTCGTGAAGGAGTTCCACACCGAAGTCGGCACGCGCCGCGTGCTCGATTCCGTTTCGTTTCGCGTCGGCGTCGGCGACAGGATCGCCGTGCTCGGGCGCAACGGCGCTGGAAAGTCCACACTGATCCAGTTGCTCTCGGGCATTCAGCGGCCGACGAGCGGCACCATACATCGCGGTCTGCGCATGTCCTGGCCGCTGGCGCTCGGTGGCGGCTTCGAGGGTGAGCTTACGGGCTACGACAACATCCGCTTCATCGCCAAGCTCTACGGCGCGCCGTTGAAGGAAACGTACGACTTCATTGACGACTTCACGGAGCTCGGCAAGCAGCTGCACATGCAGATGCGTTTCTATTCGAGCGGCATGCGCATGCGCGTCGCCTTCGCTCTGTCGCTGGCGATCGATTTCGAATGCTTCCTGATCGACGAGGTTCTGCTCGTCGGTGACGTTCGATTTCAGGAGAAGTGCAAGAGAGCGATCTTCGAGGATCGCAAGGACCGCTCCATGATCCTCGCGATCCACGGCACGGACGTGGTCGAGCAGTTCTGCAATATGGCGTTGGTCCTGAAGGCGGGGCGCGGCCGGGTTTTCGAGGACGTCAAGCTTGCGTGCAGCATCTATCATTCTCTCTAGGCCCGCCGGCCGACGGAGAGGGCGGCAGTGGCGTTGATGTCGTTCGTTTGACATGATAGCGGTCGGTGGGCGTTGCCAATGTGGCCGGCGCCGCGGTGATTGTCGCTTCGTGCGTCGACGGGGGCGCGGTGTCGAAGACAGTACTTTATGAAGCCCAGAATCTGAGGCTGTCGGCAGGCACGGGCATCACCACGTATGCCAGGATGCTTTCCGGTGTGGCGCGGGAGCTCGGTTACGCGACCGAGGTGCTCGTCGCGGCCGATGGTCCCTTGCACAACAAGGACGAGAAGCTGAGCGAGATCGCTCTCTACGATGCCGTCAACGCGCTAGGTCCCCGCTGGTCGCATCGTCTGATGATCAAAGCGCGTGAGGTGGTCGGCGCGCCCTTCGGGATCCGGCCTGTCGCGTTCCGCCGCGAGACGGTTGCGACAGACAGCGCGAACGATCAGCTCGCAGGCTTCGAGGTCGTGCATGCGGCAACGAGCATCATTGATGTCGCGCGCCTTCACTTCATGCGCTGGGGACAGCGCCTCAAGCTCAGGCCGGCGGCGCAGCCCGATCTCTTTCACACGACGCAGGCAACGCCGATCGAGGTTCGAGGCGCGCCCAACATCTATACGATCCACGACATCGTTCCGCTGCGCGTCCCGCAGAGCACGCTCGAGATCAAGCCCTATTTCCTGGATATGATCCGACACCTCTGCCGCAACGCCGATCACATCGTGACGGTCTCCGAGTTTTCGCGCGCGGACATCATGCGGCTGACCGGCATCGGCGGCGATCGCATTACGAATACGTATCAGGCGGTCGAGCTTCCGCCGGCCTATCTCAATCGAACGGACGCCGAGGTCTCGGACGATCTCGAACGGATCTATGGCCTCGGTTTCGGGGAGTACTTTCTGTTCGTCGGCGCACTCGAGCCGAAAAAGAACATCGAGCGCCTCATCGAGGCCTATGCCTCGTCGGGGACGCAGCGGCCGCTCATCATCGTCGGCAAGCTCGGCTGGCAGTACGACGAGATCCTGGCGAAGATCGCCGACGAGCGCTTCTATCGGCTGGTCCAGGACGGCAACGAGTTCTCCATTCGCCGCCGTGTGCGGCATCTCGACTACGTACCGATCGGACGGCTGGTCACGCTTCTGAAGGGCGCGCGCGGCTTCCTGTTTCCCTCCATCTACGAGGGCTTCGGCTTGCCCGTGCTGGAAGCGATGCTGGCGGGCGCGCCGGTCATGACCTCGCGATCGACGTCGCTCGCCGAGGTCGCCGGCGATGCGGCGCTGCTGGTCGATCCCTATGATATCGACGCGATGGCGGGCGCCATTCGTCGCCTCGACCATGATGCGGACCTGAGGTTCGAGCTATCGCGGCGCGGGCTCGAGCGGGCACAGTTCTTCAGCAAGCAGAAGTACGCCGAGCGGGTCCAGGATCTCTATCGACGTTTGCTCTGATCAAGAGCGCGCCGTCCGGTGCGCGGCGATCGCAGCTTAGTCTCTGGCGGTCTTGATCCGGCGGGACGTCGCGGCCGGCGGGCGCGCGTCAGCCAGCGCAGTTGGGGTTTCCGCTACGAATGGCTCCAGCGCATCCAGCACGCCGTCGATCTGATCATGGCTGTGTCCGGCGGTGAGGAAGAACCGAAGGCGCGGGAGCTCCTTGGGAACGGCGATCTGGACGATCGGCGGCACGAAGTAGCCGGCCTGCAGCGCCGCATTGGCGGCGGCGATCGTCACCGGCGTCTGCGGAAACATGATGGGAATGACCGCCGCACCGATTGCCGATCCGACATTCAGTCCCCGTCTGCGGGCGCCGTTCAGGAAGTAGCGCGAGTTGTCGTGCAGTCGCGCGAGCCGCTGGGGCTCGGCTTGCAGAATGCCCAGCGCGCACTGCGCACCGGCAGCACTCGGCGGAGGAAGGCCGACGCTGTACACGAAGCCCGGCAGCGTGCAGCGCAGCCATTCGACGATGCCGGCGCGACCACCAATGAATCCGCCGCACGTCACGAAGGCTTTGGAGAGCGTACCGACGATCAGGTCGATCTCCGAGGGGGGAATGCCGAAATACTCGGTGATGCCGCGTCCCGTCTTGCCCAGAACGCCGATCGAGTGCGCCTCGTCGACCATGAGCCAGGCGCCGTGATCGCGGCAGAGCGGGATCAGCGCCGGCAGGTCGGGCAGGTCGCCATCCATGCTGTAGAGGCCTTCGACCACCACGAGCACGCGGCTGTAGAGCGCGCGGTGGGTTCTCAGAAGGGCCGCGAGGTGATCGAGGTCGTTGTGACGGAACGTCAGCGTCTCGGCGCGCGAGAGCTGGGTGCCGACCATGATGCTGTTGTGCGATGTCTCGTCGACGATGATGAGATCATCCTTGGTGAGCAGGTGGCTCACCAGGGTTACGTTCGTGCCGTAGCCGCTGACGAGCGCGAGAGTGTCGTCGACGCCGATGAAGCGGGCAAATTCCGCCTCCAGCTGACGATGCGCGGCTCGCTCACCGCCAACGAGCCGCGATGCCCCCGAGCCGACACCGACGGCGTCGATGGCCTGCTTGGCCGCCTGCTTGACGCGAACGTCGGATGCCAGTGCCAGATAATCGTAATGAGCGAAGCTGACGCAGGCCGCCTGTGGGTTGCCGGGGATCGTGACGCCGAGCTGCTCCATAGGCTCGAGATACGGATAGTGGTCCCTGACCACCGACGTTCCGGAAAGGACATGGCGGCGGCGCGCGTACTGCTCGAGAGACGCGTACTGCTTTGAAGTCATGCGAACTCCCTGGCGCGCTCAAGGACGACTTGGCGGGTCTCAATCCGGATATCAAAACAATGTACGACAAAGAAACGACAGCTTGTTTTAGGGCTTGCAGGGGCCGCGAAAAGTAAACCCTCATTCACAGCGAAGCCGGCCGATGGCGGTGAACAAGCATGGCGCGCGGTAGACAAATCAGGGGGCAACCGCGTCCGCCTTCTCGGCAGACGGGCGCCGGCCACCATTCGCGCTGATGTCGACCATGCGCACTTCGTCGGGAACGGCGCGCCGGATCGGATCGATCAGGGCGAGCTGGCGCGTATCGCGCACGAACATGGCCAAGCCGCTGGCAACCGCGAACACGAACAGGAGCAAGGCGACGGCGTCGAACAGGCCGACCACGCCCCATGGCATCTCGGCAGAAGGCAGGTCGACGAGCGCGGCGAGAACGAGACCCGCGCCGATGATCACCCGAACCTCGGTCGGACCGATGCCGAAGTACGTGAGCTGGATCGAGCGCGTGACGTGAAGCTTCACGTACGTGTAGGTGCTCAGCATCAGGTAAGCGACCAGCGCCAGCATGGCGATATCGAACCGCATGAGTGGCGACAATCCGAGGCCGATGACCAGCAGGAGCTGGGACATGATGTCGGAGACATGGTCGACGAAGAAGCCGTAGCGGGGCCGCTCGATATGGCGCACCCGGGCCAGCGTGCCGTCCAGCGAATCGCCCGCCCAGTTGAGGAACAGGCCGAACAACGCCAGCCACAGGAAGTGTGACGACACGTTGCTGCCGATCAGACCGATCGCAGCCAGCCCCGAGCCGAGGACGCCAAGAAGGGTCAGCTGGTCGGGGATCACCCACAGGGGAAGGCGCCGTGCCAAGCGCTCCAGCAAGAAGCGCTCATGGGTGCTGATCATCCCATTCAATGCGCGGTCTGCCGGCAGACCGCCTATGGTGTCGCTTTGCCCCACCGTCACTACACGCCCCCGCTGAAATATGGCGATCCGTACGAATTGGTTATTTTCCCTTAACCACATAGTTGCCACAGTGCGCCCCGATGTTGCAATGCACACATATCAAAGAGATTGTATAAATTGTTCAGCGTGCTCTATGTGCAACTTCCAACCCGAGGTTGCTTCCACTTTTGGGCGCACCTCGTCGATCCCCGGCACTGATTCGCTGCAGGCATGAGCCGCGATCGCATCGCGCCACCCAGGCCCGTCCAGGGGATCGAGCACGATCGTCCGCCCTCCGAGCGGGTGACGCAGGCCGAGCCTGTCCGAGACGATGAGCGGCGCCCCCGCGGCTTGCGCCTCCACCGCCGGCAGGCCATAGCCTTCGGCCAGGGTGGGCAGCAGGACAGCTCGCGCGCCAGCCATCAGGCGGCCGAGCGCGGGCGTCGATAATCCTGATATTTCAACGACGAACGGCTCAATGGGGCGGCAGCGCTCCAGCATGTCCACGACATTCTCGTTGTCCCAGCCACGGGCACCGACCAGCAGGAGCATCGGCGTCCGGTCGCCAAGCCGCTGCGCAAGCTCGCGCCAGATGTTGAGTAGCAGCAACTGGTTCTTCCGTGGCTCGATCGTCCCGACCGTGACGAAATACGGACGCCGCGTCGGAGGTGCAGCAACTCCCTCTGGCTGAGTGAAGGAGGGCGATGGTGGTAACGGGATCACACACGTCGGCGGCAAAGGTCTGTTGCAATGCCGAAAGTATCGCTCCAGCGCGCGCCGCGTGTCGTCGCTTGCCACAATGATGCCATGACCGCGGCGTGCCAGCACCTCCATCCGCCCCTCGTGCCGCTGGGCCTCCGAAGCGGGGAAGAATTCCGGATAGGTGATCGGCAGCAGGTCATGGATGAAGAATACGGCCTTCACGTCGGGCCGCCGATCGAGCCACCGGAAATACCAGTCCAGCCACAGCGGAAACTGGTTGATATTCAAATAGGTGGCGCCTCGAGGAACCGTCCGGCTCAGGCTGCGGCCCGGGAATAGCCCGCTCCGCCCGACGATACGGCCGTGCCGCATGAGCCGTCCCAGGGATCGAAGCGTGTTCGCCTTCCTACGCGCGGGTGGGTGTCGGTGCGCCTCCGTGTCGTGTCCCTCGAGGCGAGCCATAAGGCGAACATAGGCCTCGTCCTCCTCGGCAGAGCCTGGTTCGCGCCAGTGCCCGGCAACGGCCTGGACGATCGCGCGGCCGGCGCGGTTGTCGACGGCGCGCAAGCCGGCAGGTCCGAAGAGGGCGCCTTGGCCGCCGCGCCCCTCCGACAGGAAGTGCTCGGCGTAGCCGATGTCGACGCGATCGATCCCATTGGGGGCCGGACGACTGAAGCGGGTCGCGAGGCGCGTAAGATCGAAGATGACGTCGCGTTGGCGCACGGCGGCTCCGCCATGGAAGAGTGCGGCGATCTCGTTAGCCAGCATCCGGCCGGAACAGCGCGTGCGGCGTCACTCCGAGGGAATATTGAAGAACAACAGCTCGATCAAGGACAGCCGGCCTCGGGATACACCACGCTCGTTGCGCAGGCGGATTTCGACCGGCACGGTGGGGTCTGTGTGATTGAAATTGAAATAGCCGCGATAGTCGCCGGCGCGGCGCTCGTCGATGCGCGCCCGCGCGAGCCAGGCAGCGCCATGCAGCTCGAGGACGAAGGGCACGTCTTTGATCTCATCAGAAAAGGCGAGATGGGCTTCGACGCGATACCGGCCGGGCGGCAGATGGAAGTAGGGCCCGTAATAGAGATCGCGAACCGGACCGGCGATCTCGATGGTGCGCGGCGGTGGAAGATCGGGGCGATCCTTGAACGTGAATACGGCCGTCGGCCATACGACCGGTCGCGCGATATCGTTGCGCGCCATCGCGAGCAGCGGTGCGATGACCTCGGCGGCGGTGAGAACGGCCGGATCGATCGCTATGCCGGCCGTGTCGAGCACGGGTGGCAGGTAGTGCTTCCCGCGCGCCGCCAGCACGGCCTCCAACGTGGCATCCCCGCCGAGGCCGCAGGAGGCCGCCATGATCATCTCCTCGGGAACCGTGCCGCGCGGCGTCAGATTGAGATGCTCGGCAATGCGCGTCACGATCTCGCCGACTGTCCGCTCCGTCGTCCGGTAGAGGTAGTGCACATGCTCGGAGCGGCTGATGGCCAGATTGGCGACCGCCGTTGCGGTCTGCGCGCGGATGGCCTCCATCACCGAAATCCGAAGGGTGCCCTGCAGGTAGCGCACGACGTCGATCGGGTCCTCTATCACGAGAATGACGCGGGCGTCGCCGGCCTCGATCGCCTCGATCAGCGAGCGGCTCGGGTAGTTGGTCAGGCAGATGGGGCGCGGGCTGGCGAGAAAGTCGATGCTGTCGAAGCGATCGGTTTTGTAGAAGAGCGGGCGCTGCGGCTCGAGCGCAGCCAGCCTGCTGGTGGTCTCGAACACCCATTCGGTGAGGACGCTATGAGGCCCGATGACCACGTCCGCGAGCGCCGACGAACCTTTCATCTCCAGCGAGCCTCGAAAAGCCAGACGTGCGGCCAGGGGATCTGAGTTCAGACCTCCAATCTCTAGCCATTAAAGCTCAATTGGGAAATAGGCGCGCGCGGTCCGGCCCAATGCGGCCTGTGGGTCGTCGCTCAGCGGGAAGTGCTCAGTTGCCCGCGGCGTAGATTGTGGCGCCGGTGATGGCAGGCGATGTGAGCATCTGCACGAGACGGAAGACCTTCTCGACTTCCGTGATCGGCGCGTGCGACACGTAGAGGATGTCCTTGTCGCGCATGGTGAAGCGGCGTGCACGGAAGAGCGACGTCGGATCGCGCATGTTGAGGCGGTAGGCCACAGGGACTACGCCGCGCGCCAGAAAGCGCTCGGGCACGTTCGGGTATCTCTTCGCTAGGCTCGCCGGCTCGTAGCGCAGCACGAACACGCCATAAGGATCGGAGCGGTCATCATTGAGGCCGCCGGCCTTGCCCAGGGCCTCGTCGAGCGTGATACCGCCCGCATCGAAGCCGATCAATGCGTTGCGACCCGTCGCGCCGAAGGCGGTGAAGGACTGCGGGCCCCGATAGACCGTCACGACGTCGCCCGGCCGGATGTAGATGTTCTCACGCGTATTCGAGAGGATCGCCTGCAGCGGTACGCTGAGGGAGGTCCCGTCACGGGAGAGCGTGATGAAGGTCTCATGAACCGGCGCCTTGATGCCGCCCGCCGCCGCGATCACGTCGAGCAGGCGGTCGCCCTTGGGGCTGAGCGGCACGCGTGCGCCGGCGGTCACGTCGCCGGTGACGGTCGCGGTATGAGTGAGATTGCGCGTCAGGCTGACCATCGCCTGCGGATCGGCGGTTTTGCCGGCGAGGCGATCGACGATCTGCTTCTCGATCTCCATGGGCGTGCGGCCGGCAACCCGGATGCGCCCTGCGTAGGGGACATTGATCGTGCCGTCACGGGCGACGACCTGCTCCGGGATCGTGGCGGCGCGGGAACCAGGGTTAGCCCTCTCGATTGTCGAAGCTGCAAACAGGCTGCCGCTGCCGGTCTCCCAGATATTGATCTGGACGACGTCGCCGACATCGACCTTTTGGATTTTAGGGGCGCGGTAGTCGCCGAAAACGGCGCCGAAGGACGGCTTATGCCAGCTCGCGACGATATCAAGGCTCGGCTCGGAGAGATCGACCAGGACGAATTCGGGATGCGTTTCCTGTGCGGCGCTCAACAGGTCGCGCCCGGTCGGTCCGGAACTGCCGCAGCCGGCCAACGCCACTGCAGCCAGCGCGCAGCAGGCCCAAGCAATCACCCGCGACACCGGCACCATCCCACCCCGTGCTCACAATAACCATGTTGATATAGCTTCCTATACCAGCAATGAGCAGAACTGCCAGCATGCGTCGCTATCCGCGGGCTTGTCTGTGCGGCGAGCGTGACAATGGCGCCACTATTGTGGCTCTATGCCACCTCAACACGACCGGATTCGCGGCGGGGGCCCCTCTCCTTGCTGCTACATTCGATCGAATGCGCGCCATGACCAGAGAGAGGGCCGGTGCGCCGCCGAGCCCGAGGAGCCGCCGCAGCGCCCGACCACATGGCCCGCCCCATCGCGTTCGACATCACCCACATCGTATCGAGGCTGCCTGTCGGGAAGCCTTCGGGCATCGACAAGGTGGATCTCGCCTATGCTCGCCACTTCGCGCAGGCCGGCTGTGAGGCGGGGGTCCACTACGGGCTATGGGAGCCTCGCATCCACGGCGGCGAGGTGGTGGCGGAAGTGCTGCGGCTTGCGTCGCGCTCGCGCTGGGTTGGCGACGAGGTGGAGGCGGACCCGGCCTTCCATCGCATTGCGGGATTATTGACAGGGCGCACGGAGTCGTCCTCGCAACGAACGCCTCCGAAACTGCGGCCGTCGACGGATGCGCGCCAGCGGCGCCTGCAGCAGGTGCGCTGGCGACTGGCCCGCGGCCGCCACGTGCTCCCTCGCGGGGCGCTGTATCTCAACGTTGCCCAGCACGTCTTCGAACAGCCGCGCTTCTTCCGCTGGCTCCAGGCCCGCCGTGACGTCCTGCCGGTGTTTCTAGTTCACGATCTCCTGCCGATGGACTATCCGGAGTACTTTCGGCCCGGCTATCGCGAGCGGTTCCGCCGCCGGCTCGACACCATCTCCACGCACGCGGGCGCCCTGATCACGACCTCGAATTCTGTCCGGGGGCGCATTGAGCAGGAATTCCGGGCGCGCGGGCGTCCACAGGTACCCATTCTCGTGGAGCCGCTGCCCTCGACGATGCCGCTTGCGGCCGCCGACGCCCTTGCGGATGCCGAGCTTGCGCGGCAGCCCTACTTCGTCGTGCTCGGCACGATCGAGCCGCGCAAGAACCATCTGCTGCTGCTGAATATCTGGCGCCGTCTCGCCGAGGAGCACCCCTCGCCGCCGAAGCTGGTCATCGTCGGCGTGCGCGGATGGGAGAACGAGCAGGTGCTCGATGTGCTCGACCGCAGCGTGCTCGTGCGGCCGCACGTGATCGAGGCGAGCGGCGTCAGCGACCAGGGGCTCCAACGCCTCATTGCCAACGCGCGCGGGCTCCTCATGCCCTCCTTCGCCGAGGGGTACGGCTTGCCGGTCGTCGAGGCGCTGTCGATCGGCACGCCGGTCGTGGCGTCCGACATTCCCGTTTTTCGAGAGGTGTCGCAGGGGCGCGCTCTTCTCCGTCATCCGCTGGACGGGCTCGGCTGGCGGGACGCGATCCTCTCGCTGAGTGACCTCGCTCACCCCCTGACCGTCGAGGTGCGGAGGCAGGTCCAGGGGTTCGAGGTGCCGACCTGGGAGCGCTACTTCGAGCGCGTCAGCGCATTCCTTGCGGAGCTGTAGGGCTGCACCTCCGTGCCGGGCGTCTCCGCGGGGCGATCGAGGAAGGTGCCCATGAGGCGATCCCAGATATTGAAGTACTGGCCGAAATTGTAGTTGAAGCGCGAATGATGCAGGTCGTGATGCGTGACCGCGTTCGTGAACCGCAGCATCCGGTGATCGCGATATCGCTGCGGAACGATCTCATGGCCGCAGTGGCCCGCGGCATTTATGAGCCCGTCGAACAGGAAGTAGGCCAGCAGCACGCCCGGATGCATGGGCACGAAAAGAATGAGCAGCGCGAAGAAACCGAACTGAAAGAGCGTCTCGAGCGGCTGAAAGGACAGGATGGCCCACGGCGTGGGCGTCAGCGAGCGGTGATGGCCGGCATGAAAGTGTCGGAAAAACAGCTTCGTGTGCATCAGGCGATGCGTCCAGTAGAAGTACGTGTCATGCAGGACGACGGCGGCGAGAAAGCTCGCCGGCAGCCACCAGAGCGGGTATGCCGAGGTGTCCCAGTAGATCGCGGTGAGGCCGTTCTCGTAGGCCTTCAGCAACACGACGCAGTAGGCTGAGAACAGCAGGAGCGATATGAGCGAGTGGCGAACCTCCCGCCTGACATCCTCGGGACGATGGCGCCTCGCTTGAATGCGCCCTGCAACCATCATCGGGTCCTGTCTGATATAGATCAGCCAATGGAAAAGGCCGGCCGGCAGGAGATAGCCGAGGACGAGGAGCGTCAGGAATATGGCTCCGTAGGTCGTGAGAAGGCTTCCGATCATGAGCTGCCCGATGGCGAAATGTCCGCGCTTCCCGGAACGTGTGGCCCCCTCGCCAGGCTCTGTCGATCGGCAATCCGGCGGTGGCCCTGCGATGGATACTCGACGGTGCCTTCTATGACACGGTGCGGTGCGGAAAGGCGAGCGCCGGGGAATGATCATTCACGGGCGGATTGAAAGCATCCCCGTGTGCGCCTGACGATGGCCGGCTTTTGGGATATAAGTGCGAAGATGGTCGGTAGGTTAGACAGATCGCGTGTTCGGCGTCGCGGAGGCTTGTTAGGCCTCTGCTTTGTACCGGCTTTGATATTGGCCGGGTGCACGAGCTCGACGTTGCCAAAGCTTGGCGACCTCATGGGAGAGCAGGAGCAAGCCAAGGTCGCCTCGACACCGCTGCCGGGCCCCGATGCTCCCGTGATGACGTCCGCGCCGCCCCGCGACAGGCCTCTGGACGCGCCGCGCAATCCGCCGCTGGGCGGGACCGATGCGCCGCCGGCGCCAACCGCGAGAGCGGCTCGCGGCAGTGATATGATCGTGGCGTTCAAGGGGCCGACGATCGTGCTGTTCGGTGCCGAGGTCGGCGATAACGGCGAGCGCGTGTCGACATCCTCGCTCTCGCTGCCCCTGCAGATGAAATACGCATCGTCGAGTGCGAGCCGAGTCCAGATCGAGACGCCCTATGGGCCGCGCTGGGTGGCGCGATCGGAGATCATGATCGGATCGGACGGCGGAGCCTTCCCACGACGATGATGGCGTGGCGCATCACGTCTTGGTTGCGGCCAGCTTCAGCGTGAGCGTCGTGATCTCGGTCGGCCCTGCGAGCTGCTCCTTCCCCGTTACGGGCTCGAGGCGAATGGTGTCGCGCGTTCCCCCGAGAAGCACGGCTGCTCCCTGTCGGCCGGGTTCCGCGGCAAACGTGCCGTCGAGCATTGGCGGCTTGTCGCCGGGCGGCGCAACGACGGTCCACACGAAGACGTGCTTGGCGGGTGGGAAGCCGCCGGCTTTCGTCCCCGCTGTTCCTTCGTAGTCGCTCATGACGCCCGACTGCGACTTGAAATTGCACGACAGAGCCACTGCGGCGGCCGGCTGGTTGGGCACGGTTGCGACCGTGCACGTGAGTGTGCCCGAGTTGGTTGCCGGCGTTTGTGCAAGGCTTTGCGCGCTGATCGATGCGCCGCAAATGATCGCAGCCGCCAGCGACAACATTTTGCCGGGCACGTGCAGCGAGGACGAGGTCATATCGCGCCTCCCGATGGTTTTTTTCATCCACCAGGAGAACGCGCCAGTGCCGTCCGTGTTCCGCCGAATGGCGGCATCGCACCATGGAGACGCCGCGCATGGACGTTCTAGCTGGCGGGATGATTCAGCTCGCCCTGCCGGTCGCGTGCCGCAGCACCGTCCAGAACGTGCGTGACCTCGGCGCCGAAGAGAAGGATCTGCGCCGAGTAATAGATCCATATGAGCAGCACGACGAGAGACGCGGCCGCGCCATAGCTCGACTCGAGGCCCTGCGTGCCGATGTACCAGGATATGGCGCTCTTCCCGATATTGAAGAGCAGCGCCGTCGTCAGGCCGCCGATCCAGGCATGACGCCACGCGACATCGGCATCGGGAAACCACTTGAAGAGCATGGCGAACAGCGCCGACAGCACGCCAAGCGAAATGATGAAGTTGAGGAACTCCCATAAGAGGCTTTGGCCGGAACCGAGCCACGTCGAGAAGCCGGCCAAAGCCGCATTGACCACCAGCGAAACGGCCAGCAGGAAGCCGAGAGCGAGTATGCCGGCAAACGAAACGAGATAAGTGCGCGCATATGCCCACACGCCCATATGCTCGGGTTCCTGCGTTTCCCATATCGTGTTGAGCGCGTCCTTCAACTGAACGACGACGCCGAGCGCGGCAAGCAGCAACAGGATCACGCCGACGATTGCCGCTATCGCACCACCCGTCTGCGAGCCGGCCCCCTCGAGCATCGCCCGGACGGCCTGGCTTCCTGCAGGCCCGAGCAATGTGCGGAGCTGATCGTTCAGTGCCGACGCAACAGTCTGCCGCCCGAAGAAAATACCGGCAACGCTGACGATGATGAGAAGCAACGGACCAAGAGAGAAGACCGAGTAGTACGCGAGCGCAGCCCCGAGCCGCGCATCGCGATGGCGCAGCCAGTCGTTGCCGGCGGTCGCGAGCACATTCCACATGGCGCGGTGCTCTCACAAGGTTGTCGGGTGTGGCGGCAGTGAGGCTAGAACAACGCCTGCCAAAATGAGTTCCGCGAGAGGCGGAGCCTCGACCTCTCCGAACTCCGCCGGAAATATTGGAACGAGGCCATTCGCTGAACGTTAGGATCTAAACCGCGAGGAAGATCCGATGCGCGTTTCGTTTCGAGTGCTGTGTCTTCTATTTCTGGGCCTGTTGATGCCGACACCACCTCCTGCGATGGCTCAACACACGTCGAATGGCGTGCCCGGATATGGTCCCGATCCGAACCTTCCCCAGCCGCAGCAATCCTGGCTGCCGACCTTGAAGTGGACGACGGCTACGCCGTGGCCCGAGGGGGCCAAGCCGAGACCTGCAAAGGGCGCGAATGTCGTCGCATTCGCTAGAGATCTGAAACATCCGCGGTGGCTCCATATCCTACCGAACGGCGACGTGCTCGTGGCGGAGGCGGCGAGCCTCCCGGCAGATTCCTGGAATCCGCGCGCCATCGTGCAGAACTGGGCGATGCGGCGCGCAGGGTCGATCACGGAGAACGCCAACAGGATCACGTTGCTGCGCGATGCCGATGGCGACGGCGTTGCGGAAATGCGGGAGACCTTTCTCGAAGGCTTGCGCCAGCCCTTCGGCATGGCGCTGATCGGCGACCAGTTCTACGTCGCCAACACCGACAGTGTCGTGCGCTATTCCTATCAGGATGGCGCCACGCGGATCACGGGCGAGGGCACCAAGGTGGTCGATCTGCCCGTGGGACATCACTGGACGCGAACGCTGATCGCCAGTCCGGATGGCTCGAAGCTCTATATTACCGTCGGATCGGGAAGCAATATCGGCGAGAAGGGTATGGGCGTGGAGGTCGATCGCGCGACCATCATGGAGTACGACGTTGCATCGAACCGCGTGCGCGTCTTCGCCTCCGGTCTCCGCAACGCGAATGGCATGGCTTTCGAGCCGACGAGCGGCAAGCTGTGGACCGTCGTCAACGAGCGTGACGAGATTGGCGATGATACGCCGCCCGACTATCTGACCTCGGTCGTCGATGGTGGCTTCTATGGCTGGCCCTACAGCTACTGGGGCAAGCATGTCGACGAGCGCGTCGAGCCGCAAAGGCCTGATCTGGTTGCTCGCTCGATTACGCCGGACTATGCGCTCGGCGCCCACACCGCTTCGCTCGGTCTCGCCTACTACGAGGGCACAGGTCTGCCGGAGCCGTTCCACCGCGGCATGATCATCGGTCAGCACGGCTCCTGGAATCGCACGCAATACAGCGGATACAAGGTCACGTTCGTGCCGTTCGAGAACGGCCGCCCGAGCGGGGCCTCGGTCGATCTTCTGACGGGCTTTCTCAGCGACGATGGCAGCGGCGTGGCTTTTGGCCGTCCCGTGGGCGTGGCTGTCGACAAGGCCGGCGCCGTGCTGGTGGCCGACGACGCCGGAAATACGATCTGGCGCGTGACGGGTGAGGCCGGTGCCCAGCGGCAATCGTCCAACGATGCCGGCAATTCCAAACAATGACGCCTGAGAACACGCGGCCGCATCGTCTCGACTGACGTCGCACGGCGCAGTGCTCGCCGTCCGCATTGCGCTACCGGAGCGAGACAAGCCCCTAATCCTGGCAACCTGCTCAGTTTCATCGCGCACCGCGCGACGTGAACGCGAGCACGCGCGTGCGTATCACGAAGGAACGGGCATTCCCGGATTGGCACACAATTTGCTTTTGTCCGTTTGATTTCGGAACGGATGCCGCGTCCGAGCGATCAGGCTCGGACTCGTTCATCGCGCTTCTGCGACCGAAATCCGAGTGTGCATGATCCTGAGCCGCGTCAAACGGAGACAAGTGACAAGATGGTCGATCACAAGAGCATTCTCGAGGAGAGGGTTCTCGCAGGTATCAATCGCCGCCAGATGCTCGGCGGTCTCGGAGCGGGCGCAGCGGTTCTTGCTTCGGGCCTCGGCGCGACACCCGCGCACGCCAACGGCGGCCATATCCGTCTCGCGTGGATCGATCACGTCGACACGCTCGATCCGCACTTCACCGGCTTTCTCGGTGCCGTGAAGATCCACAACAACATCTACAACGGCCTGCTCAAGGTCGAGTACGACGGCAAGCGCGTAACCTTCGTGCCGGATCTCGCCCAGACCTGGGAAATCAACGACGACAAGGTCCACACATTCAAGCTGCACCCCGGCGTCAAGTTTCATGACGGCACGCCATGCGATGCTGAAGCGGTGAAATGGAGCGTGGAGCGCGTGTGGAAGGGCACGCCGAAGTCGCCGCACGCGTGGAAGTACAAGGAGCTGAACAAGGTCGAGGTGCTCGATCCGCTGACCGTACGGCTGACCTTCAACAAGCCCTATGCCTTCCTTCCGGTCGCGCTGACGGGCAGCACGGGCCGCGCCGGAACCATCGTCTCCAAGGCCGCCGTCGAGAAGTACGGCGACAAGTTCGGCCGCAATCCTGTCGGCACTGGCCCCTTCAAGTTCGTGAGCTGGCGCGAGAACAGCGAGATCGTCGTCGAGAAGAACCCGGACTATTTCGAGAAGGGCCTGCCCAAGCTCGATCGCGCGACGTTCATCATCATGAAGGAGGCGTCAGCGGCTATCGCCGCCATGCTCTCCGGCCAGATCGACGGCATGAGCGAGATCCCGGTCCAGTTCGTCAGCCAGATCCAGGCGCAGAAGAACCTGCAGCTCTACGGCGAGATCGAGGGCAACTACGTCTACGTCGGCATGAACTGCAAGCGCGAGCCGTTCGCCGATGTTGATCTGCGCCGCGCGGTCGCCTTTGCGTTGAACCGCGAGGTCGTGATCAAGCAGGCGTTCTTCGGCCACGCGATCCCGGCCTACACGCCGATCTCGCCGCCGATGACGGACTTCTATGATCCGGATGTCGCTAAGTCGGGGCGTGGCCAATTCTTCGACATGGCCAAAGCCAAGGAGTTTCGCGCCAAGTCCAAGGTCAAGGGCACGATCACGCCTGTCTTCCTCGCTTCCGAGCAGGGCATCTACGGTACGCGTCTCATGCAGAGCGTGCTGCCCATGCTCGAGGCCATCGACATCAAGCCGAAGATCGAAGTCGTGGAGCGCGCGGCGTGGATCCAGCGGCGCAATGCCGGCGAGTGGGATCTCTTCGACTTCAACTGGTGGGCCGATCTCGATCCCGACGAGACGATCACGCCGGAGTTCCGCACCGGCGAGCCGTGGAATTTCCCCGGCTGGTCGAACAAGCGCTTCGACGAGTTGGTGACGTCCGCGCAGGACACGCTCGACGTCGAGAAGCGCAAGGTGGCGTATACCGAGGCTTGCGACATCCTCATGGATGAGGCCCCGATCGCGATCATCTCGCACATGCCGGTGTTCAAGGTCTTCTCGCAGAAGGTGAAGGGCTTCAAGTACATCCCGGTCGATAGCCTCAACCTGCATACGGTGAGCCTCGGCTGATGCTGCTGTTCGCCGCCGGCAAGACCCTCCAGACGATGATGGTCCTGCTGATCGTCTCGGTCGTCTGCTTTACGCTGCTGAAGCTGGCGCCGGGCGATCCGATCCAGATCATGCTCGGAACGGAATACTCGCCGGAGGCGTACACGTCGCTCAAGACGCAGCTCGGTCTCGATCGGCCGCTCGTCGAGCAATATCTGCGCTGGCTCGGCAACTTCGTCATGGGCGATTGGGGCGTGTCCTATGTATCCAAGGCCCCGATTTTCCAGTTCGCTGTTGTCGAGGCCTTGCCGGTAACGCTCACGCTCGCGGCGTCGGCGCTGTTTCTGGCCGTCGTCGTCGGCGTTCCGCTCGGCGTTCTCTCCGCGACGTGTCGCGGAGGCGCCTGGGATGCCATCACATCCGTCTTCACGCTGACCGGCACGTCGTTCCCGAGCTTCTATCTCGGCATCCTGCTGATCTGGCTGTTCGGGGTCAAATTCGGCCTCTTTCCGACCATGGGTTTCGTGGCGCCATGGGAGGATCTGTGGGCGGGCATCATGCACATGACGCTCCCCGCCATCACGCTCTCGATCTACTTCCTCGCGATGATCGTGCGCATGACGCGCGCCAATCTCATCGAAGTGCTCGAGCAGCCCTATATCGCGGCAGCGCGTGCGCGCGGCGAACCGAGCTGGCGCGTCGTGTGGGTGCACGGGCTGCGCAACATTCTCATGCCGCTCGTGACGATCCTCGGGCTGCAGCTCGGTGCGCTGCTGCAGGGCGCGGTGCTGACGGAAACCGTCTTCTCGCTGCCGGGCGTCGGTCAGATGATCACCAACGCGGTGCTCAATCGCGAGTACGGCATCGTGCAGGCGGGCGTGATGATTACGGCCTGTCTTTTCATCACGACCAACCTCCTCGTCGATCTCGCCTATCCTTATCTCGACCCGCGATTGAGGCCTCGCTGATGGCTGACATAACGGCGGTCGAGCACATTGCGCGCGCCCCGTCGCGCTCCAATGGCTTGATTGCGCTTCTCCGCTCGAACATCTACTTCGCGATTGCGTCGGTCGTGGTCGCGCTCTTCATCCTCTCGGCGACGTTCGCGCCACTGGTCGCACCGCATCCGCCACTTGCGCAGGACATGTCTACCTTCATGTCGCCGCCGCTGAGCGACGGCCACGTACTCGGCACGGATAGTTTCGGGCGCGATCTGTTCTCGCGGACGATCTACGGCGCGCGTTATGCGCTCGCGATCGGATTCGGCGCCGTGCTAATCGGCGCCCTCGGCGGGCTGATCATCGGCATGGCGGCGGGCCTGTCGGGCGGCGTAACGGAATGGGCGCTCATGCGCTTCATCGACGCTCTGCTGGCGCTGCCTTCGCTGATCATGGCCATCGCGTTCATCTCCATTCTCGGGCAGGGCGTCGACAAGGTCATTCTCGCCGTCGGTGTGGCGCTCATCGGCCCGTTCTCGCGCACGGTGCGCGCCGACGTCCTGCAGGTGAAAGCCCAGGCCTTCGTCGAGGCAGCCGGCCTCATGGGCGTCAAGCGCTTCGCCATCATCTGGCGGCACATCCTTCCGAACGTGATCTTCCCGCTCGCCGTGCAGGCGACGATCCGCGTCAGCTATGCGGTGCTCGTGTCATCCGGATTGTCGTTCCTCGGCATCGGCGTCGCGCCGCCGACGCCGGACTGGGGCCTCATGATCGCGGAGGGCCGCAGCTTCGTGAGCTTCGCGCCCTGGATTGCAGGCGTGCCCGGCACGGCGCTGGCGATCCTGCTCATCTCGCTCAGCATGGTCGGCGACGGCATCCGCGAGCATTTCGATCCCAAGCTGAGGAAGCAGGGATGAAGCATATGAACTTCGGCGGCGCGCAGGCGGCGATCAAGCTGCCCGGCGCACTGGGAGCACGGACGGAGCCGGCCGACGTCAATCCGCTGCTCCAGGTCGAGGGCCTCTCGCTGACACGCGGGCAAAGCCTCATCCTCGACGATGTGACGTTCACGCTTCGGCGTGGCGGTACGCTCGGCCTGCTCGGCGAATCGGGCGCCGGAAAGTCGACGATCGCGCTCGCGCTGATCGGGCTCCTGCGCGAGCCGGAGGTCGGCCTGGACGGCAGGATCGATCTCGATGGTGCCGGCGATATCACGAAGGCCGAAGAGCGCACGTGGCTGAAGCTGCGCGGGCGCCGCATCACGATGATCTTCCAGGATGCGTCGGCGGCCCTCAATCCCTGCTTCACGATCGGCAAGCAGATCATGACGCCGCTCCGGCGCGTCATGGGGCTCGGACGCGCTGCAGCCCGAGCGCGCGCCATCGAGCTCCTGGAGAGCGTCGGCCTCAATGACGCGCCGTCCCGTCTCAGTGCCTATCCGCATCAGCTTTCGGGCGGCATGCAGCAGCGCGTGATGATCGCGATCGCGCTCTCGTCCAATCCCGATCTTCTGCTGGCCGACGAGCCGACGAGCGCGCTCGATGTGACCATCCAGGCTCAGATCATCCGCCTCATCCTGGAAGAGACGCGCCGCCGCAGTGCGAGCTGCATCTTCGTCCTGCACGATCTCGCGCTCGCCAGTCAGTGCTGTGACGACATCGTCGTGCTGTACGGTGGGCAGGTGATGGAAGCCGGCCCCAGTCGGGTGGTGCTCGCGGCGCCGATGCATCCCTATACCGAGGCGCTCAAGGGATGCGTTCTCGAATTCGACACCGAGGAGCTCGAACCCTTGCCGAGCGGCGCGCCGTCGTTTGCGTCGAAGACGCCAGGATGCCGCTTTGCAGCGCGCTGTCCGCGAGCGCTCGAGAAATGCGCCGGGAGCAAGCCGCCGCTGGTCGAGACGCGTGGCCGCAAGCTCGCCTGCTGGAATCCTCTGTCATGAATGCGGCGCCGATCTTCCGCCTCCTCGATGTCCAGAAGGCCTACGACGTGAAGGCGCGGAACAGCGCGCTCTTCAGCCGCGCGACGAAGAGGTTGCGGGCGCTCGACGGGGTGCGGCTCTCGCTGGAGCCGGGCGAAAGCCTCGCCATTGTCGGAGAGAGCGGTTCCGGCAAGACGACGCTGCTGCGCGTGCTGCTCGGTCTTACGCAGCCGACCGACGGCCGCGCGCTCTTTCGCGAGAAGGACATCGCCAGCCTCGAAGGTGTCGAGCGCGATCGCTTCTGCCGCGAAGTGGCGATGATCTACCAGGATGCGCGGGGCTCGCTCAATCCGCGCATGTCCGTTCTGGATCTCGTTGCGGAGCCGCTCGATCACCATAAGCTATGTGCCAGGGTCGATCGGCGCGAGCGCGTGACGGCGTTGCTCTCGCGCGTCGGCCTCGCGCCGGAGATGATGGCGCGCTACGTGAGCGCGCTTTCGGGCGGCCAGCTCCGCCGTGTGGCTATCGCGCGGGCGCTCGCTTCGGAGCCCTCCGTTCTGGTTGCCGACGAAGCCGTGTCCGGTCTCGATGTCTCGACGCAGGCGCAGATCTTGAAACTGCTGCGCGACCTGCAGCGCGAGATGGGCCTGAGCCTATTGTTCATCACGCATGATCTCGGAGTCGCCGCGTACCTGTGCGACCGGATCGCGGTGATGTATCTCGGCCGCGTCGTCGAGACCGGCGCCGCACGCGAGGTCCTGAAGACGCCGGCGCATCCCTACACGCGCGCGCTCCTCAATGCCTCTCCGCGATTCTTTGCGCCGATATCCGATCCGCTGCCGGGCGAGGTGCCGAGCCCTATCGACTTGCCGCCGGGCTGCCGATTCGCGGGGCGCTGTACGCGCGCCGAGTCCGATTGCCACCAGAACGAGCCGACGCTGGCGCCGGCCGGTCCAACGCGGTTGTTCGCCTGCTTCCATCCCTTAACCAACTTTTGATTCCGGCGCGGGCCTCAAAGCTGACATAGGGGCTTGCAGTATGGGGCGGCGTGCGGCATGAGAGTCGCCGAACGTAGGCGAAAGCGGTGATGCAACCCATCCGGCGGTACATGCGCGGCGTGCGGCTCATGGCTCAGACCATGGCGCTGATATTCGCGTTTGTTTCGGCCTGGAGCAGCCTCGCGCATGCTTGCCATGGCGCGTCGCAATCCTCATCCCACGGCTCTTCCCAAGCCTCTTCCCAAGGGGTTGCTCAGCAGACCGTCGTCGACCATGCGCCCGATCATGAAGCGACCGCCCACGCACATGAGGATCATGCGCCGGCGTCCGGCCATGGCTCGCACAAGGGCACGCATCCCTGCTGCGCCGACCTGCAGTGTCACGGCGGCGTCGCCATCGTGACTGCGGGCATGGTTACAGTCGCCCCGCACGTGATCGCCGAGAGCTTCGCCATCTCCGATCAGACGCACGAGGACTGGCATCTCGCGGCCCTCGATCGGCCACCAAGACCTTCCGTTCAGGTTTGATCGCCCGGGGCCGGCCGGCCTCATGCTCAACTGAACGGATTTTCTCCCATGATGACCCCGGGTCGCGCCGTGCGCCATGGCACGTTCGCCCATCTGTTTTCCGTGCTCGCCTTTCTCCTCGTGCTGTTGCCTTTCGCTTGGCCGCCTGCGCTGGCACATGAGGGGCACGACCACGGAGCGGCTGCCAGTTCCGCTGCCGCACCGGCTTCACCGCGCGTGACGGCTGTCTCGGAGAACTACCAGTTCGTCGGCATTGTCGAGGGCGAGGTTCTCGTCATCTATCTCGATCGCTTCGCCGACAACGCGCCTGTCATCACGGCGACCATCGAGGTCACGATCGGAGATGTCTCGGCACAAGCCGAGCCGCAGAAGAACGGGACGTACGAGATCGCCTCGCCGCTGCTCAGAACGCCCGGCAGCCACGAAGTCCTGGTCAATATTACGGATGGGACGACGACCGACCTCCTCGTTGCGGCCCTGAATGTCCCGGCCCGGAGCGGCGGCGCCACCGGCTTCGATCACACCATCTGGTCGCATCTTGGCGAGCATCTGCAGCCGTCGCCCCGGCTTGCCGGCTGGGCGAGTGGGGGCGTGCTCGGCCTCGTGGGATTTGGCCTGCTGCTGAACGGGCGCCGGCGTGGTCTCGCTGCGGTCGTGCTCATGCTCGGTGGCTTGGTCCTCGGTTCGACGGTTGCTCTGGCACATGAGGGGCACGATCACGGAGCTGCTTCGGGCACGGTCCCGAACGGCAATGCACCGCAGCGCCGGCCCGATGGCACGATCTTCCTTCCGAAGCCCTCGCAGCGCCTGCTGGAGGTGCGTACACGCATTCTGACGCCCGAGACGACGACGCGCTCGGTGCGTTTCGCGGGCCGTATCGTCGCGAATCCCAATCGCAGCGGAGTCGTTCAAAGCACGATCCAGGGGCGCTTCATTCCGCCGCCCGATGGCGTGCTGCTCATCGGCGCCAGTGTGAAGGCCGGCGACGTCATGGGCAGCGTCGCGCCGTCCTTCATTTCGAAAGATGCGTCCGACATGACGCAGACGCTCGGCGAGCTCGATCAGCAGATCGCGCTGGCGCGGACGAAGCTGTCGCGTCAGGAAAGCCTGCTGCGCAGCAGTGTCGTGGCGCCCGCGGTGGTCGATGAAATCCGCATCCAGCTCGAGGGCTACATCACGCGGCGCAAAGAGCTGCTCGCCGCGCGCATCCAGCCGGAGGAGCTGCGTGCGCCCGTCGACGGCGTGATCACGGCCGTTCGCGTCGTCGCGGGGCAGGTCGTCTCGCAGTCGGACGCGCTCTTCACGATCGTCGACCCGAAGAGCCTCATGGTGGAGGCCCTGGCCTTCGATCAGAGCGACGGCACGGAGATCGAAGGCGCCATTTCGGTGACGGGCGACAACGTGAAATCGCGCCTGCGCTTCGTCGGCCGCAGCCGCTCGCTGCAGCAGCAGTACGCCGTCCTTTCCTTCGAGGTGCTCGATCCGAACCCGGCGCTGAATGTCGGCACGCCGGTCACGATCACCGCGCGCTCGGGCACGCCCGTGACAGGCATCATCCTGCCGCGCGCCGCCATCGCCCAGGCGCCCAACGGACAGATGGTCGTGTTCAGCCACAAGGAGCCCGAGATCTTTGAGCCGAAGGCCGTTCGCTTCGAGCCGTTCGATGCCGGATCGGTGCTTGTGCTGGCAGGCGTCGCGCGCGGCGACAAGATCGTCGTGCAAGGGGCCCAGCTCGTCAATCAAGTGCGCTGACGGGGGCTGGCATGTTCAACTTTCTCGTCACGCAGAGCCTGAAGAACCGGCTCTTTATTCTGGCGGCGTCGTTCATTCTGATCGCCTATGGCAGCTTCGTGCTGACACGGCTGCCGGTGGACGTATTCCCTGATCTCAACCGGCCGACGGTCGTGCTCATGACAGAGGCGCACGGGCTTGCGCCGCAGGAAGTCGAGCAACTCGTCACCTATCCGATCGAGACCGCGATGAACGGAATGCCCGGCGCGACGCGCGTGCGCTCGGTGTCCGGCGTCGGTCTCTCCATCGTCTATGTGGAGTTCGGCTGGGAGACGGAGATTTATCGCGCACGACAGCAGGTTGCGGAACGGCTCGCGCTCGTGCAGGGGCGGTTGCCGCCCAATGTCCAGCCGCAGATGGGACCGATCTCCTCGATCATGGGCGAGATCATGCTCATCGCCATCACGTCGCAGGATGGCAAGGCATCCATGGAGCTTCGCGAGATTGCGGATTTCGTACTGCGGCCGCAACTCCTCACGATTCCCGGCGTCTCGCAGGTCATTCCCATGGGCGGCGAGGTGCGGCAGTACCGCATCATCCCGAACATCCAGATGATGAACGAGCTGGATGTATCGCCGCAGCAGATCGAGAGCGCGGTGCGGCAGTTCGGTGGCAACACGGGCGGCGGCTTTGTCGACCAGCATGCCCGCGAGTATCTGATTCGCAACATCGGCCTCACGCATCGGCTCGAGGATCTCCGCAATGTCGTCGTCGTATCGCGCGAGGGGCAGCACATCCTGCTGAAGCAGGTGGCGGAGGTCGATTTCTCACCCCGGCCGAAGCGCGGCGACGCCGGCTACATGGGCGAGAAGGCCGTCATCGTCGGCGTGCAGAAGCAGCCGACGGCCGACACTGTTGCCGTGACGAAACTCGTCGAGGCGCAGCTCGCCGAAATTCAGAAGACGATGCCCGTTGGCGTGAAGGCGGACCAGATCCAGTTCCGTCAGGCGACATTCATCGAAACATCCATCGCCAATGTGAAGAGCGTGCTCGTGGAAGCGGCCCTCGTGGTGGCCGTCATCCTCATGCTCTTCCTGCTCAATGTGCGCGCGACCCTCATTGCGCTGACGGCGATCCCGGTCTCGATCCTGATGACGATCCTCGTCTTCCAGTACTTCGGGCTTTCCATCAACACGATGACGCTCGGTGGGTTCGCGATCGCCATCGGCGAGCTCGTCGATGATGCCGTGGTCGGCATCGAGAACATCATGCGGCGGCTGCGGGAGAACCGAACGCGGCTCGATCCGAAGCCGGTG
Source organism: Pseudomonadota bacterium (assembly GCA_023387235.1). Classification (GTDB taxonomy): domain Bacteria; phylum Pseudomonadota; class Alphaproteobacteria; order Rhizobiales; family Hyphomicrobiaceae. The sequence goes on from JAEWIJ010000158.1 coordinate 27,340, forward strand.
TTGCAGGTCGTTGCGGCGGCAAGCCAGGAAGTGCGCTCGGGCATCTTCTACGCAACGCTGATCATCGTCCTCGTGTTCGTGCCGCTCTTTGCGCTCTCCGGCATCGAGGGGCGCCTCTTCACGCCGCTCGGCATTGCCTACATCGTGTCGATCCTGGCCTCACTCGTAACGTCCATCACGCTGACACCTGTGCTCGCGTACTATTTTCTGATTGGGCCGTCTGGCGCGCACGAGCAGGATACGTTCGTCGTTCGCCATCTCAAGGCGGGCAATCGGGTGCTTCTCGATTGGACGTTCGCGCATGGACGCGCCGTGATCTCGGTGATCGGGGCGGGTGTGATTCTGGCCGGCATCGGTGCCTTCCTGCTGCCTCGCGCGTTCCTGCCGCCGTTCAACGAAGGCACGCTTCTCGTCAACCTGCAGTTCAATCCCGGCATATCGCTCGCCGAGTCCGACCGTCTCGGCCAGATTGCCGAGCGCCTCGTGATGCAAGTGCCCGAGGTGAAGACCGTCGGTCGGCGCACGGGGCGCGCGGAGCTCGATGAGCACGCCGAGGGCGTCCACAACTCCGAGCTCGACGTGGATCTCACACGCTCGGAGCGCGTGAAGGAGGATGTGTACGCGGATATCCGCAGGCGCCTGGAGGTCCTGCCGGTCTCCGTCGCCATCGGCCAGCCTATTGCGCATCGACTGGACCACATGCTGTCCGGTGTCAGGGCTCAGCTCGCCGTGAAGGTCTACGGCGAGGATCTCGACACGCTGCGTACGCTCGCGGCGCTGCTGCGATCGCGACTGCAGTCCGTTCCGGGTCTCGTCGATCTCCAGATCGAGAAGCAGGTTCTCATACCGCAACTCAAGATAACGCCCGACTACGAGCGCGCCGCACTCTACGGCATAACGCCGGCGGCGCTCACTGAGGCACTGGAGGGCCTCTCCAACGGCCGCGAGGTCTCGCAGATCGTCGAAGGCAGCCGTCGCTTCGATGTCGTCATGCGCATGTCCGATGCCAACCGATCGACGACGGGCCTCGAGGATCTCCTCGTTTCGACGCCCATGGGGTTCGTACCGTTGCGCAAGCTCGCCACGATCGAAGAGAGCGACGGGCCGAACCAGATCCTGCGCGAGAACGGCCAGCGCCGCATTGTCGTTTCCGCGAACGGCGACGGGCAGCGGGACATGGCGGCGATCGTCGCCGACGTGCGCCGGATCATCGCCGAGATCTCGCTGCCGCGAGGCTATGTCACCGCGCTCGAAGGTACGTTCAAGGCGCAGGAGGAGGCCGCGCTCGTCATCGGCATTCTCTCGCTGGTGTCGCTCGGCTTGATCTTCATGGTGCTCTATCAGCGCTACCAGTCGCCCGTGCTCGCCGCGATCATCCTCGTCAACATTCCGCTCGGTCTCATCGGCAGCGTGATCGCGCTCTGGCTCGCCGGCCAGCCGCTGTCCGTGGCGTCGATGATCGGGTTCATCACACTTGCCGGCATCACGGCCCGCAACGGTATCCTGAAGATCAGCCACTACATCAATCTCACGCTGTTCGAAGGAGAGACGTTCGGCCGTGATCTGGTCGTGCGCGGAAGCCTCGAGCGGCTGAGCCCGGTGCTCATGACGGCGCTCGCCGCGGGACTCGCGCTCGTGCCGCTTCTCTTCGGCGCGGGAGAGCCCGGGCGCGAAATCCTGCATCCCGTGGCGGTGACGATCTTCGGCGGTCTCATCAGCGCGACGCTGATCGACACGATCCTGACGCCGCTGATGTTCCTCAAGTTCGGGGGAAAACCGCTTCAGCACATCGTCGCGGCGCGCGCCGCAGAGTTTCCTGCGCCCGGCACATCGGCCGGCGGGGCCTCAGGCAAACTATCCGAGGCCTTTTGAGCGCTCTCGACAACCGACGCAACATTGGAAGGAGAACCGAATGAGAACGATCCTCGCGCTTGCCTTTGTCTTCTTGCTGGCCCTGCCGGCGAACGCGCAATCGACCGGCCCGAATGGCGGGATGCTTGCCGGAAAGTCCGGTCACGAAACCGAGCTCGTCGTGACGCCGACGGAGCTGACGGTCTACATCATCGATCACGGCAAGGCGCACACCACCAAGGGCGTCAGCCTTCGCGCCATCGTCCAGCAGGGCGGCAAGAGCACCACCGTGCCGCTCGTCGATGTCGAGAACAAGAAGCTGGTCGGCAAGCTTGCAGGCCCGATCGGTGCCGGCGCGATCGTGGTCGTCACCGGCAAGGACGACCACGGCGATGTCGTATCGGCCCGCTATACCATCAAGTAGTCGTTGCGGCCGACGGCTCGGGAATTTCCTGGCGTCGCCGCATGACCCAGTACCCCATGACGAGCACCGCCGGAATGCAGGCCAGGGCGGCGAGCCCTTCGCTCGGCAGGAAAAGAATGGCTAGCGCGAGCGCGGCCAGGACGAGGCGGATCGAATAGTCGATGCCCGAGCGCTCGCTGAACGTCGCCTGCAGGCTGAACATGAGCGCGACAGTGGCGACGGACACGAGGCCGAGCGCGACGAGCTGCGCCACGCCCGGCTCAAGGACGAGCTCGGGCCGCGTGAAGGCGGCCGTCATCAGCACGAAGAGGGATGAGCAAAGGGTTATGGCGGCCATCAGCGTCTTCATGAACGAGGCGTCCGCGATCTTGGCGGTGACCGCTGCGACCAGGGATGTCGGGGGCGTGAGCTCGCCCCACACGGCGAGGAAGAACGCGAAGAAGTGGACGCACCACGGGTCGACGCCGGTCTTGATCATGGCCGGGGCGATGACGAGTGCCGTCAGTATGTAGGTCGGTGCCGGCGGCAGGCCGGTGCCGAGGAAGGCGCCGAAGAGAAAGGCGACGATGGCCATGACGAAGAGATTGATGCCGGCCGCCTCGATGAGGATGAAGCCGATCTTGGTCGGCACGCCCGTGATGACGAAGGCGCCCGTCATGATCGACAGCGTCGCCAGCAGCAGCGTGAGATCCGCGGTCACCGAGCTGAAGCTTTCAAGGAACCGCAGCACAGGGCGCGCGATGCCCTCTAGGGTAATGCCCGTGCTGCCCGCGGCCAGCTCGATGAGGTGCTTTATCAGCAGGAATGCGCCGACGACGAAGAAGACATAGAGCGCCGCGAACATCGGCGCCATGTAGAGAATGGCCATCAGCAGGATGAGGCCGCCGACAACGATCACGAAGGCGGAGAGATTGGCCCAGTCCCCCCACGTCAGACGGTCGTCGGCGAATACCTGGCGCTTCGTGCTGTAGCGGACGGAGAGCAGATAGGTGCCGGCGATCACGCCGACGAAGTAGATGATCGCCGGCGCGTAGCCGCGAGCGACGACGTCGAAATAGCTGACGCCCATGAAGTCGGCCATCAGAAAGGCCGAAATGCCCATGACAGGCGGCATGAGCTGTCCGCCGAGCGAGGCGGAGGCCTCGACCGAGGCGGCTTGGTGGCGCGGCATGCCGGAGGAGATCATGGCCGGGATGGTGGCAGTGCCGGTCGTTATGGCATTGGCCGCGCCGCTGCCGCTGATTGCGCCGATGCCGATCGAGCCGAGCACGGCGGAGAGCGGCACGGCGTGCGGCGAGCGCGTCCCGATCTGTCCGGCGGCCTTGAGGATGGATTCGATGCAGCCGAAGGCGCGCAGCACGCTCAACACGAGAATGAAGGCGCCGATCAGCGTTAGGGCGAGCTGCGGCAGGCGCGAATAGATGCCCGTCGCCATCTCAAGGCTCGTCGCCGTGAGAACCCGCTCCCAGTCGAAACCGGGATGGTGAAACATCCCGGGCACGGCCCACCCGTACACGCAGTAGATGATCAGGATGATATTGATGACGAACAGCGGGAAGAAGCGTTTGCGGGAATATTCGAGCACCAGGAGGACCATCAGGGCGCCGAAGATCATGTCGGGCGTATTCCAGAAGCCGGCGCGGGCGAAGCCGATCTCATCGAACTCCAGGGTCATGTAGATCGACGTCGCGGTGGCGAGCGCGCAGTAGATCGCGCCGATGAGATAGTTCAGGGGCTTTCCGAGCGAGGGATAGAGGTCGTTCTCGCGCAATGCGCCCAAGGTGAACATCACGAACGTGATGGGCACCATGGTTGCCGCGAGGAGCGACGGCCCGCCGAGACCGGTCGTGAAATAGGCGAACAAGAGACCGAAGAAGATCGCGGCGGTTGCGTAGTAGGCGACGTCAAGGATCGTTTCCGGCCACGACCGCGCCGCGGTGTCCGTGCTCATGGTACCTGTTCCCATCGTCTCGGGGGCCGATATCCCGTCCCGATATCAAGAGCGCGGCGGGCAGATCGGCCCGCCGCAGGAAGCATCGCGTGAAGTCCCGGGCTACTTCGCCTTGGCGATGCGGGACTCCCACTTGGGATCCCAGGCGCCCTTTTCCTTCATGTATTTGGCGAGGCCGGGGTGGATCTCGACAAGGTCCACGGATGATTCGATGCCGCGCTTCTGCATGCCGACCATGTCGGCCGCGACCTGCGCGAAGGCACCGTCCGCCTTCTTGAGCGCCGCGGCGTTCTTCTCGACGGTGACCAGCTTGCGATAGACGTCGTCGGCCGGCACGTCGAGGCCGACATGGAAGCCATAGTAGAAGGGCAGGAGGGTGATCGAATCGGCGCCGAGGTCCTTCTTGAAGACCTTGGACGACACGTTCGTCGTCGCGAGCCCCTTCTCCTTGAGCGTCTTCAGCTCATCGGCGCTCGGGTTGAGCGCGATCCAGTCCGTCGTGAGCGACGCTTCGGTGATCCATGGCGGGACGCCCGTCTCGGCGTTCGTGTAGACGACGAAGGCTTGAATATTGCCGCTTTCGAGCAGTGAGCCCGCAGTCGCGAGGTCGACCTCCGTATAGTCGTGCTTGATGCCGAGAGCGGCGAGGCCGCGTTCCGTCTGCGCGCGTGTGTCCCATGGACGTGGACCGGTGAACGTCTTCTTGCCCGCGAGGTCGCCCCAGGATTTGATCTTGTCCTTGTCCCGCTTGTGGATGCCGAAGCCGACTTCGGCGGTGAACACCCACATGGACATGATGGGTGCGCGCTGCGCGCTCGCCTTGAAGCCCTTGAAGCGCGCGGTGTCGTGCGCGTACTCGTAGAAGCCGATGTCGGCGCCGTAGAAGCCGTCGAACTTGTTGGTGGCGAATCCCTTGATGGTGAGAATGGCGCCCGGAGCCGGCTGGACTGTCACGTTGTAGCCCGTCCACTCCTTGTTCAGCACCTCGGCGAGATTGACGAGTGCCTTGTGACCGGACGAGCCGACCGCGGAAGTCCCCCAGCGGATGTCCTTGCCCTGGGCTGCGGCGATCGTGGAGCTGCCGCCGATCAGCAAAGCAAAAGCGAGCCCCGAAAAGGCTTTTTTGAGCATGGTATTCCTCCCAATGTGCGATCCGGGCATTGGCTGCCGGACGCAGGCCACGTCATGCTGTCTCTGACCTGAAAAGAGCAGGCGACAGCGCGCGTTTTGAACCTTTTTTATTGCGAGAAGACTATGTGCGCATGGAGGGGGTGTCAAACGCCGGCGGACGAACGTCTCGCTCTGTGCGCGGAATGCCGATAGGGTCGGCGCATGAAAATGCCGGAGAGAAATGCGCGCGCGAGCGGGCCGGCGGGCGGTGCGAGCCACGAAACAGCGCCGGATGTCGGCGCGACGGTGCGTGCGCTCGAGCCCGTGCGCACGACCGGCGGTCTCAAGGCGCGCTATGTCTTCGCTGATGGCGTGACCCGCATCGACGCGCTGACCGAATACGGTGGCTATCGCCTGCGCTTCCCGACGACGCACGCGCCACACATCGAGGCCAGCCAGATCAACTCCGGCGGCGGTGTGGTCGGTGGTGACAGCCTCGGCATCGTCGTCGATGTGGGCTCCGGCGCGGATGCCGTGCATTCGAGCGCGACGGCGGAGCGGATCTATCGTTCGATCGGGCCACCCGCGCGCATCGACGTGGCGCTGAAGCTCGAAGGGACAGCGCGCCTCGACTGGCTGCCGCAGGAGACGATCCTCTATTCCGGCGCGCGCCTTCACCGCCGCTTCGACGTCGACATTTCGCCCGACGCGCATCTGCTCATGGCCGAGATGGTCGTTTTCGGGCGCGTCGCACACGGCGAGGTGCCCGGCGAGGGCGAATTGCGCGATCACTGGCGCATTCGCCGCGGCGGGCGGCTCGCTTTTGCCGAGGCCGTACGCCTCGACGATCACGTCGCGGATGTTCTGGCCCGCCCGGCCGTGGCCGCCGGCGCGCGCGGCACCGGGCTCGTCGTCGCGATCTCACCGGATGCCGGGGACCGGCTCGCGGCCCTCCGCGACGCACTGGCCGGCGCGCGTTCCGATTGCGGCGCGAGCGCGTGGAACGGCTTGCTGACTGCCCGATTTCTAGGCACGCCTGAGGATGTCCGACGTGACATCATCCGGGTCGTCGAGATGCTCGCCGGGCGCGCCATGCCGCGCACCTGGATGACTTGAGCGAGGAACGACAGAGGGGGCGCCGGCCGCATGAACCTGACACCGCGCGAGAAGGACAAGCTGCTCATCGCGATGGCAGCCAATGTCGCACGCCGGCGCCTGGAGCGTGGCGTCAAGCTCAACCATCCCGAGGCTATCGCCCTCATTACGGACTTCGTCGTCGAGGGCGCGCGCGACGGCCGCAGCGTCTCCGAGCTCATGGAGGCGGGCGCCAAGGTACTTCGCCGCGATCAGGTCATGGAGGGCATTGCCGACATGATCCACGATGTGCAGGTCGAGGCCACTTTCCCCGACGGCAGCAAGCTCGTCACCGTGCACAACCCCATCCGATAGCATCGCAGCCCAACGGAGCTTCTCCGCAATGAAATCCGCACGCATTTTCCCGCTCGTCCTCGCGGCCGCGGCGCCTCTCGTCATGGCGAGCGGCGCCGTGGCGCACACGGGCCACGAGACGGGCTTCTCGCTCGTCGACGGCGCGCTGCATCCGCTCGGCGGCCTCGATCATCTCGCGGCTATGATCTCGGTCGGCCTCTGGGCGGCACTCGCTGGCGGCAAGCGCGTGTGGGTTTGGCCGGTGGCGTTCGTGTCCATGATGCTCGTCGGTGGCTTTCTCGGCCATGCCGGCATCGAGCTCCCCGTCGTCGAACCGGCGATTGCGCTTTCGGTCATCGTGCTAGGCCTTGCCGTCGCGCTCGGCGCGAAGGCGCCGCTCGCGGTCGGTGCCGTCCTGATCGGTATGTTCGCGCTGTTCCATGGCCATGCGCACGGCGCGGAAGCGCCTGCCGAGGGTTGGTACGGCTATGCCGCAGGCTTTGCACTCTCGACGGCGCTGCTTCATGCCGTCGGCATTGCGATCGGTTTTGCCATCGCGCGTCTTTCGAACCCGATTGCTGCGCGCGCCATCGGCGCCGCAACGGCCGCTCTCGGCATTTTCCTGATGGTCGGCTGAGGTGGCGCCATGAAACCCGGTGAGATCATTACGCCCGACGGCGAGATCGAGCTGAATGCGGGCCGCACCGCCATCACGCTCACGGTCTCGAATACGGGCGCACGGCCGATCCAGGTCGGCAGCCACTATCACTTCTTCGAGGCCAATCCGGCACTGAGCTTCGACCGCACCGCCGCGCGCGGAACGCGTCTCGATATTCCCGCCGGAACAGCCGTGCGCTTCGAGCCCGGCCAGACGCGCGAGGTGCGGCTGATCCCGCTTGCCGGCGCACGCACGGTCTATGGCTTCCGCCAGGAGGTCATGGGCAAGCTCGATCCATAACAGGCCACGCACGCACGCGCTCACGCGATCAAGCCACAAGGTATTGCCGATGCCCGCCAGGATGTCCCGCGCCGCCTATGCCCAGATGTTCGGACCGACGACGGGCGACAAGGTGCGCCTCGCCGACACGGACCTGATCATCGAGGTCGAGAAGGATTTCACGACCTACGGCGACGAGGTGAAGTTCGGCGGCGGCAAGGTCATCCGTGACGGCATGGGCCAGTCGCAGGTGACGAACGCTGCCGGCGCCGCCGATACGGTCATCACGAATGCGCTGCTCCTCGACCACTGGGGCATCGTCAAAGCGGACGTGGCCATCAAGGAAGGCCGCATTCTCAAGATCGGCAAGGCGGGCAATCCCGACATCCAGCCGGGCGTGGACATCATCATTGGTCCCGGAACGGAGATCATTGCGGGCGAGGGCAAGATCCTCACCGCCGGCGGTTTCGATACGCACATCCACTTCATCTGCCCGCAGCAGATCGAGGATGCGCTCATGTCGGGCCTCACCTCCATGCTCGGTGGTGGTACAGGCCCGGCGCACGGTACGCTCGCGACGACGTGCACGCCGGGACCGTGGCACATCGAGATGATGATGCGCGCGTCCGACGCCTTTCCGATGAACCTGGGCTTTGCGGGCAAGGGCAATGCCTCACTGCCGGGCGCGCTCGAAGAGATGATCAAGGCGGGTGCGTGCGCTCTCAAGCTGCACGAGGACTGGGGCACGACGCCTGCGGCGATAGACTGCGCGCTGTCCGTCGCGGATGCCCATGACATTCAGGTCATGATCCACACCGACACGCTGAACGAGTCCGGCTACGTCGAGGATACGATCGCCGCGTTCAAGGGCCGCACCATCCACGCCTTCCATACGGAAGGTGCCGGTGGTGGCCACGCGCCGGACATCATGAAGGTCGCCGGTCTGAAAAACGTGCTGCCATCATCGACCAATCCGACGCGGCCGTTCACGGTGAATACGCTCGACGAGCATCTGGACATGCTTATGGTGTGCCACCATCTCTCGCCGTCCATTCCGGAGGATCTCGCTTTCGCCGAGAGCCGCATTCGCAAGGAGACGATCGCGGCGGAGGACATTCTCCACGATCTCGGCGCACTCTCCATGATGTCCTCGGACAGCCAGGCCATGGGCCGTATCGGCGAAGTCATCATTCGTACGTGGCAGACCGCGCACAAGATGAAGCTGCAGCGTGGCGCTCTTCCGCAGGATCAGGGCAAGGGCAACGACAATTTCCGCGCCAAGCGTTACGTCGCGAAATACACGATCAATCCGGCCATCGCGCACGGCGTGTCGGATTACATCGGCTCGGTCGAGCCGGGCAAGCTCGCCGACCTCGTGATCTGGTCTCCTGCTTTCTTCGGCGTTAAACCGGACTTCGTCATCAAGGGCGGTGTCATTGCGGCCGCGCCTATGGGCGATCCCAATGCCTCGATCCCAACGCCGCAGCCGGTGCACTACCGACCCATGTTCGGCGCTTTCGGCGGCGCGCGCACGCGCTCGTCGCTCATATTCGGATCCGCGGCGGCGGTGTCGGCCGGTGTTGGCAAGAAGCTCGGTCTCGCGAAGGATGTCGTCGCCGTCAAAAACGTGCGCGGCGGCATATCCAAGAAGAGCATGATCCACAACGACGCGACGCCGGATATTACGATCGACGCCGAGACCTACGAAGTGCGCGCCGATGGTGAACTACTCGTTTGCGAGCCCGCCAAAGAGCTGCCCATGGCGCAGCGCTATTTCCTGTTCTGAGGTTCGATATGGCAGGTCCCTTGCGCGCATCGTCCGTGGTGAGAGTTGGTCAGCTCGCAGCGACGGAAATTGTCGACAGCATTACGCTCGACCGCCAGTCGCGCTATCGCCGCCGTGTGCTGCTGACCACGGATAGCGGACGCGATCTGCTCCTCGATCTGCCCGAGGCTACCTATCTCGCTCACGGCGATGGTCTTGCCGTCGAGGGTGGTGCCGTGCTCGTCAAAGCTGCCGCCGAGGATCTCCTCGAAATCCACGCGCACGATGCCCTGGCTCTGGCGACTATAGCCTGGCACCTTGGTAATCGTCACACGCCTGCCGAGATCACGCGCGGCGCCATCTACATCCAACCGGATCATGTGCTGGCAGAACTCGTCGAGCAGCTCGGCGCGCACGTTCATCGTGTGCGCCGCCCGTTCGAGCCTGAGGGTGGGGCTTACGGCGGCAAAGGCCCACTGCATTCAGGCCATCACCATGGTCACGGCGGGCATCATCACCACCACGATCATGATCACGGGCACGACCACCATCATCATGACGATCACCCGCCGAAGCGCGATGTAAAGCTCACCGTCGTGCAGGGAACTTTCCGTCCCGACAAGCGCGGATCGTGAAGCCGTGAGCAATCCTCGGCATCCGCCGGCATTCGATGCGCGCCTGCTCGCTTGGTTCTCGCCGGGATTTCCGATCGGTGCTTTCGCCTACAGTCA
>JAEWIJ010000214.1 GCA_023387235.1 Pseudomonadota bacterium
CCCAGAAGAAGATGATGTCGAAGCCCGTGACGAGCGTGCTCGTCGGATAGAAGCGGCCGAGCTCCTTCGTCTCCTGCGGCCAGCCGAGCGTCGAGAACGGCCAGAGCGCGGAGGAAAACCACGTGTCGAGCACGTCGGGATCGCGGGTGAGCGTTATATTCCCTCTCCCCGTACTTACGGGGAGAGGGTCAGGGTGAGGGGCGGCGGCAGACGCCGACGTTCCGGCAAGCTCCCACCCCTCATCCCGGCCTTCTCCCCGCTCGCGGGGAGAAGGGGAAGAGGCGTAATGCTTTTCGGCGAGGGCATACGCCTCCGCCTCGTCATGCGCGACGAAGACCTTACCGTCGGGCCCGTACCACGCGGGGATCTGATGCCCCCACCAGAGCTGGCGTGAGACGCACCAGGGCTGGATGTTCTCCAGCCAGCGGAAGTAGTCGGCCGCATACTTGTCGGGAACGAAGGTCGTTTTGCCTTCGCGCACGGCCCGCATGGCCGGCTTCGCGAGCGTCGCCGCATCGACGTACCACTGATCCGTCAGCCACGGCTCGACAACCGCATCGCCGCGCTGGGCGTGCGGAACGGCGTGCGTGTGCGGCTCGATCTTCTCGATGACACCCAGCGCCACGAGATCGGCAACCACGCGCACGCGTGCGTCGAAACGATCGAGGCCGCGATAGGCTTCCGGCGCGTTCTCGTTGATCCGCGCCGTCGCATCCAGAATGTTGATGACCTCGAGACCGGTGCGCTTGCCGACATCCCAGTCGTTGAAGTCATGCGCCGGCGTGATCTTGACCGCGCCCGTACCTTTCTCCGGATCGGCATACGTATCGCCGACGATCGGGATCTCGCGCCCGACCAGCGGCAGGATGGCCTTCTTGCCGATGAGATGCTTCAGCTTCTCGTTGTCCGGATGGATCGCGACGCCGGTATCGCCGAGCATGGTCTCGGGCCGCGTCGTACCCACCGTCACGAACTCGTTCGGGCTGCCCGCAATCGCATACCGGATGTAATACATGTGCCCGTTCGGATCGCGCGCCAGCACCTTGGCCAGCGCCGCGCCATCGAACGCGACCGGGTTGCCGTCCTTGTCCTTGAGATCCGGCGACCACTTGAAGGAGCCCGTGTGCTCGCGCTGCTCGACTTCGAGGTCCGAGATCGCCGACTGGAAGGCCGGGTCCCAGTTCACGAGCCGCTTGTCGCGGTAGATCAGCCCCTGCCTGTGGAGGTCCACGAACACCTTCAGGACGGCCTCGGAAAGCCCCTCGTCCATGGTGAAGCGTTCGCGGCTCCAGTCGCAGGAGGCGCCGAGACGCTTGAGCTGATTGAGAATGGTGCCGCCCGATTGCGCCTTCCACTCCCAGACCTTCTCGATGAAGGCCTCGCGGCCGAGGTCCTTGTACTGGATCTGCCGATCGGCGAGCTGGCGCGAGACGACGAGCTGGGTCGCGATGCCGGCGTGATCCATGCCCGGCTGCCAGAGCACATCCTTGCCCAGCATGCGCTGGTAGCGGCACAGAATGTCCTGCAACGTATTGTTGAGCGCGTGCCCGATGTGGAGCGAGCCCGTCACGTTCGGCGGCGGGATGACGATGCAATAGGTCTCGGCCCCGGCGCGGTCCGGCTGCCCGGCCTTGAAGGCCTCGGCCTTCTCCCAGTCCGTGTGAACGCGCGCCTCGATCTCGGCGGGCGAATAGGTCTTCTCGAGCATGTCTGAGCCGTATCTGTCGTCTTGAATTGGCGTGGCCGGTCCTACGCTTGGCCGCTGGCGCCTGTCAACGTGGCCTGGAAAACAGCGATCAGTCGCAGGACGCCCTTGCGCGGGATCGCGCCCGGGTAGACCATAAGCATTCTAAATAAGCAAAAAATGGGAGGCGCGATATGGCGGGCGGAAAGGTCGTGCGGGTCCGGGTCGATCCCGAGAAGTGCCAGGGCCATAACCGCTGCAAGGCGCTCGCGCCGGCGCTTTTCGAGCTCGACGAGTACGGCAACTCCAAGGAAATCGGCGACGGCCGCGTGCCCGAGGATCAGCTCGAAGCCGCCTATCTCGCGCGGGCGAACTGCCCCGAGATGGCCGTCGAGATCATCGAGGAGTAGGGGCTGACGATGACACAGGACATCCCGCGCACCCGCCCGCCGGTCACGGACTGGACCACCGACTGGGATCACCTTGCCCGGGAATGGCGCGACAATCCCTATCCCATCTGGGACGAACTGCGCGAGAAATGCCCGATCGCGCACACCACGCGCTATCTCGGCGCCTATCTGCCGACGACCTATGCTGCGGTGAAGGCGATCGCCTACGACACGAAGAACTTTTCTTCCCGGCGCGTCGTCGTGCGCGAGGTGCGGCCTGAGCCGCCCGTCCCATCGCCGCCGATCTCGTCAGATCCACCGCATCACAAGCCGGCGAAGCAGCTCCTCCTGCCGCCCTTCACCCCGGACGAGATGAAGAAGCTCGAGCCGCGGGCGCGCGCCATCTGCAACGAGCTGATCGACAAGTTCATCGCCGATGGCCGCTGCGACGCCGCGCAGATGTACACGCGGCACATTCCCGTGCGCGTCATCGCCCATATGCTCGACGTTCCCGAGAGCGACGGCGACCAGTTCATCCAGTGGATCCATGAGATCCTAGAGCTTGGCATCACCGACGACGACATCCTCATGAAGGCCGTGCACGAGATGAGCATGTACTTCGCGGGTTATGTCGAGGCGCGCACGAGGAAGCCCGGCGACGATCTCATCAGCCGCATCATCATGGCGCGCCAGGACGGAAAGCCGCTGCCGCCGCTCGAAGTGCTCGGCATGATCCGTCTGCTCCTGATCGCGGGGATCGATACAACCTGGAGCGCGATCGGATCGAGCCTCTGGCATCTCGCGAAGACGCCGGCCGATCGCAAGCGGCTCATCGCCGAGCCGCAGCTCATGCCGACGGCGGTCGAGGAATTCCTGCGCGCCTATGCACCCGTCACCATGGCGCGCGAGGTCGTGCAGGATACGGTCGTCGAGGGTTGCCCGGTGAAGAAGGGCAACATGGTGCTGCTCTCCTTCCCGGCGGCGAACCGCGATCCCGCCATGTTCGCGGAGGCCGACAAGGTGCTCATCGACCGACAGGAGAACCGCCACTCGGCTTTCGGCCTCGGCATTCATCGTTGTGTCGGTTCGAACCTCGCGCGGCTCGAAATGACGGTCGCCATCGAGGAGTGGCTGAAGCGCATTCCGGAATTCCGCCTCGATCCGGCGATTCCCGTCACGTGGTCGGAGGGGACGGTGCGCGGGCCACGCCAGCTTCCACTCATTTTCGGCTGAGGGAAGCGAATAAAGTCAATGTGAGTTCGTGGCGCCACCGACCATGCTAGCGTGTCGCGGCTCGAAGCACTGCATGGAGGACGCGCGTGGCGCTGGTCGACACTGAAATGCGCGACGGAATATCCGGTATCGATCAGGCCAAGTTCCTGAACCCAGACTGGACCGCAGGCGGCGAGCGGCGGGCGAGCGTCGGACTGGATGCGCTGCACACCCTCTGGTTCAACACCGGTACGCTCTGCAACATCACCTGCCGCAACTGCTACATCGAATCGAGCCCGACCAACGACCGCCTCGTGTATCTGACAGCCGACGAGGTGCGCGATTACCTCGACGAGATCACACACGATCGGCTCGGCACGCGCGAGATCGGGTTCACCGGCGGCGAGCCGTTCATGAACCCGGACATCATTGCCATGCTCGACGCGGCCCTCGCGCGTGACTTCCAGGTTCTCGTGCTGACGAACGGCCTGCAGCCCATGCTGCGTCCACGCCTGAAGAAGGGATTGCTCGGTCTCCTGGCCGCGCATGGTGACCGCCTGACGGTGCGCGTCAGTCTCGATCACTACACGCGCGAGCTCCATGAGGCCGAACGTGGTCCGCGCACGTTCGCGAAGTCGCTCGACGCGATCGGATGGCTTTCGCGCGAGGGCTTCAAGACCGCGATCGCGGGGCGCACCTGCTGGGGCGAGGCGGAGAGCGACGAGCGCGCGGGTTACGCGGCATTGATCGCGGCGCAGGGCTGGAACATCGATCCCGAGGACCCGCTCGCTCTCGTCCTGCTACCGGAGATGGACGGCAGCCACGACGTTCCCGAAATCAGCGTCGGCTGCTGGCAGATCCTCGGCAAGAGCCCGAGCGATCTCATGTGCGCGAAGAGCCGCATGATCGTCAAACGCAAGGGCGAGGCGCGGCCGTCCGTGGTGCCGTGCACGCTGCTTCCCTACGAGCGGGCCTTCGGCATGGGCGGGACGCTCGGCGAGGCCGCCGAGGCCGATGGCGGCATGTTTGATCGGGGGCGCGTGAAGCTCTGCCATCCCCATTGCGCGAAGTTCTGCGCGCTGGGCGGGGGAAGCTGCTCCTGATCGCGCCGTGATGCTCGCGCCTTCGGCGCGAGTGGGGC
>JAEWIJ010000229.1 GCA_023387235.1 Pseudomonadota bacterium
CCCCCACTCATTTTTGGGGCACATTCTGCGGGTAGTGGAGCGAGATGGAAGCCGTAAAGTGGATCGTCGTCTGGGGTATTGTCGCGCTGGTGGCGGCAATCGCCGGAGCTTTTGTCGCGAACTACAAGAATCGCGATCCTTCGTCGTGGGCCGCGTGGTGCTTCGTCTTCCCGCCGATGTTGATCGTCATCGCCCTGCTGTCGACCAACCAGGGGCCGCGCCCGCGCCGCCGGTCGATGGATGAGGACGACGCGACCGCCGGCTGACGGCCTGCGCGCGCCCTTTCAATCCTTGTCGCGCACTGCCCCGTTGGAGCTGATTGCGCCTGCGCTGCCGCCAGGCGCGCGGCCCCTCAATCCTTGTCGCGCGCCGCACCGTTGGAGCTGATAGCCGCCTGAGCTGCCGCAAGGCGCGCGACGGGTACGCGGAAGGGCGAGCAGGAGACATAGTCGAGACCTGTCTCATGACAGAAGGCGACCGAGCGCGGATCGCCGCCATGCTCGCCGCAGATGCCGATCTTCAGATCCGGTTTCACCTTGCGGCCGCGCTCGGTGCCGATGGTGACCAGCTCGCCGACGCCGTCCCGATCGATCGAGACGAACGGATCGACCTCGAAGATCGCCTTCTCCGCATAGCTCGAAAGGATCGGCGCCGCATCGTCGCGCGAGAGGCCGAGGCATGTCTGCGTCAGATCGTTCGTCCCGAAGGAGAAGAACTCCGCACCTTCCGCGCCCTCGGCGATCTCGCTCGCCTTGAGCGCCGCGCGCGGCAGCTCGATCATGGTGCCGACGAGGTAGGTGAGCTTGGCGCCGCTCTCCTTCTCGACGGCCTTGCCGGTCTCGCGGATGACGCGCGCGAGAAGGTCGTACTCCGTGCGGTAGGCAA
Source organism: Pseudomonadota bacterium (assembly GCA_023387235.1). Lineage (GTDB taxonomy): Bacteria > Pseudomonadota > Alphaproteobacteria > Rhizobiales > Hyphomicrobiaceae. The sequence goes on from JAEWIJ010000229.1 coordinate 886, forward strand.
CGAGCGGGATCATGACCTCCGGCGTAATGCTCGTGCCGGTGCGCTTCGAGACGGCGACGGCCGCCTCGAAAATCGCGCGCGCCTGCATCTCGGTGATCTCGGGATAGCGCACGGCGAGCCGGCAGCCGCGGAAGCCGAGCATGGGATTGAACTCGTGCAACTCGTTCACGCGCGCTTTGAGCGTCGCGGGTGAAATGCCGAGCGCCTTCGAGACCGATGCGACCTCGCGCTCCTCGTGCGGCAGGAACTCATGCAGCGGCGGGTCGAGCAGGCGGATGGTCACCGGCCGCGCGCCCATGATCTCGAAAAGCTGCTCGAAGTCTGCGCGCTGCATGGGCAGGATCTTGGCGAGAGCCTTGCGCCGTCCGGCCTCGTCCGTCGCGCAGATCATCTCGCGCATGGCGAGAATGCGATCCTCGTCGAAGAACATGTGCTCGGTGCGGCAGAGGCCGATGCCCTCGGCGCCGAAGCTCACCGCCGTTTCCGCGTCGCGCGGCGTGTCGGCATTGGCGCGCACGCCGAGCCGGCGCACGCCGTCCGCCCAGCCCATGATGGTCGCGAAGTCACCCGACAGCTCGGGCTGGCGCATGGGCACGGCGCCCTCGATGATCTCGCCGGCGGTCCCGTCGATGGTGATGAGATCGCCCTTCTTGAAGGTGCGGCCGTTGGCCGTGAGCGTACCCGCCGCCATATCGATGCGCAGCGCGCTCGCGCCACAGACGCACGGCCGGCCCATGCCGCGTGCGACGACAGCCGCGTGGCTCGTCATGCCGCCGCGTGCGGTGACGATGCCGGCGGCTGCGTGCATGCCGTGAATATCCTCGGGGCTCGTCTCGATGCGCACCAGGATGATGTCGCGACCCTGCGCCTTGAGCGCCTCCGCTTCATCTGAATCGAACATGATCTCGCCGGCTGCCGCGCCCGGCGATGCGGGCAGGCCCGTCGCGATGATACGCTTCTCGGCATCCGGATCGATGGTCGGATGGAGGAGCTGATCGAGCGCGCCCGGCTCGATGCGCATGAGCGCTTCCTCGCGCGAGAGAATGCCCTCCTCGGCGAGCTCGACGGCAATGCGGAAGGCGGCGGCCGTCGTGCGCTTGCCGGCGCGCGTCTGCAGCATCCAGAGCTTGCCTTCCTGCACCGTGAACTCGATGTCCTGCACGTTCCTGAAGTGGCGCTCGAGCTTCTGCGCCATCTGGACGAGCTGCCGGTGCACCTCGGGCATCTCGTCGCGGAGGCGCGAGATCGGCAGCGGGGTGCGGATGCCCGCGACGACGTCCTCGCCCTGCGCGTCGATGAGGTACTCGCCGTAGAGCTCCTTCGCGCCGGTCGCGGGGTTGCGCGTGAAGCACACGCCCGGGCCGCTGGTCTGGCCCATGTTGCCGAAGACCATCGCCTGCACGTTGACGGCGGTGCCGAGCAGGCCACGGATCTGCTGGACGGAGCGGTACTTCACCGCACGATCGCTCATCCACGAGCGGAACACCGCGACGATCGCGCGCTCGAGCTGGATCCGCGGGTCCTGGGGGAAGGGCTGGCCGACCTGGACCCGGTAGACCTCCTCGAAGCGCCTCACGAGCTCGCGCAGGTCGTCGGCGCCGAGCTCCTGATCCGTCTTCGCGCCGCGCTCGCGCTTGAGCGCGTCCATCGCGCCCTCGAACGCCTCGCGCTCCGCGTCCATCACGACGTCGGCGAACATCTGGATGAAGCGCCGGTACGCGTCCCACGCGAAGCGCGGGTTCTTGGTGCGCTCGGCGAGCCCCTCGGCGACGGCGTCGTTCATGCCGAGGTTGAGCACGGTGGCCATCATGCCCGGCATCGAGACCGCGGCGCCGGAGCGCACCGACACGAGGAGCGGGCGCGACGGATCGCCGAACCGGAGACCCATCGCCTGCTCGACCTCGGCGAGCGCGGCGTCGATCTGGGGCCAGAGCGCCTCCGGCAGCGCCCCGCCCTGCTCGCCCACGTCCTTGCACCCCGCGGTGGTGCTGTCTA
>JAEWIJ010000269.1 GCA_023387235.1 Pseudomonadota bacterium
GCGCGAGAGCCGGGCCGGCCGTTTTCATTCCTCGTTTCCGTGCGGTCGTGGCGGAATTGGTAGACGCACTACCTTGAGGTGGTAGCGCTCACAAGGCGTGGAGGTTCGAGTCCTCTCGACCGCACCATATTGCGGAATATTTTTTATAAACTTCAAACGCTTACCCCAGAACAGCAAACTTGGATCCACCTTGCAACCCACCCTTCGCTCTTTGTTGGGAGGATGATCAGGCATACGATCCAGCGGTCTTAACGGCCCCTAGCTACGACCAAGCCTGTCGACGAGCTAGAACCGACTGCCTGCTGACGGTATTGATTAGAGCAGACCAAGATATTCTGTTTCAAACTTCTCCACCCACAATTTCCATAAGCTTCCCATAGTCCGTCACGACGTCATATCGGACGTCTTGTCCCTTGATCTCCTTGTTCAATCCCGAGAAAAATTTCCGCGCGCATTCGATCTTCGTACTCTCGATCTCGCGCAGCTGCAGCGTCGACATCGAGCCTTTTGTCTCTGCCACGAAGTAGATGTGTTTGACCGCCCCTTCCTTGAATGAGATCGCCCAGTCGGGGTTGTAGTCTCCAACCGGAGTTGGGATCAGAAAACCGCGCGGCAGTTTGGCATACACCACCACTTCGTTGCTCGTATCAAGCTCGCCGACGAAATTGCGTTCAACGTCAGAGTCGGCAATCACATAGTCGTAGATGTGATTCTTGAGCTTCTTGGTGGCCCTTGAGAAGTCCTGTCCAGCCTGGTTTGCAGTAAAGATGTTGCTGTCATAGCGATCAGAAACGGTGTTGTAGCTAAGGCGTTCGACGATCACTGCCGCCTTCTGCTCATTGATTAGCCGCGCGACTTCGGAGATGAAGTGTTCTGGGTTCTGTTTGAACTGGCCAAACACGGCCGGTTGGACTTCCCTCAGCACAGCTGCCACGGTCTGCCGCTTGAGTTTGGTCTCCTCTGCCAGCTTGCCGAGAAGGTCATACTTGACTCGCGAATGCACGGAGTGCCCGCTCTCCGTCCTCGTCTCGGTGACGTCGAAGCCCTTCCCCGATTGCAATTGAGCGTCTGTCATTGATTTCGTCTGGGTGCCGGTCTGTACCGTGTACTGCAGCGGTGTCACTCGGAGCTGAGCTTCTAGTGCGTTCTTGCACTTGGCGATCAACTCTTCGGTCTCGAACCCAACCCTGTAGACCGCCTTCCGATTAATCAGCGCCCATAGATCCTGGAACGCCTGTTTCTCGAAGTTGGCGTTGAGTGGGTTAGTCTTGGGCTTGCGGCCATCGTCGACCTGAGGCAACTGCGATTCGCTGAACACGCTATCGATGAGCTCAACGATTTGCACTCGTATGGCTTTAGATAGGCCGGAAGTTCCGCAAATCGACCTGCGGCCTTGGCGTCATGGTAGGTTTGCGTAATCTGGTCCGCGTCGTCGGTGTAGTCGCTCTTTACGAGGTATCGATAGATCTGCTTTGCAATGGCGGGGGTGACCACAACTGGTCCGCTCTCAGTCACCAGCGTCTTGCCGGTGAAATAGGCCTCGTTCGCCTGCCGTGGCCGCGAGGTCAGTGCTTCGGCGATTTCCTTCTGCAAGCCTGCGACGAAGTCCTTGTAACTTTCGCTTGCCACCACGCTCAGAACGTTGACGTCGTGGACGATGGCTGGATGATCGATCCGGTCGCCGTTCTGGTCGACGGCCAGACGAAGTCCACGGCCGACTTCCTGACGGCGCGAGATCGTGTTGTCACTGTGCTTCAGCATGCACATCACGAAAACATTCGGATTGTCCCAGCCCTCGCGCAGAGCCGAATGCGAGAAGATGAATCGCGTCGGCTCGTCAAAAGACAGCAAGCGCTCCTTGTCCTTCAGGATCAGATCGTACGCATCAACGTCGTCGGAAAGGCCCTTGTCAGCGCCAGTCTTCTTCACGGCCGGGTCGATCAGCCGCTTCTTATTCTTGTCGATCGAGAAGTAACCGTTGTGCGTAGTGTCGGGATCGATGCTGGCGAGGTGCCTGCGGTAGGCCTCGTTGTCCAGCGCCAGCTCGTTCAGGTACTCGTCACGAAGCAGCGCGTACTCCTCCTCGAAGGTGCGGGCATATTCACCCTTTTCGTCGCCCTGGGAGTAATCGCGGTACTTCACGACCTCGTCTATGAAGAATAACGACAGCACCTTGATGCCCTGCGCGAAGAGCTGCTTCTCCTTCTCCAGATGCGCCTTGATCGTCTCGCGAATTTGGATGCGCCGGATGTCGTCCTCTGACACGTCGCCAGTGGCCTCGCCCGCGACGAGCGTGTGCCCGTTGGTGAACTCTACAGTGTCCCGATTGGCATCGATCTGGGAAATTATGAAACCGCGATACTGGTCGAGCTGACCGGACTCGTCGAACAAGTCTTTGCCAAATTCGAGCCGCTTGAGCTGGCGCTTGATATGCCCGCTCTTGAGCTTGACCTCCATATCGATCCGGGCAACTGGCGCCTTGGTCGAAATCTCGATGCCTTCCAGATAAAGGTAGGCGTTGGTGCCGGAGAGCCCGCGCGTCTGGATGCCGCGCACGGCGATCTTCTTCACCAGCTTCTGATTGTAGGCATCTACGGCATCGAGACGGTGCACCTTGTTGTGCGTCGCCTTGTGGGTCGCGGAGTAGCGCAGCATCATCAGCGGCTTGAATTTTGGCAGAGCGTCAATCGTCGCCTTGCCCTCCATCTTCTGCGGCTCGTCGAGAATCAGAATTGGCCGGTTCGATGCGATGACATCGATGGGACGGCGCGACTGGAAGTCGTCCAGCTCATCATAGATGCGACGGTTCTCTGCCCCCGTGGCGTTGAACGCCTGGATATTGATGATCATCACGTTGATGCCGGCGTCGCTGGAAAAACTCTCCAGCTCGTGCAGGCGCTTGGAACTATAGGTGAAAAACCGCGCCTTCTTGCCATAGGTCTCCGTGAAGTGGTCGGCCGTGATTTGGAAGGACTTCTGCACGCCTTCGCGAATGGCGATGCTCGGCACCATGACGATGAACTTGGACCAGCCGTACTCCCGGTTCAGCTCGAACATCGTCTTGATGTAGCAGTAGGTCTTACCGGTACCAGTCTCCATCTCGATATCGAGATTGAACTTGCAGCCGGCGCTGTACACCAGCTTCTCGGAGACGTTGAGGTTCTGGCGCTTCTGCACAGCCGCGATGTTGTCAAGCACCAGCAGGTCGGCGAGCGCCACATCGGCGTTCTTGAAGCCTTCAACCTCCATCCTCGACTGCGCGGCCCGGCCAGGATCGACCCGGTAGCTGATACCGTCGTGGAGCGGCTGGCCCTTGAAGCAATCGACGACGGCCTTCACGGCGTCGGTCTGGTAGGGCTGGACCTTGAACTTGAGCTTCATGAGGCGCTCTCAGATCGACCTGACTTCAGTGGTAGGTGAGATCTGGCGGAAGATCTGCGTCACATTGATCTTGACGGCGTCGGACACGAAGCCGGTGTCGCGGAACACGACGCGCAAGGGCTCGTGCTTGGCCAGTTCCTTGACCAGATCCTCAGTAACGCCGGTATCAAAGCAAGCGACGAGAGCGTTCTCATCGACGAAGAACACAGTCTTCTTCTGGATCGTCTCGCGCCGGATCGGCAAGGTCAGATCGACGCCCCAATCGACCAGCACCTGAAACAATAGATCCTCGGCGCCGCGGTCCGGCTTAATGTTTTCGACCGCATCAAGCAGCCCCTTCTGCTCAGTCTGATCGGGCGCGTAGAACACCTCCTTCATGTTCGAGGTGTCGACTTTGAGGACACGGAAGCCGATGTCCTTGTTCCAATCGGGGTTGCACTCGCCTTCGAGAATTCTGGCGCCGGCTCGGCGAATGCGCTCCTTCGAAATCTCGGAAAGGACCTTCGGGCGCCCCACCTTATCCAATAGTTTGATCGCGCTCTGAACAGTCCTCCTGGCGGTACCTTTCGATGCCACGAGAGCATCATCTAAGCTCTCAGGCAGCTGCACTGCGATGAACCGGTGGTTCGAGCCACTCGATGCATTTGATGCCAGCACGGCCTCGGCACTGCTCGCCGACCCTGCAAAGAAGTCAATGACTATTGAGTTTCGATCTCTTGGCGTGGCGTATTCGATAAGGCGAGCGAGCTCTTCGTGATCCTTTGGGTTGCCAAAGACTTTGGCTCCCATGAGCGAACGCAAGTACTTAACTGCCACCTGCGATTGCTTGTAGAAGTAGGACCCACGAACCTGAGTCGCAAATTCAGCGTCGTCCCCTTCCACGTCATCCGATGCCTCATCAGCTCCAAGACCATCGTCGAGCTCTTCCGGTATGGGTCGGATGTGGGCTTTGCGAAATGGGGGCTCGGTGTGATCTGCGCGAAATTCTACAAGTCCAAGCTTAATCTGCCTGTCCATCTCTTCTGGCGAAGAATAGCGCCACCCTCCTTCCGGGACTGCGCACGGCTTTTTGGTTGCTGGATGTATAACGTCATAACTCGGACCGTCGCCACCTGGCCAAGAGATATCGCGATCTCTCCATGGACCATTCTTGTCAACTCGCTTATATCGGGACCACTTCTTTGCTGGGTGGGACTTTGGCAAATTGGCGTACCAAACGCTCAACTCCTCCTCTATCGCCGCAAAGTCATCCGCGTGAATGCCACGAAGGCGCACAAACTCTTGCCAAATGTCTCTCGCTCCAGGTTTTTCCTCCCGCCATATCTCACCGCGCTCCCTAAGACATGTGATGTTGCGCGCATAGACAAGGATGTACTCATGGCCAACCGAGAAGAACTTGGCATCGTTCTTTCTCCCTTTCTCCCAAATTAGCTGGGTGAGGAAATTGCGCTCCCCGAACACTTCGTCGCAAACTTTCTTGAGTGCAGCCTGTTCTGCATCGTCGATGCTGATAAAGATTAGGCCCTCGTTCGAGAGTAGCGTTTTCGCCACTTTCAGTCGGGGGTATATCATCGACAACCAATCGGAGTGATAGCGCCCTCGACTGTCAGGGTTGCTTACCAGACGCCCACCTCCTTGATCTCGCTGAGCACTATCGAGTGCGTACTGATCCTTCCCGATTGTGTAGTTGTCTCGGTAGATGAAGTCCTTACCGGTATTATAAGGCGGGTCGATATAAATGAGCTTCACTTCACCCAGGTAAATCTCCTGCAGAAGCTTCAGAGCCTCAAGGTTGTCCCCCTCAATGAAGAGGTTCTTCGTCGTTTCGAAGTTAACGCTCTCGTCCCGTGCAGGACGCAACGTCTTGGCAATCGGAGCGTTCGCCGCGAGGAGCGCCTCGCGCTTCCCGGGCCAATTGAGGTGGTAGCGCTCCTGCGGACCGTCGACAAGGTGATCCGACAGCTCCTGCCGCAGCTGGTCGAAGTCGACCGCGAGACGGATCTTGCCGTCCTCGCCTGCCGATTCAGTGACGCAGCCCGGGAACATCTCGCGGATCTTGGCGATGTTCGCGACCGTAACGTTTGGGCTGTGCATCTTCAGCTTGTCCATGGTCCCCCACCAATTACTCGGGCGCCCTCAAGCGCTCGTAGGCGCGCAGCACCTCGCGAAGCTCGCCATTGATGGCGACGCGCCGGTTGAATTGCTTCTCGCGGGCGAGCCGCGACCTAATGCGCGCGATCTCCCGCTCCTTCGCCTGGATCGCCTCGGCCCGCGCGATGCGGGCCCGGATCCCCTCGCCCTCGTCAGCGGTCGGCGGCATCAGCGCGCTCAGCAACTGGTCATATAGCCCGCCAATGTCGAGCGCCACAGGCAGTGGCATCCGGTCACAATTCTCAACCTCCCAGTCCGAGTGAAAGTAGTTGCTCGCCACCCACTTGGCGCGATCGCCGTCACTGGGTCGTTTGTGTGCCGCCACGACCTTGCGGCGGCCGCCATGCACTAACTCGAAAATCAGCGGGAACGGGATCGCGAGGTCGAGCGCGCGCAGGACTTCCACATCGCACACGCCGGCCTTCAATTGGATTTCAAAGACCTGGATCTCCGCCACCGACGGCGTGGCATCAAGGTGCAGGGTCTCGGGTGCCAGCTTGTGGGCCCAGATGATCTGGTCGACCTCGGCGACGAACTTGTCCTTCAACGCCGAGCTCGCGCCCGCATGCTCGTAGATCTTCGACTTCGGCACGATCCGCCCGAAGGCGGTCGCCTTGGGATAAGCGAAGAACGGCGTCATGACGGAGGCGCCTGGACGACCACAAAGGCGATCAGCTCAAAATCATCTAGGCCAGCAATGGCGTGGACCAGCGCCGATGTCCGGCCGCCGCTGAACAGGCTGTCGATATCCTTCTCTTCCTTCACATCGATCATGGAGCGAATCGCGTTGCCGAGCAGCTCCGAGTACTGCCCCATCTCACGGCCGTCCTGGGTCTTCTCGTTGAAGACGCGGCAAACGGCATCGATGGGCTCGGGCCGCCCCTTGCAGCTTGCACGAACGAGGTCGAGAAGCCGCTTGACCTCAGTATGGTCGGCGACAATCCGGCCCTCGTTGTCGATGTAGGCTAGGTAGTAGGGATGCAGCCGGTTCTGCTGATTGATATTCACACTGTCGTGGACGTTGCGCAGAAGGAAGATGACGCCAGGCGTCAGCCCAACGGCGGGGTGCGACGGCACGACCGCGTGTAGGCCGTTCGGGACGTTGTCCAGGTCGCCGTTGGCCTTCACGTAGTTTAGGAGATCCATGCGGAAATCGTTGAGACCGAGATCCGTGATCGAGACGCCAGCCTTGACGTCCTCCAACTCGATAACTTCCTCCTGCAGGCGCTTAAGCTGCTCCTTGCGATAAGCGATCTCGTTGCTCTTCGCCGTAAGAACGTTGTCGTCACCTGTTGCCGAGACGTCGGCGATGACCATGCGGTTCTCGACCCGCTCTCTGAGGTTGATGTACTCGTCGAGCGTGATATCCGGCCAGTAGTTGACCAGCTGAATCTTGGCATTGGGCGAGCCGATGCGATCGATCCGCCCGAAGCGCTGAATGATGCGCACTGGGTTCCAGTGGATGTCGTAGTTGATCAGGTAATCGCAGTCTTGGAGGTTTTGCCCCTCGGAGATGCAGTCGGTTCCGATCAGGATATCCAGTTCGGTCGCCTCCTCTGGGAGAATCAGGGCCTTCTCCTTCGCTCGCGGCGCAAAGAGCGTCAGGACCGACTGGAAGTCATAGGACTTCTTGAGCGTGGTCTTCGGCGTATCGGCGCCTGTCACCTTTCCTGAATGCAGGCCGTGCTCTCGCAGAAGGCTTGGCGCCAGGTTCAGATACAGGTAGTTCGCGGTGTCGGCGAACGCAGTGAAAATCAGAACCTTCTTGTTGCCGGGATTGAGGGGGCTCGCCAGCTTTTCCGCGATCACGCCCTTCAGATGCTGCAGCTTGGTGTCGTCTTCCGGGCGCACCTTGTCCATCGAGGCAAGGAGTGCGCTAATCAACGCCAGATCGGCTTCGAGGTCGTGCTTCCAGGACGGCACATCCATGTCCGCCAAGCTAATCTGGATCTTCTTACCGACCGTGAATTCCGCCAGGCCCGCAAGATCCTCGTCCTCCATTTCTAGCGCATCGTCGGCGGGATCGATGTGTCCGACCGCAGCGTTGCCGCCGGACCGCTCGAACGCGGCAATTGCATCCAAGGTGCGCGAGACGTTGCCGCTGAGGGACCGGAGCGTCAGCCGGAACGCCTCGACCGAGCTTTCCAACCGCTTCAGCAAGTTGGTGGTCATCAGTGCCTGCAGGCTTTGCTCGCGGTCCGCCTGTCGCAGCTTGCCACGTCCACCTTCAGTCTCAGTGTCGTAAATCTCTTCGTACTTCGCCAGCCGGCTCGGGAGGATGTAGCTGATCGGTGCGTAGACCGCGAGCTTCATCATCGAAAGCTGTTGGAAGATCTCGTTTAGGCCCATCACGTCCTCACGCTGTGTGATGGGGCAGTGATGGGACTGGGGCTTCAAACGCTCCGGAAATTTTCCAATGTCTGCGGTGTCGTAGAACGTCTCGATGTGCTTCCGGGACCTTGCTATCGTGACGGCATCCAACAGCTCGAAGAAGTCGAAATCCAGGGACTTGAGGATGGCGGCAGGCGTGCGTTCTTCTGGCGGGAGCTCCGACCAGTTGTTGAAGGTCTTCTGCGCACGGCGGAAAATCTCCTCGATGCCCAGCTTTGTCTTCAGACTCTGGCTTAGTGTCTCTGATTGCCCCTCGTAGGCCAGTGCCAGCTGATTACGCAGATCATTGAACCGGTTATTGACCGGCGTCGCCGATAGCATCAAGACCTTGGTCTTCACGCCGTCGCGGATCACCTTGTTCATCAGCTTCTGATACCGCGTCTCCCTATCCTTGAAGACGTCGTTGTTCCTGAAGTTGTGCGACTCGTCGATCACGACTAGGTCGTAGTTGCCCCAGTTGATCTTGTTCAGCGGGATGCCGAAGGATTCTCCCGTCGTTCGAGACAGATCGGTGTGACAGAGGACGTCGTAGCTGAACCGGTCCTTCGCAAAAATATTCGTCTTGAGGTTGGTGTTGTAGTTTCGCCAGTTATCGGCCAGCTTCTTGGGGCACAACACGAGCACCGAACGATTTCGGAGTTCGTAGTATTTAACAACCGCTAGAGCCGTGAAGGTTTTGCCGAGGCCTACGCTGTCGGCAAGGATGCACCCATTGTGGGTCTCTAGCTTGTTGATTATGCCCGTCGCCGCATCGCGCTGATAATTGAACAGCTTGTTCCAAACTAGGCTGTCCCGATAGCCCGTGAGGTCGTTCGGTAAGACGTCTTCGCCAACATCTTCGAGGAAGTCCCGAAAGATATTATAGAGCATCAGAAAGTAGATTTTTTCCGGTGAGTTTTCCTGATAGACGGATTCCACATAACTGCAAATAGCTTCGGTCACGTCCTCCAGTTGCTCTGGCGCACTCCATATTTGATTGAACAGCTGCAGATACGTGTCCGTGTGCGTTTGGTCCTCGAACCGCGTAACGAAGTTCGATACGGCATCACCCTTTTGATATCCCAAGTCGGTTGCCGTGAAGCCGCTGATCGGCATATATGCGACGTCAGCTTGGCCGTCGCTGGCATGCAAGAACTGTTGCATGGGCGCCTTAGACCGATTGGATCTGAAGGTTGCCTTCTTTCTGATCCAATCAGCGCATTCCCGTGCAATCGCCCTTTGCGTCATCTTGTTGCGCAGATGAATTTCGAACTCGGTGCCGTATAGCCTGTGCTCCCGGCTTGCCGTCGGTATGAAGAACTCACGGCTCTGCTTGCGAATGCGATCCGTGACCTCAGCCGGAACGAAGGTGGGAGCGGTGAAGATAAACTGAACGCTATCGACACGTGATAGCTCGGCTTTCAAGGCCTCAAACGCGTAAATGGAGAAGCAGGAGGCCGCAATCCTGATCTTGCCTCCTTCTCGAAGGGATGTCTTGAGATCGTCTCCTAGAAGATGATTGACGTTGTCGATCAGTTTCATGGTCGTTTCCAAGGGGACCACCGTCGGATCTTAAAGGCGTCTTGCAAGACGTGTGTCTTCCGTTAGATCGGACGGGGTGTTGAGCGTGGCCAGCACCGGCATCGCGCATTACGCCGCGGCTGCGCTTCGCGGCATCGCGAGAATTTCATACTCGATGTAAGCTTTCAGCTTGTCAGGTGACGTGAAGCACATGAAGCCCGCGCGGCTCGCGGCCGCGACGACCTCAGGTTCCTCATCTACGAGTAGGGCAACGGGCGCGCTCAGCCCTTCCTGCAATCCATCGGGCCATGCCAGGTCCAGAACAGCTAACGGCGCACCTGAAGCATTGTCTGCAAGCTCATAAAGGTATTGCCCCTCAGGCAGCTGTCGTGCGACGACCCAATCCCGCACGCCGAATACAAGCGCCTCTTCTTCAGCACTATCGACGCCGCCAGGAATTCCGACCGGCAATTCGACAGGCAGATTTGAACGTTGACTTCCCAGACTGCCGAGAAGATGCGCATCTCCATGCAGCAGATCGACCAACAGCTGGTTCGTTGCCTTCGCGAGCAACACTTGTCTCGCCCGCAAGAAATCCCGATAGTTTTCAATCTTCCATAGCTCAGGATCCGCAGGTATCCACTGTGAGGCGAGCGCGCCGGGATGTGACTGCTCGATCTCGGGCAAGTAGTCCTGCGGTCTGCGGTTGGAAATCCTCAGGTTGGTGTCTTTGGTGAGAAAGCAGTAGTTCGCAATCGCATTTACTTCGGGGCGCTTGAACCCGTACGGCGCCTCATACAATCGCGCCTTCGGAAAGATGTGATGCACCTCAAGCTTACTCATTCGGCCAAGCATGTTGTGCTTGAGTGCCAGACCCGAGCCCAAATCCTTCGCTTCGCCCACTCGCGTCAGCATGTAAAGCACTGGATAAAAGCGCGCGCCAAGGCTCCATCCCGCGAAGTGCCCGGGATGAACTTCCAACGAACCATGCCAAAGTCGAAGCTGCTCGATCAGCCGGTCGAGGCCACCATCGATCGTCTCGATCGCTCCGAGATCTTGATCGATCGTGCTCTCTGTTGATTGCGAATACCGTCCCCACATAGCCGACTGCAGGAACCAGAACAGCAGCCGATCACGCTCCTGCGCCGGCAGTTGACCGCTGCGCCGGTCAAGATAGTTTGCCATCACCGGAACAGCAAAGCGACTAAACAACACGCGATCATGATCCAGGCCGAGGCGATCACCAATCATCGCAAGCGCCTGATCCACACGCTTAATGGACCGCTTCAACCCGTCCTGGATCTCGGCGGGTTGCTTTTCATGAAGGTACTGAAATTTTGCCTCGCCTGTGAGGACGGTATTTACGTTGCGCAGAAGCCAATCGAGGCTGAAATCGAAGCCCTGCTTCTTCCACGCACTCAATGCCTTGTGCATCTCTGCCCGCGCATCAGACCATTCCGCGCAGATCTTTGCTAACGCAAGATCGCCCTTGGACAACTTCGTGCCACCGCTATTCACGCGATTAAAAATATCTACCACGATATCGATCGATTTATCTCGGCCTGTAATTTCTTCTGTGTGAAGCTCGATGTCGAGCATCCCGAGAATGCGACTGAGACGGGCAACGTAGTCGCCCATCCGCGCGACTGTGTCAGGCGTGTTGCTCAGGGATTGTACGAAGAGACCCAGTCCGCTCGTGCCAGCCTTAAGTAACGCGGTCACGTCGACCCAAAGGGGATCTTCGCCCATCAAGATGGGTTGGAAGAATTGGAAACTCTCGCTCTCAAGGTGAAAGCGAAGTCCCGAAAAGGCCTTCTCGTTTCCTTCGAAAAACTTTGGCGGCTTCCCTCGCGACACTCCGTATAGCGATGTCATTCGCTGCTGGCCGTCGAGTAACAACTTGACCACCCCAGGGGCGAGTTGACCTTTACCCCGGACCTCAGCACTCGCCGATTCTGTTACCCAGACGAGTAGGCTACCAACAGGGTGGCGACGATAGAGGGACTCGAACAGCCCCCGAACTTGATCCCGATTCCAGACGTACCCCCGCTGGAACTCGGGAAGGGCCATATGCCCACTGTCAATATGGTCCAGGATCGTCGATATTTTCATTGAACCGCCCCCAGCGATCGATCTCGTATATATAAAGCTCTCTGCGGCTGCGCACGCTCCCTGGCGCAAGACCGGCGCCCCGTGTGCCTGCAAGATCTCGGCGCACGAGTGTCTTCCTTGTGTTCTACATTTCGGTCCTCATATGCGCAGCCTATGATAGCGGATAGATGTGCTGGGTCTCATCGCTCGCCTTTTGGCCCCAGAAAGCTTCACAAAACGCCGTGTCGCGCTATGCGTCCCATCGCAGACAGGGACGAATGCCGAATCGATCGGGACGAGTATATGTTGATCAATAGTGTCACGGCCATTTAGTCCGGCACAAGGAGCTTCGTTGTTCCCTGAAGTTTGCGTGGCTGTTACTCGTGCTCGACGCTGCGCTTCTTCGCGCGCGCCAAACGTGCGGCGAGATTGTCGATGCCGGAAATAGAGATTTGGTCCTCAAAGGCTGTCACTCTGACGTGCTTCCCGATCAGCTCAATCCGGCGAATCCGATCCGAGAAGCGGACCTTGTACCGGGTCCCAACATGCTTGCGATCGGCCGCCGTGCCCTCAAACAACGGTTCCGTCTCGACGCTGGCAACTAGGCCCGTGCGGAATACGTGAGGCCATTCGTGGATGGGCTTCAGCTTGCCGTCGCTTTCGTACAAATCTCCAATGTCCGCCTCGGCCTCCTCGACCAGGCGCTTAAGCACCCACGCCGCATCAACGCCCGTCGCTCGCGAACGCTCAGCAATGGCAGCATTGATCGCAGCCTTGACTTTGGGGATCTGAAGCAGGTCATACCCGATCTGCGTCGCGGCCTTCTGCGAGTATCCCGCGTCTCGCGCCGCCTTCGTCGAATTCAAGTCCAGTAAATATCGCTCGACGAAACTCGCTTGCTTCCGTGTCAGCTCCGCCATTCGCGCCACCTCCAAATTGAAGCGCGATTATGAATGACGAATGGTTGGCGGGATCGACAACGTACGTGAATGTAAGTGAGCGAAGGCCGGCAGTGGATCGGCTTCAAAGATTACATCTCGCCAGGTTATAATGCTCCGCCAGATCGATATGCCGAGCCTTTGTTACGCCTCAGCCTAAGCTCGACTTGCTTTGGGCGCGATAATTCTCATCGCTCTCAAGGCATGGGGTTTGATGCGGTTTAAGAGGTTTATCTCAACGTCCCCCTAGGATCGCTCAGTTTCTAAGAAGGTTTTTATTGCGAAATTCTCCAGGCCTCTACTGAGAAACCACATTCAACCACCAAACCACACTTTGAGCTGCGCAGGCAGGCCGGCTTTAACACACAAGAACAATGGAGCACGAAGCTAACCTTTAAAGTTCGATGGCTTCTGCCGACTACCAATCGCCAGCATCAGAGTTCCGGACTTTCCAGACAGCTCCATGGGTGCCATCGTTGCTCACTTGCTCGATCTTCCTCCCCCCAACGATTACCCCCCGCTGGCTCGCTAGATACTTTCCGAACTTTTTGCTGGTTAGGCCGCCGGAGCCACGCGCGGCAAGGGAGGCGAGGGCTTCGCGCAGATCCGGATCGCTGTTTGCTTTCGCGACCATATCTCTAGCCGTGAACTGCCACGCAGGCAGTGCCGCGATAATTGCCGCAAGCTCTTCCTTCTCAGGATCTTCGGCGCGCATTGCGTCAACGTCACCGCGACAATCACCCATACCCAACCAGATCAGTGCGGAGCGCACTGTGTCGGACCAGTCCTCAAACGATCCCATTGGGGGCGCCTGACTAGGGGCGCCGGCGGCGATATATGACTTGACGATGGTAAGCGCCGCAGCAACCAGCTCCGCACGCCGGGACATGGCAAGCTGGCATGGATCGAAATCAAACAACCTCGCGTCGGGCTGCTCGCACTGCGCATCAAGCCTAATGCGGATCACGCGCCGATTGAGATCACCGACGATCGACAGGTTGTTGCCGGTGCAGCAGATGAGCCCCGTCGACGGGATGCGCACAGTCTTCGATGCGCCGAGCACACGAACCTGAACTTCGACTTGAGTAAGCATCTGGCAGAGCAATACCGACTTGAGAGGATGGGCCACATTGTCGATGGTCACCACCTGATCGCCGGCAAGCGCCACTGCTCCGATGCGCTTCTCGAGCTCAATTTCATCCGGCGTCGGCGAGACGACGGCGGCCGCCCGACCGGTCGCCAATATCGACGCGATGTCGATTAACAAACTTTTACCAGTACCCGCAGCCGGTGCCGTAACTGCGAACATGGGCGCGGTCCTAAGTGATGGCCGCAGGACAGCCGTGATCATCAGCGCGAGCGCGGCTGCCCGGTCGCTGTTATCAACAAACGGAAAACTCGCCATCGGCTCCGTGAGGACGTCCAGAGCATCGATAGCTTCGCGTTGGGTCGGTTGCTGGGGAACTGCTCGCCACAGCCGATCGCCGACCAGCAGCAGTCCGGTCGCTCTATCGTACCCCGGCTCGCTAATGACACTGCCGTCAGGCCTCAGCGTCGGCGCGCTGATGATGGCCCGCAGCGGAGGCATCAGCCAATCGTATCCTCGTCTCGCCATTACCATCGCCGCCACTTCCGGCGGGCAATTGCATGGCACAAAGTCGCTCATCCGCACGTTCCACTTAAAGTACTGAGCATGGCGTGTCAGGGTTTCCACAAGCGCAGGCTCAGAGAACGGAGACACGACAACAGAGCCGTCAGCACGCGAGAAGTTCTCGGCCTTCTTCGCAATACTCAGCGTGCCCTCTGGAACACGATATGTCACAGCCCGCACCACATCACCGCCCCGTGAGTACACGCCCAGCGCCGGGTTGGAGAGGACAAGTATCGAAGCATCGACGGCTTGGTGTATCTTGCCCGCAACCACGTGGATTTCACGCCGCATGCCGGTAGTGTCGGCAGAGGACTCAGTGCCATTTTCAATTGGCGACGATGTCGGCACTATCAGATTTTGCTCTCTTTCTCCTCGTTGCCGTGGCTGAAGCTCAACGGCCGGCGCAGGCAATGCAGCCGCTCGCTGCTCGGCTTCGGGCGGCGCCCAAAGCTTAGCCGTCGCGCGCATGAACGTCAGAACATTGTCGCGCGTCCAGCCGTCGCGGAATGCGTCGGCGCAGTCCCATCCCTTTGGTGCACGATTCCCGGATCGCCAATCTTCAAATCTGAATGCCTTAGTAGCGCTCTCTGCGCCAATGCCCACGTCTAGTATCTCGATCCTACACCCCATGGATGCGAGCACGGCCGCAATCGCTTGTGCCGCGGCAGTGCCAGGGCTATCAGCATCGGGCCAAATCACGACCGAGCGCCCTGCGAGCGGCGACCAGTCGGTATGTGCCACACCATTGGTACCGCCCGCCCAGGACACGGCCGACCCCTTCATATTCTTTATGTACTCATCGCAGCATTTTTCGCCTTCCACGATGGCGATCTGCCCCTCGGACGGCAGATTGTGAAGCCCGTACAATGACCGAGGCTTGGGGAAAGGAAACCGTGCCCAGCATTCTTGGCCGTTCGAAAGGCGCACCCACATCACCATTGGCGTCTCTTTGCCGCCGTCCGGTAAATCGCGGCGCAGCACGTAGCCATAGAGCGAGCCGTCAGCCCGCCGGTATGGATGCACCACCGACGGCGTGAACGAGCCAGTCGCGCGATCCGTGCCCGCGCGTTTGGGATTGTAGAGCTCGACCGCGCGGCCGACGCTGATTGTGCGAGTAGGTTCGAGCGGCGTAATGCAGGCGTAGTTATCACGGTGCTCGATCCGCACAGGTGCAACGTTCGGTCCGGCCGAGCTGCCGCGCAGTATGGCAATTGCCTGCCCGAAATCGACGCCCTTAATTCGCTGGACGAAGTCGATGACGTCACCCCTCGCGTTGCACCCGAAGCAGTGCATCCGCTGTACGTGATCCTTGGCGGCGAAGATCGAGAACGATGGCGTCTCGTCATCGTGGAATGGACAGTTCGCAATCCACTCGTCGCCACAACGCCGTAGCTGAACCCCGAATTGCAGCGCAATTTCTGAAAGGGTAACATCGCGGCGAATGCGATCGATTTCAGACGACATCGCCGCCCCGAGTTGCGGTTTTGGTTGCATATTCCGAACACCATTAGTGTTTCGAATGGCGGCAAGTTCGCGAAGCGCTAGTTCCTTCAATCTGTTTAGGAGGCCGAGTTGCGTTGTTGGGCGCTCGGCCGGCAGTCAGCATCTTCGCGAGTTATCCAGTCTCAGGGATGGCCGTTTCGTTCCGGCAGGATGGATGAGGCCGCGTAACGCGCAGCCTTCGCCTTCTGGACGACCTCAAGTATTTCTGAGCGCGGCCAACGAGACAGCCCTCCCAGCTTGACCGGTTTTGGCACGGTGCCATCGGCGACGCGCCGCCAAAATGTGGGCAGGCTCAGGCCCAGCAGGGCAGCAGCCTCCCTTGCGGTTAAGAGCGGATCAGGGGCAGTCGCCCATTCAGCGGTGGATGCAGAGTTCATGGGTGTCAGTCCTCATTTCGATGGGCTGACACTGCCTGAGTCGATTATCCGATTTCACGGCACGGATTGTGGAGCTTTCGTACCCCAAGCCTCGTGACCTTTTTTTTGGAATTGCCTCTGGGGAGAGGTTGTCGTGACAGTGTGCCGTCAGGACCTACCGGACAGACTGAGCTGGGCATCCACGACGATCATCGCTGCTTCCTCTCCAAAGCTCGACACGCTGGCGCTGCGCCGGTACCATTTGATTCGTACGCGACCGAATGCAATGAGGGGGAATAGGCCGATGGCCCGATAGTCCGCGCCAGTCATCGCAAGATGAGCCGGCCATAATTTCTTTCTGATTTATTCCGCATCGGCTAATTGTCTATAATGTTCTCAATGGAATTATTATGGAAAAATTAGCAGTCGTGCCTGCGCATATTACAGCCCTTCAGACCGCCGAAGTAATTATTCGGCGATCGCTGAATTTACAGCACGCCTCTCCCTTCTTGGCGCATTGCGAGTTCAGCGCCGAGCAACATAGCCGATACCGCGAATGCTTCCGGCTATTTCTTGCAGGGGACGCCGGCAGAGTCGCAGAAGCCTTGCGACGATGGCCGGTGATTTCTGCATGGAATATCGCGATCGCGCTGTCAGAGGGCTACGGCGGCAACGGGAGCGCGGCTGTGTACGACGTGCTGAACAAGTCGTTCGGCGTTTCGATCTCCATCGACGATCGGTCGGAGATCAGCAGACGGTTTCGCAACATATGCCGCGAGCACGGGCTCTGCCACAAAGGCACCGGTAGACTTGTGGACGACTATCTTGCCCAAGCGGGCATTGCGAACTCTCAGCTTCATCACGTCGCGAGAGCGTTCCTCGCCGCCGAGCGAGCTTTCGGACGGCCACCGGCCGACAGCACCGTCGCCCTCAATAGCTGGGAGGATGATTCCACCGCCTTCCTGCTGCTCGGCGTTCAAATCCCCCGCATGGTGCTCGAGGTCGATGAGACCGCCTACTACGCCTTCCTTTACAGCCGCTGCCGCAATAGCGAGCAGGCGCGATCCAACTTGGAGCGTCAGTTTTTTGATGAGATCAGACGCGCCGAACAAGCCACCGGAAGCAATAGGCAGCGATCGCTTGCCTTTCCGCGCCCGATGCTGGTCTGGACGGACAGCGGGCTGGCGTTGTCGCTCCCCAAGGTCGAGGGTCGCTTGGCGCTGTCGTTCGGTGACGAGACCAAGCGCTTGCGCGGAGGTCAAACGTGGCAGCTGCCCGCTCCTTGGCCGTCGCACATCAATTGCGAGATTCAGGAACACTGGGAGTCGATTGCGGTTTTCCCGTCCGCCGACGACATGCTGATGTTCGATGCTGAAACCGGCCGGCTCTCCGCTAGGCTCGAGACAGCGCGGTGCCAAGACACCACAATCGACTCGCGTGAGATCATTCTGCTCGCGACGCAACCATTCTCCGTCGAGGATCAGCCGGCTTATCCGCTAGGTCTCGACGGCTATGCTTATCAATGCACACTCGGCTCGCAGGGAGTTTTTGTTGATAGCGCGCGCGGCAGACTTCAGCTTCGCTCTCGCCCCAGGCCGAGGATATGGATTGAGAACGGGTTGATCGCCAAGGGCAGCCGGGCATCTTTGCTTGGCGCAGGCGCCTCTCTTGGAATTGAGTTTGGCGAACTAGAAGGCGACGCATTTGATCTGGCCATCTCGGTCGGCCTGCAACGTGCGATTACCCCGGTCACACGCAGCCCGGCAGCACACTATTCCGTCTGTGAGATCCCCTCTCATCTCATTGCCGGATCGGACGTTCAGCCCCTTCTCGTCGAACTACGTTTCAAGAGTAGCGAACGTGCGCTCCTCCGCTTCAAAGCTTGGGTCTGGCCCGGTCTCCGCGGCCTGGTGGAAGGCGTGGTATTCGACAGCGACGCCGTCCCAGGCAATCTATCCGCTCATCGTTGCCGGCATCTCTCGACTGATCGCCAAGGTCGCCTGATACTGGATCCTGATACCGCATACGACAAGGCCCTGCTCTGCTTTGAGAGCGGCGGCGAGCGCATTGAGTTCGAGTTGCCGCGCCCTGGCATCGGGCTGAGTTATACTTCGGCAGATGGAACGTCGGTGCCGCTGGCGATCGGCGCACCTTTGGTTCTGCGAGAGGAAGACAAGGCTGGGTCCATCGCCATTCGCTGCCCTGATCCTTTCGCGAAACTTGATGTAAGAGGCCGCCTGGAAAACCAGCCCTTCATGCGGACCAGCACACGGGTTCTGTCCCTAGTTGAGTTACTTGCGCCGGGCCTCCGCGATGACGTTATCATCCTAAGGTCAAAGCCCGGCAGCACACCGCTCACACTAGCGCGCATCGTTCCGGCCCTCTGCCCCTCGTCTCTCTGGGTCGGAGGTACGCGCGACACAGTAGAAGTCGCATTCGAAATGCCGACCGCCGTCGATGCCATCCGCATTGAGTTCGAGAGCGAGTCCAGCGAGCGCAGGATCGTCGAGTGCGCTCTGATGCACAGACCTGTCGATGGCGACCATCCCTCGTGGCTACGAGCCGAACTCGATCCAAACAACTATCATCGCGTCGAGATCGTTCTGGATGAAAGCACCGCTGACGGCGGGGATGTGATGCTCGGCCAGATCTTTGTGCGTCCGGCCGGAACCGATAGCTTTAGGCCCCTGCGCAAGCTTAGGGGTGACATCGTTGCGGTTCTCTTCGTACCGCAGTGCTGCAAAAGCGATCGAGCCATCGCTCGCGAAGAGATTTCACTGCGATACTCAAATCTTAACGGCTGGATGACGCAATGCTACGCCAGCGAATGTTGGGAATCGTTCGGCGAGAGCATCTGCGATCATTGGGTAGAACTCGGCGAGGAACTTCTCAGCCATACTGACAGCTGCGGCGAATTGCTGGTGTCCGCTCACGGGGAGATGGCTGCCGGCGCCAACAAAAGCTGGGTTCCGCTTGCACACCCGCTCCAGTTCGTTCCCTCGCTATATAGCGCGCCGCTGGATTGCTTCGCCAGTCTCGCCGCTCAAACGGCCGACGGGTGCGATCACCTCGCCCTTCTCGCAGATGTCGCCGGCTGCACTATACCGCAAATACATGCGGAAATCGGTCTATCGCTGCCCTTCATGAGCGCCTTCGGCAACTTCCAGAGAGCCCTACAGACCAATGAGCAGCTTCGCGGCTTTGATTTTGTTCGGTACAAGAAGCTAGTTTCCGAGGCCGACACCGACGCCGGTGCGCGTTGGTTTTGGCAGCCCGGCGATGCACTGCTCGGCCCCGAACATCACGGTGCTGCAATCGGTCGCCTTATCGACCGCCTGTTCGATGCCGGTCTCGATCAAGACGGCTTCAACGATCTGCGGTTCCGTCGTGCTACATCTGTCGCAAGAGAAGCATCCAAAACCCAAACTCCCGTTCTCGGGCTACCGCGCGAGATCGAGGCGACTTACCCGATAATCGAGTGGGGTCCCGCGTTCTACTCGGCTTTCGCCCGCCACTCGAGACGCGGCACGGCCGCAAACTATCTGACCGAACTGTCCGGTTCATTGTCCCGACCTTTGCCTGAGGTCATCAGTGACGCGTCATTCCTCATACGCTTGGCTCCCGAGCTACTTGCTTTCTATCTTTTGCTTTGGGAGCTCGCTGACGAAGGACCCACTTCGTGAAAGAGCTCGACCCGATTGTATTCCGCGACCAACTGCGCGGCACGCTCGCTCGATTCATCTCCACGTCGGCGCCTGTCTCACATGTGCGCGCGCCGAGACTCGCCGCGCACATTAACGAAAGGCTTAAATGCGGCGACATCCCCCTCGTTAAGGGGCCTTACGTGGAGAGCCTCCCGGACTTCGAGAAAGGACCGTCAATCTCTGATCTCCTGGCTTCGGGCAAGATGAGTTCAAAGTGGGCTGCGCTCAAGGCATCGGCTGAGGGAGTTAAACTGTTTACGCGTCCTCTTCACCGGCACCAGTCGGACGCCATCCAAAGAACTGAAGAAAACCATCTCGTCGCCACGGGCACGGGGTCAGGCAAGACCGAGGCCTTCCTGCTGCCCCTCGTCAATGATCTTTTACAGGATCACGATCTATCCAATCCGGGCGTGAGAGCCATCCTGATCTATCCGCTCAACGCGCTGGCGAATGATCAGATGCACAGAATAGCCCGGCTTCTTTTTAAAGATCTCGGCGATCTGGGCATCACCCTTGGCCGCTTTACGGGGCAGGTGCGTGCGGGAGCGTCAAGGGCAGACGAGGAAGGCAAGCTTGTTGAATCGCCTTCCTTCCAGAGGGATTTCGGCGATGCGCGGCGCGCACCCTCAAACTGGCTTCTGACAAGAAGCGAGATGCTCGAGCGGCCACCACACATCCTTGTCACGAACTACGCAATGCTCGAGCACATCTTGTTGCTGCCGCGCAATCGCGGCTTGCTGAAGAATGCATCGTTGAAGTGGCTTGTACTCGATGAGGTGCACACATATGCAGGTGCTCAGGCCATAGAGGTCGCGTTCCTGCTGAGAAAGCTCAAGACCCGCCTTGGGCTTAGCCCCGGCCAACTCAAGTGCGTCGGCACATCAGCAAGCCTTGATCCTGCGCGGAAAGCCGAGCTTTCGGACTTCGCAGAAAAACTCTTCGGGGAAAAATTCCCCGACGGCGAACGAGCCGTGATCGTCTCGCAGCGAAGGCTTCACCCGGCGCTTCAACGGGGTGATAGCGATAGCGGCCTAAGCCCAGATGACTGGGCCGTCCTCGGGAATGTGCTTTCACAGCTTCGCGCGCTTTCTGACGTGAGCTCCGAGTTCCAGAGCGAGGAATGGAATCGTCTCGTCAACGATGCTGGTCTTCCCAAACTGGTTGTAAATGAGCACGGCGCACTCGGGGACCAGCTTGTCAACTTGCTGGCCGCCAATCAGCACGTCAGAGCAGCAGCCACGCACCTGCAGGCCCGCGGTGCAGTCCCTTTCGAGCAATTTGCCAACCATCTCTTCCCGAACGTGGCTCCAGAGAAACAACACGCAGCTTGCGCAGCCCTTATCTCAGCCGGTGTCCTCGCCAAACCGTCAACCGCCGGCGCATTTCCGCTCCTGCCGGCGCGGTATCATCTCGCCGCATCCGGCATTGAGGGGGCGTGCCTCCGACTCGATGCCACAGACGAAGAACATTGGTCGGAACTGACGTTCGGTCGCTCTGTGGCCGCGGAAGATGGCATTCCCCGCTACCCTTTGCTCGTGTGCCGCAACTGCGGCGAGCCCTACATTGAAACCTGGGATGACGGCCACAAACTTCACTCTCAACCGCAACCGGAAGCGAATCGCCTCGTATTGCGTTTGAACGGCCAGAGCGAAGACGAAGCTTCTGAGTACGACGATGACGACGAAGGCGAAGACGAACCACCCGCCGCTGCCGAGATAGAGTATTTTGACCCCCTCACCGGCGCGCTCGCCGACGCGGCCGGCGAAGGCATTGTCGGCCTCATGCACGCCGAAATGGAGGATGACCCGGACGAAGGACGTCGCTATGTTCGCCGCTGCTCATCGTGCAAGAGCCCTGCCGGTAGGTATCCAGAACCGATAAGCTCAATCCATCCCGGTGACGACGCGCTTGCAGCGGTTACGGCCCAGGAACTTTTGGAAGCTCTGCCTCCCCCGCAAGGGCGAGACAGTGCCGCTCCTATGGGCGGACGCAGCATTCTCGTGTTCTCGGACAACAGGCAGGACGCCGCATTCTTTGCGCCCTTCTTCGAGCGCACTTCGCGAGATCAGGCGCTTCGCGCGGCCATCTATCGTTCGCTCAAGAAGGAGGACGAGGCTGTAAACATAGAAGATCTTTTGACTTCCGTTTACCGGGAGCTCCGCCGCAGCGGATTCAAGCTGTACGAGCAGCTCTCCCGCGAGCCAATGGCCACTACTCAGACTAAGGAACGGCTGCTCGGAATGATTGCAGCCGAGTTTTGCACGGAAGGCCTGACGCGCATTTCTCTCGAATCTCTCGGCCTCGTGGCTGTGGGCTACAATGAAAGCGGCCTTCAGCGGACTGCCCGCGCAATCGAGAGTGCGCTTCCCTCCATCAGAGGCAACGGCCTCGCCATCGCCAGTTTCATACTTGATTTGATGCGCCGCTCGCGCGCTATCAACCATCTCGATCACCGGATCGACCTGGAGGACGAGTCGCTCTGGGGTGAGGCGCAAGCTCAACAATCACGAGCATGGTCTCGGACGAAGGAGGGATCATCACGATTGCTGCGATCTCTCATACCATCCGGCCAGAATGACAACCGACTTACCTGGTTTCTTTGCAACAAACTGAAACTTAGCAGGCAGGACGCGGTGAAGCTTCTCGACTCATTCTGGGGAGAGGCCGAACGAAGCGCCAACAAGCTATTAGTCCGGCACGCGAAGGGATTGGCTGTCGACCTTTCCGGATTGCGCTTCAGCAGAGCGGACAACGCCCCCCTTTACCGCTGCTCGAAATGTGGCGGGAGAAGTCAACTCATCATCGATCAACAGTGCGCGTCGTGGCGCTGTTCAGGGACCTTGTCCACCGTCGATGCTCCCGCCCGCGCGTTGATGCAAACGACGCATCACTACCTTCATCGCTACGGCTCAAACGCACTTCCGGCCCTTGCTCGTGAACATACGGCCGCCATCGGCCCGGAGCTCCGCGTTGACATCGAAGAAAAGTTTCGCGTCGGCGAGTTGAACCTGCTCAGCTGCACCACCACGATGGAAATGGGTGTCGACATCGGCGATCTGGAGTCCGTTCTCTGTCGCAACGTGCCGCCGGGGATTTCGAACTACCAACAGAGGGCGGGACGCGCGGGGCGCAGGGCGCAGGTCGCGCCCACAGCCATCCTTGTGGCCCGCAATAGCCGTTACGATCAGTCGCAGTATCGCGACCTCAACGGCTATCTGAATGCGAGACCTGCCGTACCCTACTTAACTCTGGACAATCCAAATTTCTTCCGCCGCCATCAGGTTTCAACGGTGCTCGCCGGCTTCCTGACGGATCATCTTCAGGACTTCGACAGGAGCGGCGCACCTCGGCTGAAGGATTTCTTTTCGAATAGCCTCACACCCGAGGTGACCTCCGCTTTGAAATCCGCCATTTCTGACTGGATGGCCTCAGAAGGAGGCGAGAACTTTCTTCGGATCGCAGCCGCGTTGTGCGACTGGCTGCCGCCCGCGCTCCGCGCAAATGGGCTAACCGGAACCGATCTCAGCGCTCACGCTGCAACTGTCGTGCGTCGCTTCATTGATGACATTGGTGAGAGATGGCAGGCCCTGGCAGACGCAGCGGAAGCGCAGCTGCGCATTGTCTCCGACCCGAACATCGATGAGGAGGAACGGCGTCGCGCTTCAGGTCGACTTGCCGCTAAGATGAGGGAGAAGGAGCAGTTCCTCGATCAGTATCTTGTTACAGCTCTGTCCCGAGCGGCAGTCATACCGACTTACAGCTTTCCTATCCATTCGATCCGGCTCGAGATTACCGACACGCGCCGATCCCCCGACGAGAGTCGCTTTGCTGAAGACACAGCTCTTCAGCTCGACCGCGACGCCGCCCTTGCAATCGGAGAGTACGCGCCCGGATGCGAAGTTGTTGCCGGAGGCCGGATATGGACGAGCCGCGGGATCGTACGCCGTGCCAAGGAATACATGCCCGATCAGTACTACCGTATCTGTACCCAATGCGGTCACCCAGAGATTCACTTCTCGCCCACCGACTTTGCACCAGTCTGTGAGCAATGCACGTCCGCGCCGCAATCGCTCTTCTACAAGTTCATTGAGCCCACCGCCTTCTTGACATCCTTCGATGAGCGAAAAGGGCGAGACCCGGGCTCCTCGCGGCTTCGCGCGAGACCCGTGGACGAAGCACGCCTGCTCACGAAAGCCGACTTCCGCGACTACTCTGACACTGACATTGCCGGTGTTCGGACCTTTTTTGCACCAGCCACTCCCGTCGCGGGCGAAACCGCCGGACGACTCTTCATTGTGAACCGCGGACCGAAGGGCGCAGGGTACTTCTGGTGCAATCGCTGTGAGTACGCCGAACCCGCTCCGCACGCCGCTAACTTGGGCAAGGTGTCCGTCGCAACGCAGCACAAGAATCCACGCACAGGTGAAAGGTGTTCTCAGACAACGCTTAGTTATCCGTTCGCTCTCGGTCATATTTTTGAAACTGACGTGCGAGCGATCGGCTTTTCAGCTCCGCCCCCGCCGCTCCCTGACGCCTTATCCGCCGTTGAGCGGTCGCAGAAGCTCGAATCCTTTATGCGCACGCTTACCGAGGCCGTGCGGCTTGGCGCTGCTGATTTGCTGGACGCCGAACCGCGCGATATTCGGGCGTCCAAGGAAATGAGGCAAGGAAGGCCCCTCGTGGTTCTGTCTGATGCTGTCGCCGGAGGCGCAGGATACGTCCAGCGGCTTCTTGAGGATCCAGCGTTCTCGGCAAGAGCGCTACTGTCCGCAGCTATTCGCGCGCTCGATTGTCCGCGCGAAGAGTGCGCGTCAAGTTGCTCCCAGTGCCTCAATGACTACTCAAACCAAGCATACTGGGACGTGTTCGACCGGCTGCCGGCTTTGCACTGGCTAAAGGCAATCCTTGCGCAAGAAAGCTTGCGCCCTTCGTACGCACCTGACGCTGCGGTGCTTGCAAAATCACCCACAGTCGCGGGCCTCAAAGAGCATCTGAAGGGCGCCTCTTTGCTCGTCTTCTCGTCAGTGTCGCTGCAGGGCGGCCGCGATCCGGATAGCGCTATCGGAATAGCTCGCCTCGCGCGAGACTTCTGTGAAGCAGACGCCGATAATAGGGTGTTGTTCCTGGTCTCGTCGGGATTGCCTCTAACACAAGCGCGCCTCTCGACAGTCGACAGAAGTGTCTTCGACTTACTCCTCTCGCATGAAAAGGCAGGGCAGTTGGAGCTTGGCCTGGTTCCGCAAACCGTTCTTGAAGCCGCGCCCAGAGTTCTTGTGAGACGTGGCGACAAGTCGCTCGAGTTTTACGCAGAGAATTTTGACCAGCCCGTATTCGATAATCCATTCGGCGCCCAAGTGTTCGTCGCAGGCTTGCCGACGGGCGATGATTGGCTCACTCGCAATGAGAGGTCTATTCAGAAGAGGCCGAATGAACTGCAAGGCGTGAGTCTTGGCACCCGATCTTTCCGTCATGAGCCGGGAGACGCTCGCGACTACGCTTCCATGTTCTCCGATATCGCGGACCAACCGGTTAGATTGCGGATTGACGATCCCTTCCTCGCGAGCGGAGATCGTAACCGTGCCGCGCTGGTCGAGTTTCTACGAACCTTGCAGTCCCTGAATGTGCAGATTCGGTCGTTGACGTTATCCTGGAAGCCGGCTCAGCCGGGTATGGGCTATCGTGACGAGCGTCCGGAGGACCAGCTCAAGGATCTATCAGATCGACTGCGCAAGATAGGTCTCGGCGCCGACGTGGTGCACATGAAGCCGAGAACGTCGCGCACGGGCCATTTTCATGACCGCATTGTAACGGCCGATTCGGATCGGACGCCTGACGTCACTTACGTCTGGGACATCACGTCAGGTGTCGACAATCTCATGGAACGTCACAGACAATGTAACGTCTTCCTGACAGCCGTGCGAAAGTAGGTTCTCCCCGGCAAGCCGAACCAGTCAGCCGTTTCGGTGCCCCCAAACTTCCCGCCACGCACTGAACTCGCTCGGCCTGACACCGTAGCGGGCGAAGTTGCCTTCGTGCAGGCTGAGCAGTTCGGTTTCGGCAGCTTCGATGAAACGCGGCCTGTCCTCCTCGGTGATGTTTTCTCCGGCATAGCGCGCGACGTTTGCGGCGGCTGCTTTCTGGTCCATACGCTCGCGAATGACTTGCGCGATCACTTCGCGCAGCTGGTTGCGGTAGCGCAGCCGGAAGGGGTCGGGTTCGCCGAGAGTCTGTCTGACGGCGACGTAGCGGGCCGAGGATTTTTCGTAGGCCCAGATAAAGACGTCGCGGATGAGTTCGATCTTGTTCAGCTCGTACACGCCGAGCAGGCCCTTGGTGTAGGTGTCGTCGGGGACGGCGATGAAGGAGAGCGGTGCGAGGTTTTTCTTGATGAGCGGGATGTTCATCGTAAGGCGCGAGACGCGCTTGTTCACGTCGATGAAGGGCTGAAGGTACGGCAGCTGGATCATTGTGAAGAAGGCCGCCTCGAACGGGTCTTCGATGGCCGAGGCCGTTGCCAGCAGCTGGTCGAAACATTCCTCGATCACCTGCGGGATCTCGGGCGGCATGTAGCTCGTGCCGGTGATGCCGACCGCTTCATGGCGCAGGCGTCCTGCTGCCGACTGGTCCTCCAGCAGGTTGTCGGCGAGCTGCGCGTGGAGGTTCAAGATCGTGTGGTGGTTGAAGCCGATCTCGCCCGCAGACTCGACCAGGAATTCTATCGCGGCCTTGTGGTTGAGGATCATCTGCGCGTCGCGCGGCGCCTTTTCTTCGGCGGCTTGGCCGAGTTCGATAAGCCGCTGCGTGTCGAGCAGTGAATAGGTGTTGCCCTCGAGGCGGCTCGAGTTCCACGACAGGTCGATCAGCAAGCGCTGCAGGATCTTGAGCGCATAGGTGCCGGCGGCTTCCTGCGCAGCCGCGGTGCTGCCGAGCTCATGCAGCCGCGTTCTTTGCTCTGCCGTGAGGTAGTAGGTTCTGTTGGGCCGGTAGTTTTCGAGGAAGTCGCGGTTGTAGGCAGCGGCCGCGCGCGCGCCGAGAGGGGCGCTGACGCGCTTTAGGATCGCGCCGCCCTCGCGTGACAGCGGCACGAACAGATCGGCCTGTCCGGCTTCCTGTGTCGCCGGGCGGGGCCGTTCGGGGGCTGGCGGAGCCGCCGCCCTGTAGCGTGTACCCCGTGTCCGGCCACTCTTGGTAATGCGGCCCTTCTCCGTAAGAGCGTCGAGCCGCCGCTGCACGGTGCGGCGGTTCAGGTCGAGCCCTGCCCGCTCCTCGATCTCGTCGACCAGTAGGCCTTCGCCACCAGCGGCGGCGATGACCGCCTCCAGCTGCGTGAGCTGCGCTTCGATGTCCTGCTTTCCGGCCATTTTTTTAAGACACTTCCCGATTAATTACGACATTATCACAGAGTTTTTGTCGCAATGTCAAGAATAACGACAAAGTAGTGTCGTAATAATCGCATTGCGACAGATTTCTGTCGCAATGTCTGATGTCTGATTCGTGCCTACATCGCCAAGCGGGTCCCGCTTTCAGGAGGGTCGCGATTACGCCCCAGCCAGCCCCGGGGACGTCTCCCAGAACCGGTCTGTCGTTCAGGCTTTCCGCAGAGCCCGCTCGTGCAGGGGATCACCAGGGGCCGGGGCGCGGCACGGTGAGCGCCCTGCGGATGTTCTGCAAGTTCCAGTGCGCGTTCTGCAGTTCCGTGGAGCCCTCGGGCAGTTCGGGAAGGCTGGTCGCGATCCTGTTCAGCAGGGCCGACAGTTCGCCCCTCGTGCAGCGGGCCAGTTCGCTTTGCGACAATACTCTCATGTGTTCCTCCTTTTCGGTTCCGGCCGCGACCGCAGCGGCCTTGACAGCCACGGGTTCGCGCCGTGATCCGGCGGGCTGCACCCGCCTGCGAAGCTGAAGCTTGCTTCGGCGCGGCAGGGCCCTTCGGGCCGCAACGCCAGGGGAGGAATTCCCGTCAGGGACATTTGCAGTCATGAAAGCCGGGCATGGCGCCCCATGGCGTTCAGGCAAGGACGCGCGGTCTGCGTGACGGGATTGAGGTACACAGGATTGGTGCAAACGAATTGCGCCGCCAGCATTTTGCGAGATTCCCCGCTGGACAGGCCGTCCCGCCTGGCAGCTGAATAGAGGCAGGCAGACGACAGATGGTCAGCGATGCGGGCTCCGCGCTATAGTCGGCGGCACTGCACTGAGGTCGTGGAGATCGTGATGCCGGGCCTGAAGACCGCCTTTGTACTTTTACTAGCGCTCGTATTTGTGCAGGAAGCCGGAGCAGCGCCGAAGGATCGCATTGCGCTCGTCTTCGGCAATTCCGCTTACACGCATGTGCCGGCACTTCCCAACCCAACCAACGATGCCATCGACATTGCCCAGGCTCTCAGCAACATCGACTTTGCGGTCAGACCCGTCACGGACGCGTCCTACGAGGTCATGCGCCGGGAGCTTCTGGATTTCAATCGTAGCGCTGCACAGGCCGACATCGCCGTCGTGTTCTTTGCGGGCCACGGCATAGAAATCGGAGGGAAGAATTACCTCGTCCCCACGGACGCGCAGCTGCTTGCCGATACTGGCACCGACCGGGAGGCCATAAGCCTCGAAAGTATCATTGAGGATGTGTCTCAAGCGCGGAAGCTCGGGCTCATCATTCTCGATGCGTGCCGGGACAATCCGTTTGTGAAAAACATGCGGCGCTCCGCCGCCACGAGGTCCATCTCGCGTGGCTTCGCCGCCATCGAGCCGTCCGGAAACGTCCTCGTGGCGTATGCCGCCAAGCACGGCACCACCGCCCTCGATGGCAGCGGCGATGGTCGCAACAGCCCATTTACAGCGGCCCTGAAGCACTACCTGTCAGGCGACGCCCTTGAAGTTCAACGCCTGTTTCGCAAGGTTCGGGACGACGTCATGAAGGCAACCGCGAAGCACCAGCAGCCGTACACCTATGGCTCACTTCCTGGCGAAGATATCTTCCTGAAGCCGCCTCGGAACGATGCCGCCGCTGGCGATGAAGACCGTGTGATCTGGAAGAACTTGCGTGAAGCGTTCGACGCCGCTTTGCAGGATCCGAATTTCAAGAACCAACCGCAGTTCGTCTTGTCAGCCGAACGCAAGGCTATCGAGACATTCATCCAGAAGTTCCCTTCAAGCACTCACCTGCCTGAGGCCACGGAGCGGCAGCAAGAGCTGGACGCGCTCGCTGCGTCCATGCCTGTCCCGTCTGCGGCAGCGGGCAGTGACGCGCTGATGTGGCAAACTGCCCAGAAAGCGGCAGCCGTGATAAAGTTCAACAGCGTCTTCAGCGATTTCTGTCCGGTCAACCGGTACCGTGCAGAGTTGCTCGTCATGGAGGAGTTCGCTGCCAGTTTCCCGGACAGCGAGTTCGTCGATCAGGCCCAATCGCGGATAGACGAGCTCTATGTTCTGATCAGAGAGCAGTCGTCAGCCTCACCCTGCCTCGGCGCCGCCCCGTCGGATGAGGCCGTCTGGCAAACACTGGTCGAGATCAGCAGCTCGCCCAGGATAGAGGAAATTTTCGCGGCCTGCCCGCGCTGCCGGATTATGGCTGAGATCCACGCCCTTTCCGAATTCAGATCCCGCTTCCGCAGGAGCCAGTACAGCAAGCTGGCCGAAGGCCGCGAGAAGCAACTCCTGGCAATGCTGTCGGATGCACCCGCCGCTTCGGCGGGACGGGCTTTCAAGCCTGGCGGAAGCAAGAAGGAGGCTTACGACACGGAGCGACTGGTTACTGCCGGCGAAGGCCGCTCATTTCGCGAGCGTACCGGGCGGAACCTGTGGGGCGGCGATCTCGGACAGCCGCCCAGCCTGCGTGA
This sequence comes from Pseudomonadota bacterium, assembly GCA_023387235.1. Taxonomy (GTDB): domain Bacteria; phylum Pseudomonadota; class Alphaproteobacteria; order Rhizobiales; family Hyphomicrobiaceae. The sequence goes on from JAEWIJ010000269.1 coordinate 29,497, forward strand.
CGCAACGGTCGAGCAGTGCAGGTCGGCCTGCGGGGAGGAGGCGTCTTGCCGGTACTACTCCTATTCGCTTTGGTCTCGCGCTTGTTACCTGAAGGACCGGCAGCCCGCCGAGAGGGTCGACTCCCGATATGTTTCTGGTGCCGCAGCCGACAGCGCTCCGCCTACCCAGACGGACTCGCACATTTCCATGCAGGCATTCAGCAAGCGCTCGTTCAAGTCTGCTCCCAAATTGCGGAGCATCGGGCGAATCGATTGGGAGACCTGCAAGACAAGATGCCAGCGCGAGTCTACTTGTCAGGCAGTTGAATACTCAAAATCGTCGCGTGAATGCGTTCTATTAACGCAAGCAAGCGAAACGCAGCCGGCTGACAGCATCGTAGCGGTCAAAATTCAAGAGTAGTGACCACTAGCCAAGAACTATTATAGACACCCCTTAGCGAAGGGCGCGCCCCGAAGGCGATGGGCCTTGCAAGCGTGGCCGGTTATGCGCTGCGCTTCCACAAGAGCAGCAAGGACGGTTCCGGCACGGCGACGTTGATGCCGGCAAAGGATGAGACCGTCTACGGTGTCCTCTTTGAAATCGCCGAAGACGAACAGAAGCTGCTCGATCGGGCGGAAGGGCGTGGCTACGGCTATGATCGCGACGATGCCTTTGCCGTGCGATGCCTCAAGACAGGCAAAGAAATCCGGGCCGCCACGTACCTTGCCGCCGCGAATGCGATCAACGCTTCGCTCGTGCCCTTTGACTGGTATCGGGCGCTGGTGATCGCCGGCGCGACGCAGCACGGCTTGCCGGACGACTACATCGCGACTTCGACCGGAGTCGCGGCCCGTCCCGATCCCGACTTGTTGCGCAATGGCCGACGGGACCCGCTGGCAGCGCTTGAGGCTGCCGACTTCGGCCATCTGCTCGCTCCGACCCAGAAGGTCTAATTTACCGGCAGCTGTCCGTCGGCAAGTTGATTTCACGACACCGATTGTCGATTTTTCGAACCCCAAGTTTTATAAGCCTTTTCGACTGACTCTCGAGAGAGATGGACGCCGGCGCTTGGAAGCCATTCGTGAACCGCGGATATCGCTGCGTCGTATTTGCTGCCCAAGGCCATTTCGCGGGCCACTGCTCTCGCAATGCATCTATCTCTTCCAACGCGCTCCAAATCGGGCAGCCGGCGGCCCTTGCCTTTGACAGCGAGACCAAATGGGAGGGAGGACGCCAAAGCAGGATCAGGAGTTTGACGGGGATCGAAGCGTAAGCCATCCGCGCGTAGCATCATGTAGGCTATAGCTTGCAAAATTGGCTGGGCCGGCCGATGTCCGCAAAGAATCCAGTCGTAGAAAGGCCGAGTATCCCCCGCCCTCAGCCAACTTAGAATGACAAGATCTCGGGTGGCCGAAAGACTGCATTGGAAATCTTCGCTTATCTGCAAAGCTTCCACGTCCCATAAGAAACCCGGGGCATCGTTGCTCTTATTCATAATTCGGCTTTCGTCCGCGGCAATTTTCTGACTTCGGTCGCGCTAACTCCATCCACCGAACTGTTAGTGACCCAGCGCGCCCAACGGTTAAGAAGGTCGCGACGTTGATCAAGATAGTCGGTCCGTCGATAGGATCGCTCAACCTTGCCGCCGGCCGCGTGGCCTAGGATCGTCTCAGCGATTTCGCGGGGCGCGTCGGTCTCTTCAGCAAGCCAGTCTCTCAGCGACGATCGAAATCCATGCGGGCGAGCCTCTATGCCGCGTCGCTCCATCAGCCGCGCCATCGTGGCATCCGAGATGACACCCTTGCGGACAGAGGGAAACATAAAGCCATCGCGGGCGTGGCGGCGGGCCTGCTCGATCACGCCAGCAGCTTCAGGCGACAGGGGAACGCGGAAGTCTGATGTGGAGCCGAGTTTTCCCTTCAATAATTCGGCGGGAATAGTCCAGATATCGCCATCGACATGTTCCTCGCGCAAATGGCGGAGTGGCCCGGAGCGAACGCCGGTGAGAATCAACAGGCGCAATGCACAGTGTGTCACTGTGCCATTGTCGAGGCTTGAATAGAAGGCAGGAACGTCCTGCCATGGAAGGGCCGGGATATGCTCAGTTCGATGTCGCTGCTTCCCCAGCAGTGCACGAGCCTTTTGTGTCGCCTGCAGGTCCACGTCCAGCCCTAGGGCCGCTGCGTGCTTCATGACGATGCTCAGGCGGTGCAGTGCTTTCTCCGCAGTCTCGGCCTTCTCGTGCCAAATTGGAGCGAGCGCATCCCGAATATCGATCTGGTCCACGTTGGACACCGGCACCGCGCCTAGCTTGGGCAATACGTGGAGCGCGAGCGGTGAGAACCAGCGGCCAGCCTTCCCGTCGTCCTTCAATGCTTCGTCGGCGATGTCCTTCAACAAATGCCTCTTGCGCGCGGCTTCACGGGCCTCTCGCTGGCGCTGATGGATAGGATCTATCCCCTGGCGGACGACACTCCGCCACCGCCGCGCCGCCTCGCGAGCTTCCTTCAAGCCCACGTCTGCAATGCGGCCCAAGCCCATCTCGCGGCGACGCCCATGAACAACGACGCGAAGCACCCAGCTTCCCGTCTCACGGTCGGCTTTCACGAGCCAGAGCCCTTCGCCATCGGCGTATTTTCCAGCAGGCGCCTGCCTCACCTGGACCGCCGTTAGACCTTTAGCCTTCCGCGCCATCTGGTTCCACCCTCGCTTCCACCCTCAACGCTTAGATGGAACGAGATTCGATGACAACAAAAGATACCAGTAAATCGCCTTGGAGCTTTGGTAATACTCCAATTTTTTACAATAAACCCAATCATTGAGATCAGATGACGCAGGGAGATACGGGAGTTCAATGCGTCTCGACCGCACCAATGCTCTCTAAGGCATTGGGCAACTATCGACATCCCCTGCCAGATGCATCCTGGAGCCGTCGCAGAGCGCGCGTGCGCCCACGCTCCAGTACCGAATACGACAGGTGGAGCGTGGGGGGCCGGATCACTAGCCTTGCGGGCGGCCGGTCGTCGCACGTGCGGGGAACAAGAGGGGCATCGGGTTGAGATGCCGGCCCGCTACGTTCCGGACCTCATAGTGAAGATGAGGGCCCGTCGAAAAGCCGGTGCTACCGACCGTGCCGAGTTTCTTTCCCTGCCCCAGGACCTGCCCCGATTTGACAGCGATGCTGTGAAGATGAGCGTAGAGATGGGTTCTGCCCTGGCCATCGCGCGTCACGACGACGTTGCCATAGCCACCCCTTCGCCCCGCAAACGAAACCTTCTGTCCAGAGGTCGTGGCGAGCACGGCCGTCCCGACCGGCGCCGCCAAGTCGATCGCCGGATGCCATCTGCCTTGATTGAAACCGCTGCTGATGCGGCCGTTGCTGAATGGCAGCGCGAAACCCGACGACTTCGACTTCGCCTTCGTCGCCGGCTCATGCACGATCGAGGCCGGCGAAACCGTCGGATTGGTCACGAGACACGTCAAGGAAAGCAGTCCGATACTCGCCAGACCCATTGCACATTTCGCTCTCGTGCGGCCCTGCCTCGCGTGCTGATTGATCGTCCTCATGTGTAGTTCATGCCTCCACTTGCGTCGGATGACGCGGTTTGACGATGTGTGGTGATTGGCCAGACAGCGACGCTCGTTGGCTTGCAGCCACACGAGATGGCATGTCGCGTTGTGTCGGGATGGCCGGCCCGTCGAGGGTTAGATGATGAGAGGTGGATCGCGCGCGGATCCCCCCTCGAGGGGAGACTTCCAGCTGCCCCCTGCGCAAATGCGCGCATCAAACACGATGCCGGTCCCTAGCGGGACGCCATGGACAGACACGAGCGCGGACAGGCTGCGGGCCGTCCGAGGATCTCGCTCAGCGCTTGACCGTTAGCGCCGTTGCAGAGATAGCCAACGTAGTAGCGGTCGTTCACGCCGAACCGCGGAATGCCGCACGATGAAGCCATTACCTTCTCGGCCTGCGCCCAGAGCGTGCGCATCGCGAGTTGCGGTCCTGGCGACTTCAGCGCCTTCCACGTCGTGGGGTTCGATTGCCTGGCCGTATCGGCGTACTTCATGACGAACGACATCAACGCGCCGAGACCATCGCGATTGGAGACACTACCGTCGCTCGGCTTGCTCAGCGGGACGAGATGCACCGCCACGTTGAGGTCGTGCGTGTAAGCGTTCAGCTCGTCGAGAAGGTACGTCAGATCGACCGCGGAAGTCGCATTTCCAGGGCGAAGGTAGGTCTGAACGTACGTGTCGCTTTTGAAGGCGCCCGCGATCTGCTTCGGCTTTGCCAGCTTGCTGAGCTCCGGTGGACGGCGGAGCACACTTCCATCGAGCAGGTAGTAGCCGTTCTTGCTTTCGGTGAGAAAGTGCACCGACTCGTGCACGGCCGTCGTCAGGCTGAGCTGCGCGCCGTCGCACGATATCCAGTTCGTGAAGAACTTCTTGTCAGGCATCGCCCGGTACACGGCGAAACCTTGCGGCGACAGCCGCTCGAGCTCGCGCAGAGCCTGCGTCTGGCAGCCCCCGCTTTTGCGTTCGATGGCATGGCTCGATGAGAACATCACCCCCGCCATCATGAGCCCGAGCAGAATCCCCTTTCCCCGTACCTTGCGCATGAACAACGACCCCTTGCTGGTTGCGTGTGCAAGAGGCGGACCTGCGCTCCTGAGTTCGTCCTCAGGGTGACCCCCTATCGGCAAATTAGGGGCGTGAATCGGGCATTTCAGGGAATGGTGGACAAAAATCCTTAGAAAATAAATGGAAAGCCGGTCGTCCGGGGTCCCCATTTATTCTGTGATAATGGTTAACCGGGGGACGCCGGCAAAAACTCAGGGCGAGGAAGATACGTAATCTGGGCGTATTCGAGAGAATGCCAGCGCTGATTTTCGATGTCGGGCGCTATTGGGAATGCCCCTCAAATACAGATGGCGACGAGAAACGCACAAGGCCGGCCTTCCATCGGGAAAGCCGGCCTCGCCAACTAAAAGATTAGGTCATTGAATTGCTCGAGTTGCGGTCTCGGTCGCCGGAGGAGCTTCGCCGATGGAATGGCCTCGCCGAGCGCGCACTAGCAGCGACACCCCATATTGACCGTGCGGGCGGTCGTGATGGTTCGCGCGGGAAGCATCTCGGTACGAGCGACATTCTCCACGCGATTGCGCACGACGACCCGGTTGTGGACTCGCGTCACGACGTTGACCCTGTGAATCGGCCGGACCTCGGTCGTCGTGACGTGACGGTGCACGCGCTGCACATAGTTGACCCGATTGACGTCACGATACCTCGTGACGTTGCTGACCCGCTGAACGGTATTGTAGCGATAGACCGTCTGCACGCGATCGCTGCCGGATCCCTGGCTGACGACTTGAGTTCGCCCGGTTGTCACGGTCTCGGCCGGAAGCGTGCGCGTACGGGCCACATTCTCCCGCTTGTTGACGATGCGATTTTGCTGATGCACGCGCGTGACGACGTTGACGCGCGTTACCGGCTGCACACGCGTGACATTAACGACCCGCCGCGTGTGTGTTACATGGCGGGTATTGTTCACATCCCGATAGCGTGTGCTCTGCGTTACCGGCCTCACCGTTTTCGTCGAGTGACTTGTGGTCACGCCCGGCCGTGGGCAATCACGACACTGCGCCTTCGCCGGCGTGGACATAACGACAAATGCAGACGTAGCCAGAATAGAGGTCGTGGCGACAAACCTCACCATCATTGCCATTGCGCTCTCCATTTCCATTCTGGGTTTCAATCCCCCTGCATCGGCATTTGCAGTGCGACCCTGGCCGCGACCAAGCCCTTCTCACTGCGCAGCGAGGATGACGGTTGCAGGCTGGCCCAGACATCGGGGCGATTGGGGAAATGCGGAGAAAAGGTAGGGAAGAGCGGACAGGCTAACACCTTAGGAAGAAATAGGGAGCGCTCGCTCGCGCAGACGTGCCGCCGCCGGGTGGCAACGCCCGTAAATCACTCTGCCAAAATTGCGTAAGCGTCGCACCGCTGCGGCCTTGCAACAGGGTGCCGATGGTCAGTAAAAGGTGTCCAGCAGTGAAATTCTCCGCCGTCTGGCACGGACCCGCCCGCTCATGGTCAGGCCCGCTAGGTGGTTTGTTGCTGCTGATTTCGCAGAAACCTAGCCCTCTTGGGAGGATCAGAATGCGCATTTCTCACGTAGCCGCGGCCGCAATCACCTTTGCGCTCGGTTTCGGCAGCGCGGCCAATGCGGCCGACGTACGTTTCATGACAGGCCCGCAGGCGGGCTTCTGGGTGCCGCTCGGGGGCCAGCTCAAGGATGCTTTTGAAAAGTCCATCTCCGATCTCAAGATCCAGTCGCTTCCCGGTGCCGGCATCGCCAACGTCCGCGCCATTCAGGAGGGCAAGGCGGAGATCGGCTTCGGTAATACGATCTCGACCGCCGACGCCTTCAACGGCACGGGCGAAGCGCCGCTCGACAAGAAGCACGACAAGGTCTGCAACGTCGCGACGCTCTATCCGCAATACTTCCAGCTCGCGGTGAACGCCGACGCCGGCATCAACACGCTCAAGGATCTCAAGGGCAAGGGTGTCGCCACGCAGGTCAGGGGCAACACGGGTGAGCTGATCACGCGTCACGTGCTGCGCGTCTCGGGCATGACCTATAGCGACGTCAAGGCGAGCTTCACCAACAGCTATACCGACAGCGTCGAGCAGATGAAGGACAACCGGATGCACGCCTTCGGGCTCGGCACCGGCATTCCGGCCAGCTCGCTGATGGATCTCGCCTCTGCGCGCGATATGAAGCTCCTCGACATGGCCGAGATTTACGAGCCGATGCGCAAGATCAATCCGGCCTACAAGCTCGTTACGATCCCCAAGGGCACCTACCCGAAGCAGGACAAGGACGTGCAGGTGATCGGCTACTACACCCACGTCATCGCGGCGTGCTCACTCCCCGAGGACACCGTCTACAAGATGACGGCAGCCATCTTGGGTGCCAAGGACGGCATGACGGCGATCTACAAGGAGGTCGGCAAGCTGACGCCCGAGATCATGGGCCAGGACATCGGCGTTCCGTTCCATCCCGGTGCCGCCAAGTGGTACAAGGAAAAGGGCATCGCCATTAAGTGAGCCCACGCGCATAGAACTCGCGGGGCGGCCTCTGGCCGCCCCGCATTCGTAAATAAGCTCAAAGAAGACCCTCGGGCGGGAAACACCAAATGACATCGAGCACAGCCGCGCGGAACGTGCCGCGCCAGCTCGCAGCTGCCGTCGCTCTCGCGATGGCGCTCTACCACATCTACGTCATCATCCCGCCGATGGATTTCATCTCGCCGTCACTGCGCGAGATTTTCCGCGGGCCGCCGACCGACTACATCTTCCGCGGCATCCATCTGATCTTCGCGCTCGTACTGACATTCATGTACTACCGGCTGCGCTCGCCGACGGACGACGAGCTGTCGATGCTCATGCCCGAAGAGCGGGAAGAAGCGCTCCGCAAAACACAAGCGCCATCGATTGCAGACTGGGTGCTGATCGCGGCAAGCATCGCGTCGGTCGGCTACATCTTCGTCTACTACGACTACATCATCGAGCGGATCATCTACGTCGACGACATGACGTGGTCGGATATCGCCCTCAGCATCACGCTGATCCTCGTCGTGCTCGAGGCGACGCGCCGCGTGATCGGCCCGGCACTGCCGCTGACGTGCCTCGCCTTCTTCATCTACACCTTCGCCTTCACGAACGTGGAGCCCATCCGCCTCATCGATCAGCTCTATCTCTCGACGGAAGGCATCTTCGGCCAGCCGCTCGCGGTATCGGCGTCCTACGTCATGATCTTCGTGCTGTTCGGCGCCTTCATGGAGCGCACGGGCACGGGTCAGCTCTTCATGGATTTCGCCATGGGCATCACCGGCCATACCGCGGGCGGTCCCGGCAAGGTGTCCGTCGTGTCGTCCTCACTCTTCGGCACGATCTCGGGATCGGCGGTCGCCAACGTGATGGTCGACGGCCCCATCTCCATTCCGCTCATGAAGCGGACGGGCTTCAAGGCGCACTTCGCGGCAGCGGTCGAGGCCGTCGCGTCGACGGGCGGCCAGATCATGCCGCCGATCATGGGCGCCGCCGCCTTCGTCATGGCCGAGTTCCAGGGCGTCAGCTATCTGCAGGTGGTCGTATGGGCCACTATTCCGGCGGTCCTCTACTACGTATCGTGCTTTGCCGCGGTCCACTTCGAAGCGAAGCGCCAGGGTCTGCTCGGCGTGCCGCGCTCACAGCTTCCGGTGCTCCGCGAAGTCCTCGTTGCGCGCGGTCATCTCTTCATTCCCGTGTGCTCGATCCTCTTCGTGATGTACTCGGGCTACAGCGCGCCCCTTGCCGCGCTGAGCGGCACGCTGCTCTGCTTCCCGGTGGCCTGGTTCGGCCCCGTGGTGCTGCTCGTGCTGCCGGCCCTGATGGTGCTCTCGTATCTCGTGCCGAGCGTGCCGACGATCATCCCCGAGATCTTCGGGATGAACGCGCTGATCGAAGCTGCGCTCGTCACGGGCATCATCCTGCTCTGGATGCGGGCGGTGCGGGGCAAGATAATTCTCCTGCCGATCGAGCTGAAGCCGATCGTCGAGGCCCTGATCGACGGCGCGCGAAACACGCTCCCCGTCGCCTTGGCCTGTGCCGCTGCCGGCATTATCATCGGCATCGTGATCCTGACCGGCCTCGGCATCACGTTCACCCAGTGGGTGATCGGCGTCTCGCAGGACGTCCTGATCCTTGCGCTCGTGCTGACGGCCATGGCCGGCATCGTCCTCGGCATGGGCATGCCGACGACGCCCGCCTACATCATCATGGTGGCCCTCATGGTGCCCGCGCTGGTGAAGCTCGGCGTTGTCACGCCGGCCGCACACATGTTCGCCTTCTACTTCGCGATCCTGTCCGCCATCACGCCGCCTGTCGCGCTGGCCGTCTTCGCCGCATCTGGCCTCGCGAAGTCCGACCTGTGGTCGACGGGATGGGCTGCCGTGAAGATCGGCGCCGCGGGCTTCATCGTGCCGTTCATGTTCGTCTACGAGCCGGCGCTCCTGATGATCGGCGACTGGCCCTGGATCATCTGGCGCATGATCGTCTCGTGCATCGGCATTGCCATGCTCGCAGGCGGTCTGCACGGCTATCTACTCAAATGGATGCCGAGTTGGCAGCGTCCCGTCGCGATTGTTGCGGCATTCTCGCTCGTCATTCCCAACATCTACGCCGATATCGTCGGCCTGGGCCTCGCGGCAGGGCTTCTGGCGGTCCAGCATTTCTCGGGATCGGAGACGGCCCCCCCCCGCAGCGCTGCGAGCGAGCCTCTGGGCGGCAAAGGGTCCTGAGAAGCCCGCCCCACGCAGGCTTGGCAGCTTCGGAGCAACGCGTTGCTGGCACAAAAGGACAACTGGGGCGCGGACGCGCGGATCGGGATGTTCATCGTCGGCAACGAGGCGGTGCCGGAAGCCGAATGGTGGGCCATGCTGCCGCCGAGCGTGTCCGTCCACGCCGCCCGCGTGACGGCACGTGCGCCATGGGCACGGTGGGATGACGCTCGCACGCGTGTCGAGCTCGAGCCCGACGTCCTCCGCGGGTGTGGGCAGCTCGGCGCCATGCGGCTTTCGGCCGTCACCATCGGCCACACGTCGAGCAGCATCGTCGGCGGCAAGGGCTGGGACGAGGCCGTCGTGGCCGCGCTCTCGGACGCGCTCGGCTCGGGCGCGGCGGTCACGACCAACGGCCTCGACAGCCTCGCCGCGCTCGATGCCTCGGGCATACGTCGGCCCTTTCTTGTCCTTCCTCCGTGGTTCGGCAATGAAACCGTCGATGCCGGCGTTCGCTACTACACCGATCACGGCTACACACCGGCGGCACACGTGCGGTACGATCCGGGCCCCAAGTGGCGCGACCTGTCGCCCGGTGAGTTGTACCCGCGTGGCATGGGCTTCGAGCAGGAGATCGAACCGCTCTACGAGCAGATCCGTGCGGCCTGCCCAATCGAAGCGGACGGCGTTCTCATCGCCGGCACGGGCTTCCGGTGCGTCAGCATTCTCGACGCGCTCGAGCAGTATCTGAAGCGGCCCGTACTCTCGGCGAACCAGGTCAGTCTCTGGCACTGCTTGCGGCTTTCAGGCGTGCGCACGAGGATTGCGGGCTACGGTCGTCTGTTCGATCTCTGACGCGAGGAGCAACCGCGCCATGAGCGCCATTGCCGGCAAGACCATCCAGGCGGCGGTGGCTCGGCAACGACAGCTCGCCGAGGCTCTGTTCGGTCAACTGGCCCAATGCAGCCAGGGCCCGCGGGGCATCACGCGCGATACCTACGGTGCCGGCGAGAATGCAGCTCATGAGATCTTCTGCGCGCATGGCGCCGCGCTCGGCCTCGATCTCCATCGCGACTTCGCCGCAAACAGCTATGCGACGTGGCGCGGAAGCGATCCCGATCTTCCGCGCCTCATCGTCGGTTCACACCTCGACAGCGTTCCTCACGGCGGCAATTTCGACGGTGCAGCGGGCGTGGTTGCGGGGCTCGTTGCTGTTGCCGCGCTCAAGGAGGCCGGCGTCGCGCCGCGTCGCGATATAATCGTCATGGGTATCCGCGCCGAAGAGAGCGTCTGGTTCCAGGTTTCCTACATCGGCAGCCGCTCTGCGCTCGGCACGCTGCCGCCGACCGCCCTCGACGTCCGACGCATCGATACAGGGCGCACGCTCGCCGAGCACATCGAGGCATCGGGCGGCGGTCCAGCAGCCATCCGCGAGGGCCGGCAGGAGATCGCGCCCGCGAGCGTCCACGCCTTTCTCGAAGTGCACATCGAGCAGGCGCCGAGCCTCGTCGAGCTTGGCAAGCCGGTCGCGATCTGCAGCGGCATTCCGGGCAACTTCCGCTATCCCGATGCACGCATCCTCGGTCGCTACGATCATGTCGGAACGCCACGGCGTTTCCGTCGCGACGCCGCGACTGCCGCAGCCGATTTCGCGGTAGCAATCGATGCGCTTTGGGAGGAATACGAAGCTGCCCGCGTTCCCATGGCGGCGACGCTCGGGCGCTTTCACACCGACGCATCGGCGCATGGCCTGACGACGGTCGCGGGCGAATTCCGCTTCAGCCTCGATGTGCGGGCTTACGATCCGGCCGTTCTGACGGAGCTCGAAGCGCGGCTCGCCGTCATCATCCGCGAGATCGAGGCGAAGCGCGGCGTTCGCTTCGAGCCCGGTCCGCGCGCGGCGGCCGATGTCGGTGTCGTCTCTCCGACGATAAGAGCCGAGCTGGAGCGTATCGCGGCCGAGCTCGCCATCCCGGCAACGACCTTTGGCAGTCCGGCCTCGCACGACGCCGCGGCTTTCGCGAGCGCGGGCGTACCGACCGCCATGATCTTCGTGCGCAATGCGAACGGTAGCCACAATCCAGACGAGCAGATGGAAATCGACGATTTCCTCGACGCCTGCGCTGTCCTGGCGGCATGGATGGCAAGACAGGCCGACTGAAACAGTCGGCGACTGCCCGCCGAAACTAATTGCGCGGGTCGAAGTGCGCTGTCATCGCCGTCGCATCGAGCCGCTTCGTCAGCTCATGATGCACGTTGCAGAGCGTCACCTTGAGATAGTTCTTCAAGGTCGGGAAGTCCTGCCCGCGCAGGCTCTCGTGGATCGGCATCAGCGCGAAGTAGGCCTCGGCGATCGGCTCCGGGATGTCCATGGCGCGCTTGGCCGGATGCAGACCGATGCGGTCCAGCCGCTCGGACAAGTCCTGACGCAGATCGCGCCACGCCACCTCGTCGAGCGCGGCCGGCACATCCCAGCGATCGAAGCATGACAACGTCAGCTCCGACACATGGCGCAATACGTCCCTACGGTCGAGCGCTGTCGTCTCCTGGAGCACGACCGTCGCGACCTCGCCGACCATCGCGAGGCCGAGCGGATAAGCCCGCCATCGAGAGACCTCGACGGCTTGCTTGAAACCCTCCTCGCCGAACAGAACCTTGGCGTAATGACCGGCGCGCGCGCGGGCATACTCATAAATGCCCTTCTGCGCGACGAACGCTGCATTCGCGTCGATGAACTCGGCGAGCGCACCCGGGTCGCGAATCGCCGGCGGCCGCTGGAACAGTTTGCTGAGGAAGTTCATCCGGTTGCCGACCCGCTGATTCTACAGCCCTAGGACGAAAGTCTAATGAGAGCGCATGAACGCCCAATGCTAGCCTCTGCACACCGATCACTCAATGGTGATTGCCGATTCGACTCAAGATCGAACGGGAAGACCGGTACGGGGAGGTGCCGCCATGAGCAATAGACGAATCCTCCTCGCAGTCCTGCACGTGATCACGCACAGGAGGAAAGACGCTCCATGCAGAGCTCAAACGACGAGGCCCATTGGTCGCGAACCCGGAGTCTGATGTTCACACATCTCGCGATCTGGTTTTTCTTCGGCTACATCGTCCACATGTTCGTCAAGCCGCTGAACCAGATCATCATTCCGGTTCTGAATTTCCCGCTCGGTTTCTACATGGCAGCCCAGGGATCGCTCATCGCCTTCGTGGTGATGCTGTTCATCTTTGCGCGCCAGCAGGACCGGATCGACCGCGAGCACGGCGTGGCCGAAGACGACTGAGGGAGCAACAATCATGGCGACGCAATCATCCGCGACCTCCGATTTCTATAAAAATCTCGGTCGCATGTATGGTGCCTACACGGGCACCTTCATCGGATTCGTCATCCTGCTCGCAATTCTGGAGCAGGTTGGCGTGCCGAACAAGATCCTCGGCTATCTGTTCGTTTTCTTTACGCTCGCCGTCTACGCCCTCATCGGCGTCATGACGCGAACGGCGCAGGTTTCCGAGTATTATGTCGCCGGTCGGCGCGTTCCGGCGCTGTATAACGGCATGGCAACCGGCGCCGACTGGATGTCGGCAGCTTCTTTCGTCGGTATGGCCGGCACGCTCTTCCTGCTCGGCTATGACGGACTTGCGTGGGTGCTTGGCTGGACCGGCGGCTACGTGCTCGTGTCGATCCTCGTCGGCCCGTATCTGCGCAAATTCGGCGCCTATACGGTGCCCGACTTCATGGCCTTCCGGTTTGGCGGTAACTTCACGCGCTTCCTCGCCGTGATCGTGCTGGTGTGCTGCTCCTTCACCTATGTGACGGCGCAGGTGTTCGGCACAGGCATCATCGCCTCGCGCTTCCTCGGCATGGATTTCACCGTCGCAGTCTACGTCGGACTCGCCGGCATCCTCCTGTGCTCGATGATGGGCGGCATGCGCGCGGTGACTTGGACGCAGATCGCACAGTACATCGTGCTGATCATCGCGTACCTGACGCCGATCGTCATCCTGTCCACACAGAAATACGGACTCCCTCTGCCACAGCTCACGTACGGTCAGGCGATCGCCGACATCACCGCGCGCGAGCAGCAGATGCTCCAAACCGGTCTCGCGACCGCAGGAAACTTGAAGCCGCACATCGAGCCGTTCCTCAGCTATAGTCCGCTGAACTTCTTCGGCATCATCTTCTGCATGATGTGCGGAACGGCGTCGCTGCCTCACATCCTGATGCGCTACTTCACGACGCCGAGCGTTCGTGAGGCGCGGCAGTCGGTGGCGTGGTCGCTGTTCTTCATCTTCCTCCTGTACTTCTCGGCGCCGGCCTACGCGGCGTTCTCGAAGCTCGAGGTCTATACGAACATCATCGGCCGGGATGTCGGTGCCCTGCGGCCGTGGCTATTTACTTGGGGTGAGCTCGGCCTGATCAAGGTTTGCGGTCAGGACGCCGTGAACCTCGAGGCGGTCGTAGCCGCCTGTAAGGCGATCGCGGGCCATCCGGGTGTCGTCCGGCTGCAGGACTTCGTGATCAATACGGACGTGATCGTGCTCTCCACGCCGGAGATCGCGGGCCTTCCGTACGTGATCTCGGGCCTCGTCGCCGCCGGCGGTCTCGCCGCGGCGCTCTCGACCGCTGACGGGCTCCTGCTCGCCATCGCAAACGCGCTCTCGCACGACATCTACTACAAGATGCTGGACCCCAACGCGCCGACGTTCCGGCGTCTTCTGGTCGCCCGTATCCTGCTGCTGGTTGTCGCCGTGGCCGCGGCCTACACCGCATCCAAGAGACCGGGAGATATTCTCGCCATGGTCGGCTGGGCGTTCTCGCTCGCCATGGCAGGAAATTTCCCGGCGCTGGTGCTCGGCATCTGGTGGAAGCGCGCGACAACTGCGGGTGCCATATGCGGCATCATCGCAGGCTTCGGCTTGTGCATCTTCTACCTCGTGACGACGCGCTACTTCCCGGGCATGGGCGTCAAGTACTTCGGCATGACGTCACTGCTCAATCCGGTAACGGGCGCACCTGTCGTCGACATCGCGAAGGCCATGGCATTGCCGAACGCCATGGAGTCGTGGCCGACACTTGCCCATCCGCTCGCCAACAAGGTCGGATGGTTCAACCTCAACAACATCAACTGCGGCCTTCTCGGCATGCCGCTCGGGTTCCTCGTCATCTGGATCGTGAGCCTCATGACGCCGGAGCCCTCGAAAGAGATGCAGGCGTACATCGACGAGATCCGCAAGCCGCGCGGCCAGACGATCCTGCAGGAAAAGGACGGCTGATCGTCGCGCCTGATACAGCGAACTGGAGCGGGGCCCCTTCCGGGCCCCGCTGGCTTT
>JAEWIJ010000181.1 GCA_023387235.1 Pseudomonadota bacterium
GAGACGTTATTTTGGCGGCTTCGGAAGGGTTCACCCAGTCCGCCGTGGTGGGCGACAATGTGACGATGGTCGCCAAGGCCAAGGGCGTCAGCGCGATCGTCATCGACGGCATGGCACGCGACATCGCAGGTATCGCGCCGGTGGGGCTTCCCGTGTTCGCGCGGGGCATCACGCCGAACTCGTGCGTGAGGACCGGTCCGGGGCGCGTCGGCCTGCCGATCGTGATCGGTGGGGTGTCTGTCGAGTCCGGCGATGTCGTGATCGGTGATGCGGATGGCGTGGTCGTGCTGCCGCGCGCCCATCTCCACACGATCCTGCCGCTGATCGAGGAAGTGCAGGCTGCCGAGGGCGCCACGCAGTCCAAGATCAAATCAGGTTTTACGAACATCGGAGGGATCGAGGAGATCCTTGCATCCGACCGCGTTCGCTACGTCGATTGAGAGTAAACGCGGGTTCAGCCCGCACGATGCCACGACCAGGAGAAGCTACATGGCGACGACCAACAAGAAGAAAGTCCTTTTCACGGATTCCATGGGAAGGGCGGGTCAGGAGATCCTGGCATCGCGCCCCGACGTTGAAGCCATCCCGTTCCCCAATATGGCTCAGGACGAGGAGTATCGGGCGATCCTGAAGAAGCACGCACCGGTGCACGCGACCATCCTCGGCGGCACGCGCTTTCGCCCGGCCGAGCTCGAGGCCGCTGGTGCCATGGAGTGCGTGGCGCGCGTCGGCGTCGGTTACGATGCGATCGATATCCCGGGCATGACGGCGGCAAAGGTGCCGGTCATGATCGCGGGCACGGCGAACTCGCCCTCGGTTGCCGAGCACGCCATGAGCTTCATGCTGACGCTGGCACGCAAGGGACCGGAGCTTTCCGCGCTTGTCAAAGAGGGCCGCTGGGGCGATCGCCTCAAGCCCTCGATGATCAGCAACGACATGTTCGAGAAGACGGTGCTGATCGTCGGTTTCGGCCGCATCGGCACGCGCACGGCCAAGCGCTGCCTCGCCATGGAGATGCAGGTTCTCGTCTATGATCCTTTCGTCAAGGCCGAGGCGATCAAAGCTGCGGGCTGCGAGCCCGTGACGAACCTCGATGCCGCGCTGCCGCGCGCGGACTTCGTCACGATCCATTGCCCGAAGACGCCGGAGACGGTCGGCATGTTCGGCGCCAAGCAGCTCAAGGCGATGAAGCCGACGGCTTACCTCGTGTCGACCGCCCGTGGCGGCATCATCGACGAGAAGGCGCTGCACGCCGCGCTCACGGACGGTACGCTTCCGGCGGCGGCCCTCGACGTGTTCGATCGCGAGCCGCCCGATCCGGCGAACCCGCTCTTCAAGCTGCCGAACCTACTCGCCTCGCCGCACATTGCCGGCGTTACGGCAGAGGCCATGGAGCGCATGTCGGCCGAGGCCGCAAAGAATGTGCTCGCGGTCTTCGACGGCGCGCCGCGGAAGGAGAATGCGGTCAATCCTGAGATCTACGGCTGAAGACGCCGAACCGATCGAATGGAACGGCCCGCCAGGCACCAGCTTGCGCGGGCCGTTCTGCTTTCAGTTCCCGGACTTGTTGAGATAGGCTCTCGCCGATCCGGTATCGATCAGCGGATAGACCTCGAACGTGGCGGGGATGATCTCCGCCCATTCGTTCATGAAACGGTGCAGCGTCTCGTTGTCGGGCACGTCGAACAGCACGACCGCGCCGCGCCCGGTGCGTGCCCACACGCCCTTGCACATGCCGTTCGCCTCGAGCGGTGCCAGCCACTCCCAGTAGGCCTTGCGGCTCGGCACCATCGTCGACGGCTTTTCAGGCCGCGGCGTCGAGATCACCATGAAAAGCATTCGGGCACTCCTAGATCAGATTGCGCTTGGCGAGATTGCGCATGAGATCGGCGGCGCCGAACGTCCACGGCGGGGCCTGATCGGATGTCGCCATCACGTTGACGAGCGCGCCGAGCGGATCGGCATGAATGGTGACGATATCGCCGACCTTGTGCGTGAAGCCCATGCCCTTCTCGCCACGATCCTCGCTTGGTGCGAACATGGTGCCGAGATAGAGCACCGCGCCGTCGGGATACTGGTGTGTCTTGCCGATGAGCTGACCGACAAGATCCGCCGGGTCGCGCGCGATCTCGCGCATGGAAGACTTACCCGTCAGGCGGAAACCCTCGGGGCCATCCACCGTCAGATGAACATCGAGCGCGCGCACCGTATCGAGCGAGAACGTCGCATCGAAGAAGCGCACGAACGGCCCGATCGTCGCGGACGCGTTATTGTCCTTGGCCTTGGAAAGCAGAAGCGCCGAGCGTCCCTCGACATCGCGCAGGTTCACGTCATTACCGAGTGTCGCGCCGACGATCGCGCCGCTCGAGTTGACGAGCATCGCCACCTCGGGCTCCGGATTGTTCCACGTGGATTTCGGATGAATGCCCGCCGTCATGCCATGGCCCACCGCCGACAGGGGCTGTGCCTTGGTGAAGATCTCGGCATCCTCGCCGATGCCGACCTCGAGATACTGCGACCACGCGCCTGCCGCGATCAGCGTCTGCTTGAGCGCGAGCGCCTCCTTCGATCCGGGCTTGAGCGAGCGCAGATCACCGCCGAGCTGGGCCTGCACCTGCTTGCGGATTGCCTCCGCCTTCTCGGGGGCGCCCTTGGCCTGCTCCTCGATCACGCGCTCCAGCATCGAGCGCGGGAAGGTCACGCCCGCCGCCTTGATTGCCTGCAGATCAATCGGCGTCAGCAGCCACGGCTTCGAGGCATCGCGGTAGACCTCGGGCGTGTTCGCGAGAATTTCGCCGAGCGAACCGATCCGTTCGCCAGCCCCGCTCTTGACGATCGCCGCGGCATCGACGCGTTCGGCGAGGTCGCGCATGGTCGGCGCGTGGCGCGAGATGTCGTAGATACCGTCCGTGCGCACTGCGATCACGGAGGGGCCCTCCGCATCGGGACGCCAGACCCGCCCGGCGAGCGCCCCTGCTGTGCCATCCTGCGGCAGCGTCAAGGCTTCGGTCATTCGCGTGCGCATGGTGCGTTTCCTCTCAGCTCCCGGGCGTGTTGCTTTTGCTGCCGGTCTCGACCGGCACCGAGGGGCCGAGCTGGCTGCTCGGCCGGACGTCGCGCGCTGTGGCGTAGACCGCGAGGCCCGCGCCGAGCGTCGCCGCGATGGTAGCAAAGATCCATTGATAGGCGACGGGAGAATATCCGGCGGCCGTCTCTGGAAACCAGGCCGGGATGAAACCGGTCGCGACAGGCAACATGGCGCAGCCGAAGAGCTGCGCCATGTTGGCCGTCGTGGCGCCACGGCCGGCAAGATGATCGGGATAGAAGGTGCGGGCGTGCGTGACGACCGCGACCCCGTAGGACGAGGTCGCACACACGCCGATGATCAACACGATCGCCACGATCGTCGGCGGGTTGGCAGCGAGGCCCAGCAGCACGAGTATGGTCGCCGTGGCGCCGGCCATGGCCACGCGCTTGCGCGTATCGAATATGCGGTCCATGGGACCGAAGGCGAGCACGCCGAGAAACTGCGCGAGGGCCATGGCGATCAGCACGTTGCCGCGCGCGACCGCATCGAGCCCATGCACATCATGCAGATAGGGACCGGCCCACAGGCCCATGATCGTCGCCATGACCGCATAGGCGACCGTCTGGAGCCCGAGCACGCGAAGGAGCCCCGGCAGGCGCAGGATCGCGACGAAGCCGGCGAGCGCAGCCGCCAGCGTCTCCGCCGGATGGGGAGCCGCCACCTTGCCCGGCGGATCGTCGCGCACGAGCCAGACGAACAACACGCC
Organism: Pseudomonadota bacterium; assembly: GCA_023387235.1. Taxonomy (GTDB): domain Bacteria; phylum Pseudomonadota; class Alphaproteobacteria; order Rhizobiales; family Hyphomicrobiaceae. The sequence goes on from JAEWIJ010000181.1 coordinate 3,795, forward strand.
GACGAGCGCCGCGACGCCCGCCATGATCACGAATGTCGTGCGCCATCCGATCAGCCCGGCCGCGACGGCGAGCGGCGTTCCGGCCATGCCGACGCCGATCATGCTGAGGCCGAAGACCCAGCTCATGGCCTGCGCCCATCGCTGGCGCGGATACCAGCGCGAGCAGAGCACGACGACGGACATGAAGCTGCCGCCGAAGCCGAGGCCGAGCAGGAATCGCGCCGCGATCAGCTCGCTGCCGTCTCTGACAACCGCGTGCCAGAGCGACCCGACGACGCCCAGCACGGCTAATCCGCCAACCGTGTAGCGAACGCCGATGCGGTCGAAGAGTATGCCGACCGGAACTTGCGCGGCCATCAGCGCGAAGAAGAAGATCGCGTTGGCCATTCCGAGCGCTTTGGATGTCAGCTTGAGCTCGACGATCAGCTCCGGCGCGAGGACGGTTACCGACGAGCGATAGAATTGCGAAAGGATCGTCGTCGCCGACAGCATGACGATGAGGATCGCGGCGGCCCGCGCGGGCGGATTTGGCATTGCGGACGTCACGCTGGGATCCCGGATCGATAGGGCGCCGGTCCCTGTGCCATTGCGTGCGGGAATAGGCAATGCGCATTGCTTCGGTCCCGCGAGTGACAGTCATGCGCTTCGCCGTTGCGTTGCCGCAATGTTCTGTCAGGATGCAAGTCGACTCATGCGTTTGATCAAAGTCGTGTGCCGCCGATGATTGCCCCCTCCCTCGCCCTTTCCGACATTACACGTGCGCCGGCGACGCTTCAGCGCGAGGCTGCGTCGGGCCCGCTCGGCGAGGCGGAGGCGGTCGAGATCTGGATCGCGCGCTGGCTGCGCGTGCGCCGCAAGGATCTCATGTCGCGTTATGGATGCGATCCGCGCCAGCTCTATGCCATCTGGTGGGGGGAGAAGTTTCCGGGGAGCCGCGAAAAGGCCGAAGCCCTTTTCCGCGCGCGCCATCCGGGGCTGGTCGATCGCGTGAGCTTCGGCTATCGCCGCATTCCGCGCGGGCCCGTCAGGGAGCCCGAGGGGCAGCTGTCGCTCTTCGAGTGATCTCCGCGGACGATCGAGCCGATGCGCGGCTCCATTCAGCGCCCCACAAGCCGCTCGATGGCCGGGATGAGCTCGTCGTAGTGCTCGATGATGGCATCGGGCGACAGCTCGCGCACGTGCACGTCGGTGTAGCCGAAGGTCACCGCGATCACCGGAATGCCGGCTGCCTTGGCCGTGTCGATATCGGTCTTGCTGTCGCCGACCATGATCGCGCGCTTGGGATCGCCCCCGGCCATGCGGATGACGCCGACGAGATGATCGGGATGTGGCTTGTACACGGGGAAGGTGTCGCGGCCGGCAAGCGCCGCGAAACGCTTTCGCAGCCGCAGATCGCCGAGCAGTTGCTCCGAGAGCGCAGCCTGCTTGTTCGTGCACACGGCGAGTCGCGCGCCGCGCGCGGCCAACGTGTCGAGCGACGCTTCGAGCCCTGGGAAGGCGTGGCTCGTCGCCGCGATATTGGCCGTGTAGTAGGCGATGAACTGCTCGAAGTGAGCGCCCGTGGCGTCGACGTGAACGCGTTGCCCATGATGCTCGAAGGCTTTGGTGATCATGGCGAGGGCGCCGAAGCTGATTGCCGGCCGCAGAATTTCCGGCGCGACGATGTCGAGCCCCGCATTCGCCATCACGTGGTTGGTGGCCGCGATCAGGTCGGGCGCGGTCTCGACAAGGGTCCCGTCGAGGTCGAAGGCTACGGTCAGGTCGCGCATGAGTGGTCTTTCTTCTGGCGCTTGCTCATGCAAGCGAAGTCCTGTAGTGTGGAACATAATGAGAACAAGCGCCAGCGCGTCCTGATCCGCGGGATGACGTGAATTTGGTGCATAAGCCACCAGTTCGCCGCGGGGAGGGGATCGCTTAGCGCGTACTCTCTAACGGACGAATCGGGCTCCCGGAAGCCAGCACTGGCGCGGCTGACCGTCTGCGCGGGTGCAGGACCGAGAGCCGAAGCAAGAGGAGTGAGCACATGGCCGGTTCCGTGAACAAGGTGATCCTGATCGGCAATCTCGGCAAGGATCCCGAGATCCGCCGCACGCAGGACGGGCGGCCGATCGCCAATCTGCGCATCGCGACGAGTGAGAGCTGGCGCGACAAGAACTCGGGCGAGCGCCGTGAGAAGACCGAGTGGCATTCGGTCGTGATCTTCAACGAGGCGCTCTGCAAGGTCGTCGAGCAGTACGTAAAGAAGGGCTCCAAGGTCTACATCGAAGGCGCGCTGCAGACGCGCAAGTGGCAGGACCAGCAGGGTCAGGAGCGTTATTCGACCGAAGTCGTTCTGCAGGGCTTCAATGCCGTGCTGACCATGCTCGACGGACGCCCGGGCGGTGGCATGAGTGACAACGCCCAGTCCGACTACGACAATGGTGGTGGCGGCTACAGCGAGCCCCCGCGCCGTTCGGGTGGCGGTGGCGGCAGTCGTGGTGGCAGCGGCGGCGGCTTCGACAAGAAGCTCGACGACGAGATCCCGTTCTGAGGAACGCCCCGAGCGGGTCGACCTCGGCGTTGCGGCCTTCGCCTACTGGCGAAGGTGGCAGGCCACGGCGTGACCGTTGGCGTCGGCCTTCAGCTCGGGCTTCACATTTGCGCAGAGCGGCAGCTCGCGGATCGGGCAGCGCGTGTGGAAGTGACAGCCCGTCGGTGGGTTGATCGGATTCGGCACATCGCCCTGCAGCATCACGCGCTTGCGCTTCACCGTAGGATCGGGGATCGGCACGGCCGAAAGCAGCGCTTCGGTATAGGGGTGCTTGGGGTTCGTGTAGAGGTCGTGCGCCGTCGCGATCTCGACGATGCGCCCGAGGTACATGACGGCGACGCGCGTCGAGATGTGCTCCACGACTGAGAGGTCGTGGGCGATGAACAGGTACGTCAGCCCGAACTGCTCCTGCAGATCCTCGAGCAGGTTGATGACCTGGGCCTGGATGGAGACGTCGAGCGCGGAGACCGGCTCATCGCACACGATGAGCTTCGGCTCGACCGCGAGGGCGCGTGCGATGCCGATGCGCTGGCGCTGGCCGCCCGAGAATTCGTGCGGGAAACGGCGCATGTGATCCGGCTGCAGGCCGACATGCTCGAGAAGCTCGACGA
>JAEWIJ010000287.1 GCA_023387235.1 Pseudomonadota bacterium
GCCTACATGCGCCACGTGCGCAACGGCTTGCCATGAAGTTTCCACCGCGTGAGCCGCGAGCACAACAGGTCCCTTCTCCCCGTCCTGACGGGGAGAAGGTTAGGATGATGGGCGGCTGTTTATGCGACGTTGGCGTATGCCACCGCCCCTCACCCTAGCCCTCTCCCCGCAAGGACGGGGAGAGGGGACATCGGCGCACTTGCGGCAACGTCGGCGACAATCGAGAATGCAGAGGCATCAGCCCGCGAAAGCGAATCAAATCTGCTTCCGCTTCTGCACCATCTTCGCGAACTTCTCGTATTCCTCCTCCTTCACCGTGTAGGAGTGATCGTCGTCGGGGAAGGTGCCTTCCTTGACCTCCTTCACGTACTGCCTGATGCCATTGACGGCGACCTCGGTGAGATTGGCGAAGCGCTTCGTGAACTTCGGCTTGAAGTCAGTGAAGACGCCGAGCAGATCGTGACAGAGCAGGATCTGGCCGTCCGTGCCGACGCCGGCGCCGATGCCGATGGTCGGGATCGTGAGCTGCTCGGAGATGAGCCGCGCGATCTTCGCAGGCACCGCCTCGAACTCGAGCATGAAGCAGCCGGCGTCCTCGATCGCGAGCGCGTCCTCGAGGATTTTCATGGCGGCATCGGCCGTGCGGCCCTGGATCTTGAAACCGCCGAAGGTCGCGATGGTGTGCGGCGTGAGGCCGATGTGCGACGCCGTCGGAATGCCGGCATCGACGAGCGCCTTGAGGATATGCGCCTGCGACTTGCCACCCTGCGGCTTCACCGCGTCGGTCAGCGCGTCCTGCATGAAGCGCGTCGCGTTCATGAGCGCGCGGTCGACCGTGTTGTAGCTCTGGTAGGGCATGCAGCCGAGCACGAACGTGTTCGGCGCGCCACGCCTGATGGCCTGCGCGTGCATGGTCATCATGTCCATGGTCGCGGGGATCGTGTTCTTGTGCCCGTGTGCGATCATCGCGAGGCTGTCGCCGACCACCGCGACGTCGACGCCGGCCATCTCCGCCCATTGCGCGGCCGTGTAGTCCGGCACCGACATGTAGACCATCTTCTCGCCGGTCTTCTTGCTGTCGCGTATTTCGGTGATCGTGCGCTTTTCGCGCTTCTTTGCCGCCTCGCCTGCCGGTGCGTTGGCCATGGTTGCGCTCCCTCGATACTGATATATCTACCGTATGGTAAGGAGCGGCGAAGCCGCGGGCAAGCGTGTCTCGGCTCGCTCGCCGTCTGGAGAGGTACAATGGGGTTGTTGAACTGGGGCGTGCTCGCCGTCTTCGCGCTTCTTTTGATGAGTGCGGCACTTTACGGGCTGACCGTGAGCGGCCACTTCCCGAGCGAGCATCGGGCGGAGACACTCAAGTCGGCCGGCGGGGCGACCATTCTATGGGGCACCATGGCCCTTGCGCTGGCAACGGCGGTCTTCGGGCTGTGGCTCGCCTGGGTGGCGCTGCCTTGGACCTGGGCGGTGATCGTCGGCGGCGGCGTGCTGCTCATGGCGCCGCTGGTGCTCCAGCACTTCCCGGACAGCTTCGTCGATGGCCGATCAGGGCTCGTGGTGTTCGCCGGGACAGGCGCTGCGCTCGCCCTTGTGGTGGCATTCCTCGGCTAGGGCTCGAGGGCTGTCGGAGTCGTCGGCGAAGGTTTAAAAGGCCACCCATGAGATTGCACCGGACATAAGGAGCAGAGCGTGCGCCTGCTCGGTGGCGACGAATGGCAATCCTTGAGCGATATGGCGCGGCGCGGGCTCGACACGGCAGCCCGGCGCATCCGTCAGCGCGCGCCGCTGCTACTCGCGGTCGTCATCGGTGGCGGCGCAGTCGGGCTGATCGGCGGGCTCTCGCTGTGGCTCATCACGCTCGGCGCGGGGCTGGCGTTCCTGCTCGCGGTTCTCGTTGCGCTCGAAAGCGATGACGACACCCAGCAAGGCCGCGCGCTCGCGCAGCGCGCCGCGATGGCCGAGAACGCCGGTCGCTGGCGTGCGGCGCTCGATGCTGTGCCGGATCCGGTCATCGCGCTCGATCAAGCCGGCACGATCGTTCACATCAACCCGGCAGCACGCGAGATCTACGTGCTCCTGCGGCCCGGCGGGCAGCCGTCGCTTCTCAGCCGCGACCCCGTTTTCCTGCAGGCGATCGACGAGGTGCTGGATGATGGCCGCCAGCGCTCGGTCGAGATCCAGGAGCGCGTGCCGATCGACCGGCGCGTGCGCGTCACGCTCACGGCCATGGCCGGCGGGGCTCTCGAGCCTGACGCGCCGCACGTCGTGATCGCGCTTCGCGATCTCACCGAGCAGGATCGCCTCGGGCGTATGCGCGCCGACTTCGTCGCCAACGCGAGCCATGAGCTGCGCACGCCGCTTGCCTCGCTCGTGGGCTTCATCGAGACGCTGCAAGGTCGCGCCAGCGACGATCCGGCGGCGCGCGCGCGCTTCCTCGGCATCATGGGGCAGCAGGCGGCGCGCATGTCTCGGCTCGTAGACGATCTTCTTTCCTTGAGCCGCGTCGAGATGCGCGAGCACGTGCCGCCGCGCACCGCGATCGACCTCAATGAGACCATCGCGGCAGCCGTGCAGGCGCTCGAGCCGGTGGCGCAGGCTTCGGGTGCGACGCTCAAGTTCACGCCGTGCGACGGTCCGACGGTCGTGCTCGGCGAGACCGACGAGATCGTGCAGGTCGTTCAGAACCTCGTGCAGAACGGGCTCAAGTATGGGGCGCCGGGGCGCCCGGTCAGCGTGAGCATCCGCCGCGAGGCACGGGGACCGACGAGCCGCATAGCCGTTGCCGTGCGTGACGAGGGCCCCGGCATTCCACCCGAGCACCTGCCGCGTCTCACCGAGCGCTTCTACCGCGTGAATGCGAAGTCGAGCCGCGAGAAGGGCGGTACGGGCCTCGGCCTTGCGATCGTGAAGCACATCATCAATCGCCACCGCGGCGAACTCAGGATCGAATCGGAGACCGGGAAGGGCTCGACGTTCACCTTCCTCATCGATGAGCAGGCCCGCCGCCCGAGCGCGGCGCACTAGATAAAACGCAATAATTATAGCAGCTTATATTGTCACAAAGTTGTAGGCTGGCGGCGCTAGATTGCGGCGCAAATCAGAGGTGGCCGGCCCTTGTGGGCCCACGGAGCCGCCTCGGACATTCGGAGCACCAGGATGCGCGAGCACACGGTCAAGGCCTTCGAGCAGGAGCTGCTGCTGCTGGACAAGCGCGTCACGCAGATGGGCGGTCTCGCCGAGCAGCAGCTCGGCCGCGCGTTCGAAGCGCTCGAGCGGCGTGATCCGAAGCTCGCCGCCGAGATCGTCGCCGGCGATACGCTCATCGACCAGCTCGAGCGGGAGCTGCAGGATCAGTCGATCGTCATGATCGCCAAGCGCCAGCCGCTCGCCGACGATCTGCGCCACATCATGACCGTGCTGAAGATCGCCGGCGATCTCGAGCGGATCGGCGATCTCGCGAAGAACATTGCGAAGCGAGCGCTGGCGATCTCCGGCGAGAACCATCCCAAGCCCCTGATGACCGGGCTCAAGAACATGACCGAGCTCGCGCTTCGCCAGCTCAAGGACGTGCTCGATGCCTACAGCGAGCGCCAGGCCGACAAGGCGCTCGCCGTATGGCGCGCCGACGAGCAGATCGACGCGATGTACAACTCGCTCTTCCGCGAGCTGCTCACCTACATGATGGAAGACCCGCGCAATATCGGGCTCTGCACGCATCTGTTGTTCGGCGCCAAGAACATCGAGCGCATCGGCGACCACACGACGAACATCGCCGAGAACGTCCATTTCCTCGTCCACGGGCAGCCCGTCACCGACGCGCGCCCGAAGAGCGACGAGACAAGTTCGACGCTGATCACGGCCGAGGAACCGTGATCAGCAACAGGAAAAGCGTGGTGCGAGCCGAAGGTCTCGCCATTGAGGCCGAAGGCGGAGGTCCCACGCTGTGAGTTCGGAGAGTGATGACGTGCGCGTTGCGATGTTGAGGACGGCACGGGGGCAGGCGATCCGCAGCGACGGGGCGCCCGGTGACTCCAAGGAGGGTCGGGCTCGCATGAGCATCAGGATCCTGGTGGTCGAGGACGATTCGGCGATCGTTGAGCTCATCACCTACAATCTCGAAGGCGAGGGCTTCGAGGTGATCGTCGCGGAGACTGGCGAGGAAGCGCAGCTCCTCATCAACGAGGAGAACTTCGACCTCGTCCTGTTGGACTGGATGCTGCCGGGCGTCTCGGGCATCGAGCTCTGCCGGCGGCTCCGCCAGCGCCAGGAGACGACGGCCGTTCCGATCATCATGCTCACGGCGCGCGGCGAGGAGGGGGACCGTGTGCGCGGTCTCGCCACCGGCGCCGACGACTACATCGTCAAGCCGTTCTCGGTTGCCGAGCTCATTGCGCGCGTGAAGGCCATGCTGCGGCGCGCGGCGCCGGAGCGCGTCTCGGACGTGATCACGGTCGGCGATGTTTCGCTCGATCGTCTCGCGCATCGCGTACGCCGCGCCCAGCGCGAGGTGCGTCTCGGGCCTACCGAATACCGCCTGCTGGAGTTCATGATGGAACGGGCAGGCCGCGTCTTGAGCCGCGAGCAGATCCTCGACGGCGTATGGGGTCGCCAGGCCGAGCTCGACGAACGCACGGTCGACGTGCACATCGGGCGCCTGCGCAAGGCGCTCATTCGCGGCAAGGAGGCGGAGGTCATCCGCACCGTCCGCGGCGCCGGCTACGTGATCGAGCCGGTTTGATCCGGCGTCCGCTCGCCGCGCTTCTCTCCGGTCCTCTCCGATGCTAGAGCCTCGCAGGTGTCGCCGCAGGGGCGGCTCGGCATAATCGGCGACCGGCTCTCAGCATGACCATCGACTTCAAGGATCCCGTGGCGCTGGCACAGGCGCTCATCCGCTGCCCGTCCGTGACGCCGGACGAGGGGGGTGCCCTGACGCTGCTCGAAGCTGCGCTGAAGCCGGCGGGCTTCGACTGCACGCGGCTGATGATGACGACGCCGGGTACGCCCGATGTCGACAATCTCTATGCGCGCCTCGGGCGCAAGCAGCCGAACCTCTGCTTCGCCGGGCATACGGACGTGGTGCCGGTCGGCGACGCCGCGAAGTGGACGCATCCGCCCTTCGGTGCCGAGATCCACGACGGTCTTCTCTACGGCCGCGGCGCCGTCGACATGAAGGCCGCCATCGCCGCTTTCGTCGCGGCAACGCTACGGCTCGTCGAGCGCCATGGCGGCGAGCTGCCGGGCGCTATCAGCTTCCTGATTACGGGCGACGAGGAGGGGCCGTCCATCAACGGCACCATGAAGGTGCTCGACTGGATGCGCGCGCGCGGCGAGGTCATGGACGCGTGCATCGTCGGCGAGCCGTCGAACCCGAATTCGCTCGGCGAAGAGATTAAGATCGGGCGGCGCGGCTCGCTCAATGCCGAGCTGGTTGTCGCGGGCAAGCAGGGCCACGCGGCCTATCCCGCGCTTGCCGAGAACCCCGTGCCGAAGCTCGCGCGGCTCATCGACCGCCTTTCCTCGACACCGCTCGATCAGGGCAATGCCGACTTCGAGCCATCGAGCCTGCAGGTGACCGTGCTGCACGTGCCGAACACGGCGACGAACGTCATCCCGAACGAGGCGCGCGCGAAGTTCAACATCCGCTACAACAATCTCTGGACGCGGCCGAAGGCCGAGGCCTGGGTGCGCGAGCAGTGCGCGGCAGCCGCCGCTGAGGTTTCCGCGCGCTGGGAGGTGAGCTTCTCGGGCACCGGCGACGTCTTCCTGACGAAGCCCGGGCCGCTCGTCGAGACGCTCCGCGGCGCCGTCGCCGAGGCCACGGGGCGGACGCCCGCGCTCACGACCAACGGCGGCACCTCCGACGCCCGCTTCATCCAGGCCTACTGCCCGGTCGTCGAGTTCGGGCTGACGAATGCCCTTGCCCATCATGTGGACGAGCGCGTCGCGGTAGCGGACCTGCAGGCGCTCGCCATGATCTACGAGCGGTTCATCGAGCGCTATTTTGCCGTCGGGGTGTGACGGCGGTGCACGCTCCTGCCATGATCCTGCCGCGAGCCAGTCGTCTCAATCCCGATTGACGGCGCAGATTCATCGGACTTAGCTCAATCCTCACGACGATTTGCAGGTGCACGAGCCGGATTCGTGCAACGGATGAGCGGTACACATCGTTACTCAAGTTGGGGCGGGCGGCAAATGCCGGCAGTGAACCCTGGAGGCCGGACGAATGCTTAAGGCCCTGACGAGGCGCCTGCTGCGCTGGGTGCCGCTTGCGGCCATAGCGACTTTCCTTGCCGGCGGATCGGCGGGCGGTGCCACTGCGACCGAAGGTGAGGTGCTTCTGGCGCCGCATCGCGCGGTCTATGACATCACGCTCCAGCGCGCGCAGGGCGGATCCGGCATCGCCGACATGTCCGGCCGGATGGTCTACGAGATTACTGGCAATTCGTGCGTCGGCTACTCGCAGAGCATGCGCTTCGTCACCAATGTGGTGAACCAGGAAGGTGTCACCAGCCTCACGGATCTGCGCACGACGAGCTGGGAAGATGCCGCCTCGCGGGCCTTCAAGTTCAACTCGACCCAGTACAAGGACCGCAAGCTCACCGAGACGACGGTCGGCGACGCCTCGCGCACGAGCGGCACGGAGCGGCTCAAGGTGGCGCTCACGCGGCCGACGCGCAAGCAACTCGATCTCGCACCGCAAGCCATGTTTCCCATCCAGCACTCGCGCGAGCTGGTCGTGAGAGCGCGGCGCGGCGAGCGGCTCTTCACGGCCGATCTCTATGACGGCTCGGAGAAGGGCGACAAGGTCTACACGACCGTGTCCTTCCTGGGCGACCGGCGCGCGCCTGGCAATGTCGAGGGGCTGGAGGATGTGCAGTCCGCGGCGCCGCTGCTGAAGGTGCCATCCTGGCCGATCTCGATCAGCTACTACGAGCCCGAGACCAGCCGTCAGGATGCCGTGCCGACGTACGAGCTGTCGTTCCTCTACTATGCCAACGGTGTTTCTCGCCGTCTCCTGATCGACTACGGATCGTTCGCCGTGCGCGGCGTATTGAAGGAAATCTTCTTCCTCGATCCGGGCAAGTGCGACCCGGCCGCCAAGCCGCGTTAAGAGCTGGGCACTCAGCGCAGGTGCGGCGCCACCATCAGACCGCCCCGTGTCCACAGGTCGTTCGAGCGCCGCTCGAGCTTGAAAGGAGACCTCTGGCCGAGATTGCGCTCGTAGATCTCGCCGTAGTTCCCGATCGATTTCACGATCTGATAGACCCAGGTGGGCGGCAGGCCGAGCGGCTTGCCGATGTCGCCTTCGACGCCGAGCAGGCGTCTGACGTCGAGCTGGGTGGACGCCTTGAGGCTTTCGACGCGCGTCGAGGTGATGCCGAGCTGCTCGGCAGCGACGAGCGCGTGGATGGTCCAGCGCACGACGTCGTACCAGCTGGGATCGCCGCGCGGAACGGCAGGGCTGAGCATGGTGATGGCCATGGCCTCGGGCAGGATGTGATGTTCGCCCGAGCCTGAGAGCTTTCCCCTGAGATCGGCGAGCATGGCGGCATCGGCCGCGAGCGCCTGGCAGCGCCCGCTGACATAGGCCTGCACCATTTCGTCCCACTTCTCGACGATGACCGCCTCGTGCTTGAGGCCGTACGACCTGAAGAAGCCCGCGATCGCCTCGACCGTCTCCGGATTGTTGCCGACGCAGATGCTGGCGCCGGAAAGCTCGCGCGCGCTGGTGACGCCCTGCGCCCGCTTCACGAGCAGGCGAGTCGCGTCATGATAGATGACGCCCGGAAAGCGGATGCCGAGACCGGTCTCGCGCGTCAGGCTGATCGCTGTTCCCGTCGCCAGGATGTCGACCTCGCCGGAGAGAAGCGCCCTCGCGGCCACCGACGGCGCGATCATGAGCGGCTTGACGGCGGCGGGCTTGCCGAGAATCCCGGCAGCCAGCGCGCGGCAGAAGTCCACATCGAAGCCGGACCATTGGCCGCGCGCATCGACGGTCGAGAAGCCGGGCGATGTGCGGGTGAAGCCGCAGACGATGTGCCCGCGGGCGAGAATGCGCTCGAGCGTCGTTGGTTTGGCCTCGGCCTGTGCCTCAGTCGCGATGGCGAGCTGCTGGAGCGCCAGAAGCGTCAGGACAAAGACCGGCGCGCAGCGGCGCAGGAGATCCGCAGGACTTATCATTCTGTGACGGCAGCTCCTTGATCTCCCGGCGTGCGAGCAGAGGTCATCAGTGTCGCACGCGCGAGGGGAATGGAGCCTTCTCCAGTTGGGGTGTGCAGGAGTTTGGCTCCTGCTGCCCGATGATCAAGAGCACAACCGTGCAGCCTTCGCCTGCACTATCTCGCAACAAGGTATCCGGAGGGAGCCCTGCGAAGGCTCGGCGAAGCGCGCGGTGCGCCCGCTGGTTGTGGCGCGGCGCGCCGTTGCGGTCAAGGCTTCAGCTCGCTCGGCGGATAAGATCGCGCGGTGATCATCCGTGCGCGTTCAGTGCCCGTTCATGCCTGCTCGAGCTCGACGAGCGTCCCGCAGAAATCTTTCGGATGCAGGAACAGCACGGGCTTGCCGTGCGCGCCTATCCTGGGCTCGCCATCGCCGAGAACGCGCGCGCCTGCGGCCTTGAGACGATCGCGCGCCGCAATGATGTCATCGACCTCATAGCAGAGGTGATGAATGCCGCCATCGGCATTGCGTTCCAGAAACTTGGCGATCGGCGAGTTGGCGTCAAGCGGCTCGAGCAACTCGATCTTCGTGTTCGGCAGGATGACGAAGACGGTCGAGACGCCGTGCTCGGGCTGGGCCACCTTCTCTGAGACCTCGCCGCCGAGCGTATCGCGATAAACCGCGACCGCGGCTGCCATATCTCTGACTGCGATTGCCACGTGGTTCAGCCGTCCGATCATCGTCGCTCTCCGTTGGTGCAGGTCCGTCTTCAGGGATCGGGGTGCGCGCGTCAAGGTCGTGGTGCGGCAGAGTAACGGTGCCGCACGGCTACCCACAGCGTCGGGTTGAGCGCCGGACATCGGGTGCGCGATGGGGTACCATTCCGCGATTCGGTGCGTCTTCGCGTGCTGCGTAGGTTCCGGTTTCCGGTGGCGGACGAGATCGCGGCTGCCACGGGCCAGGTGAATGCAGGTGGCACGATACGCGGATGAGCGAACGCCCAACCGATACCCGGCGCGCAGCGGCGGCGCATGGCCTCGGGCGTGATGCGGGGCCACGGTACGACGGTGCCCCGGCCGGGGCGAGCCGCCAGACGGTTGCGGACCGCGCGGCGAGCTTCCGCCGGGGCGCGCCATTTCTTGTCGAGCGGGCAACGCTCTACGATCCCGAGCCGCTGGACCCGCCGCCGACGGCACAGTACCGCGCCTCATCGCCGCCGCGCCGGGTGCTGCCGGCCGCGCTGACATTGCTCGCCGTCGTCGTCGTTGCCGGCCTCGCGGCGAGCGTGCTTCTCGTCCGCAATGCCGATGTGGTGCGTCATGCCGATGGCCAGGGACATGACCAAGGCACGGGAGCAGGCCGCCTCGATCAATTCTCCGATCGCGCTCTGCCGAAGCACGATCCGAAGCCGGCAGCGGGGCCGCAGCCCAACTCGACTACGATCACCTACGATCTCACGCGCCGCCCGAACGAGGTGATCGTCGGCGCCTGGCGGCCGCGTGCCGAGGAGGGGGCCGATCCGTCGCCACCGTCACGCCCGCCGCCCTCGCAGCGCCGGCATCTGCCGCAACGCTTCAGCAAGGCTCTTCCCCCCGTGCCGCCTGAGCCTGTTACACGGCCGGTGGTGGCCGCGCCGCCGCGATACGATGCACCCGAGCCGCGTCGCCGTGTCGCCGACGGCGACCTGCCGAGCGCGGCTAGCACGCCGGCGCCTGTCGCGGAGACCCCGGCCCAGCGCAGTGCGCCGAACGTCGTTGCCCGCGTCGGACGGGAGAGCGAGCCCTTGGAGGAGCTCGGTCCGCCCATCGAGATACCGCTCGATACGCTCGCGCTGCCGCTGCGCCGGCCGGCCCCGGCAGAACGCGAGGAAGCGGAGGAGGCAGATGAGCCACGCGTCACGTCGGCGCGTACGCGTCGGGCGCGGCTGTTGTCGCTCCAACGCCGGATGCGTCGGGAGCAGCGCCATGCGCGCAAACGTGACTACAACGAGAAGCAGTGGATCCCCGAGGCCCTCTATGGCAATCGGTACCTCGGCATGGAGCGGCTGCTTCCCTGAACCTGCATCGCCGGGGTGCGCCAGTCCGTCACAGCGATTGATGTAATCTTCGTAATACTCCACCTGTGTTCCGGCGCGCTTTCGTTGACAACCCCCCGCGCCGTCCTTATCTCTCCGGGGCCGGCTGGACGCGTGCCCGGTTGGGTTGGCAGGGCCATACGGGGGCTCGATCGTCGGCCTCTTCCTCTTCGAAGCACAACCTGATCGCAGCGGCGGCCCGACGGAAGTCGGTGCGTCGACACGTACATCGACTTCGCAAGCCCGGGGCCCGGCATGGCCCGCCCCCGGCGACTGGACTTTGAGGAACGGTACATGCTGTCGCTCGCTTCGATCGCAACCAAGATCTTCGGCTCGTCGAACGATCGGATGCTGAAGACATTCCGGCCCAAGGTCGCCGAGATCAATGCCCTCGAAGCCGAGATCGAGAAGCTCTCCGACGCCGATCTGCGGGCGCGGACGGACATGTTCCGCAAGCAGCTCGCCGAAGGCGTGGCACTCGACGATCTGCTGGTCCCCGCCTTTGCTACGGTCCGTGAAGCGGCCAAGCGCACGCTCAAGCAGCGCCACTTCGACGTCCAGCTTCTGGGCGGCATGGTGCTGCACTCCGGCAATATCTCGGAGATGAAGACCGGCGAAGGCAAGACGCTGGTGGCAACGCTGCCCGTTTACCTCAATGCGCTCGCCGGTCGCGGCGTCCACGTCGTGACCGTCAACGACTATCTCGCCAAGCGCGACTCCGAGTGGATGGGGCAGGTCTACCGCTTCCTCGGGCTCACGGTTGGCTGCATCGTCCATGATCTCGACGACGAGCAGCGCCGCACGGCTTATGCCAGCGACGTCACGTACGGCACGAACAACGAGTTCGGCTTCGACTACCTGCGCGACAACATGAAGATGCGCGTCGACGACATGGTGCAGTTCGGCGGCCGTCCGAGCGAGCTCGCCGGGCACGCCTTTGCGATCGTCGACGAAGTGGACTCGATCCTGATCGACGAGGCCCGCACGCCGCTCATCATCTCAGGTCCCGTGGAGGACCGCTCCGAGCTCTACAACGCCATCGACGCGCTGATGCTGCACATCGAGAAATCGGACTTCGAGCTCGACGAGAAGCAGAAGCAGGTCGCATTCACCGAGCAGGGCCAGGAGACCATCGAGCGCCTGCTGACCGAAGCCGGACTGCTGAAGGGCGACGGCCTCTACGACATCGAGAACGTCACGGTCGTCCATCACATCAACCAGGCCCTCAAGGCCCACAAGATGTTCCACCGCGACCGCGACTACATCGTGAAGGACAACGAGGTCGTCATCATCGACGAGTTCACCGGCCGCATGATGCCGGGCCGTCGCTATTCGGAAGGTCTGCATCAGGCGCTCGAGGCCAAAGAGCACGTCCAGATCCAGCCGGAGAACCAGACGCTCGCGTCCATCACCTTCCAGAACTACTTCCGTCTCTACGACAAGCTCGCGGGCATGACCGGCACGGCGTCGACCGAAGCCGACGAGTTCCTCGACATCTACAAGCTCGACGTGATCGAGATCCCGACGAACGTGCCGGTCGGCCGCGCCGATCTCGACGACGAGGTCTATCGCACCGGCAAGGAGAAATACGACGCGATCATTCGCGAGATCGAGAGCGCGCAGAAGCGCAAGCAGCCCGTGCTCGTCGGCACGGTCTCGATCGAGAAGAGCGAGATGATCGCGGAGCTCCTGCGCAAGCGCGGCGTGGCGCACCAGGTGCTCAATGCGCGCCATCACGAGCAGGAAGCGGTGATCATCGCGCAGGCCGGCGTGCCGGGTGCCGTCACGATCGCCACGAACATGGCCGGTCGCGGCACGGACATCCAGCTCGGCGGCAATCTTCAGATGCGCGTCGAGCAGGAGCTGGCAGACGTTCCCGAGGGACCGGAGCGCGAGCGGCTGATCCGCAAGATCGCCGACGAGATCGAGATGAACCGCCGCATCGTGCTCGATGCGAGCGAGACGGTCGAGATCGAGCCGGCCAAGGGCAACCGGCCGGCCAAGACGGTGACCTATCCCGGCGGGCTCTACGTCATGGGCACCGAACGCCACGAGAGCCGGCGCATCGACAATCAGCTTCGCGGCCGTTCGGGCCGCCAGGGTGATCCCGGGCGCACGAAGTTCTACCTTTCCCTCGAAGACGACCTCATGCGCATCTTCGCCGCCGATCGGATCGACGGCATGCTGCAGAAGCTCGGCCTCGAGGAAGGCGAGGCGATTACGCACCGCTGGATCAACAAGGCGCTCGAGAACGCGCAGAAGAAGGTCGAGGCGCGCAACTTCGACGCACGCAAATACGTGCTCAAGTACGACGACACCATGAATGACCAGCGCAAGGTCGTGTTCGAGCAGCGCATCGACATCATGGCGTCGGAGGACGTCAGCGAGACGATCGATGCCATGCGGCACGAGGTGCTGCAGAACATGGTGTCGACGCATATCCCCGAGAATGCCTACGCCGAGCAGTGGGATACCGAGGGTCTCAAGAAGCGCATCGAGGAGGTCTTCGGGATCGACGTGCCGGTCACGGCATGGGCCGACGAGGAAGGCATCGCCGAGCAGGAAATTCTGGAGCGCGTGACCACGGCCGTCGACGGGAAATTCAAGCAGCTCGCCGAGGAAGTGGGCAAGGGCGTGCTCGCGGGCTACGAGCAGGCCCGCGGCATGGTGGCCTTCGTGCGCAGTGAGCCCGGGCTTGCCGCGCTCGCCGATGGCGTGCCGAACGAGACGACTTTCGAACGCCTCGGCCGTGCGCTTCTCGATTCCGAGCGCGAAGAGATCCGCATCGAGGGCCCGAGCCGTCAGGAAGCCGAGACGCAGCTTCCCGGCATCGGTTACTCGTTCATGCGCGAATACGTCGAGGCCAAGGGGCTCGTCGAAGCGATCGAGAGCGCGCCGGACAAGTCGGCGGAAGCCGTCGGCCGCATGCGGCTTCGCGACATCGAGAAGTCCGTCCTGCTGCAGACGCTCGACAATCTCTGGCGCGAGCACCTCGTCGTGCTGGAGCACCTGCGCACGGTGATCAATTTCCGCGCCTACGGCCAGCGCGATCCGGTGAACGAGTTCAAGTCGGAAAGCTTCACGCTGTTCGAGAACATGCTTTCGCACCTGCGTGAGGCGGTCACCAGCCAGCTCATGCACGTCCGTCTCTCGAACGGCGCCGTGCCCGAGGACGTCGAGGAATTCGAGCTGCCGCCCATGCAGGCGCACCACGTCAACCCGATGACCGGCGAGGACGAGTTCGAGCTTGCCGAGGCGGCGCTCTCATCGCACGGCCGTGCGCCGGAGCCGGCGCGTGCGCGTCCGGAGCCCGTGAAGTCGCGCAGCAAGAACGGCGCGGTCGATCCCAACGACGAGTCGACCTGGGGTCGCGTCGCACGCAATGCGCCCTGCCCCTGTGGCTCGGGCAAGAAGTACAAGCACTGCCACGGCAAGCATCTTTGAGCCGCAGCCGGCGCGTGGAGCTTCGCTCTCGCGCGCGGCGGGAGCTGCTATAGCTCGTCGAGCACGCGCTTTCTCGCATTCATGCGATCGCGATCGGGCACGTGCATGAGGCCCGCCACCTGCCGTATGAGCTGATCCTCGAAGGCATCGAGGTTTCCGTCCGCATAGGCGATGCGCCACAGCATCTCGATGACCTCGATCTTGTCGTCGATGCTCATGCTCGTGTTGAGGCTGTTCGTGAAGGGAAAGTACTGGGCGGTGCTGCGCGCCCGCGCCTCTGCCCGCGTGATCAACTCGTCCGCCTCGTCCACGGAGAGCGCGAAGCGCCGCGCGAGGAGCTGCGCGGTCATCGCACGCTCATCCGCACTGAACTCGCCGTGCATGAGCCCGGCTTCCACGAGCAGCACCGCAACTGACAGATGAGGCTCCTCGACGAGAGGGGCCGAGCTTCTTCCGGCGCCCTGGAGCAGATTGAGCAGGCGATCGATCATTGGAGATGGTGTCCGTCTGGCCAAGGGCACCGCCCTCGCGGGCCCGCTACTGGTAGATATAGGTGATCAGGAAGACGAGATCGACCGGACGGGCATCGCGGGGCGGGAAGGGGTAGCTCGTCTGGCGCGTCGCGAAGACGACGCTGCGGTCGAGGCCCGCGACATTCGACGGGTTGATGATCTGCGTGCTCACGAGATCGCCGTCCTTGCCGAGCGTGATGCGGACGGTGACGCGGCCGCGCGTATCCATCAGTTGCGGCATGGTCCGGCGCAGCGCGCTGATGACGCCGCGCGCGAAAGCGTCGTTCTCGCCGGAACGGGTGACGCCGGCAGGGCGCGCCATGTCGGCGGCGCCGCCGCCACCACTGAAGGTGAAATTTGCCGGTGGCGAGAGATCCAGCGCCGCCTGACGCTTGCGTTCCGGCTGGGCCTGCTTGGCAGGCTGCTGTTGCTGCTGCGGCTTTGGAGTTTCGGCCGGCTGCGGCTGCGATTTCCGCTCGGTCGAGGCGATCAGGTCTTCGATCGGCTTGAGCGTCAGGGCTTCGTCGACGGGCGGCACTTCGGGTGTGGGCTCGGGCTGCGGCTGTTGCGTCTGTGTGGTTGGAGGTGTCTGGGGCGTCGGCGGGGTCGCTTCGGGGACCGGCTTGGGCGCGGCCTCGGCGGGCGGTTGCGGCGGCGGCGTCGGTGGCACCGGCGTGGCTTTCGGTGCGGCGCGCGTCGCAGCGATGCTGCGGAGTTCGTCCTCACTGACGAAGGAGACGTCGACGGCATTCCTGTCGCCGTCCGGCTTGCCGATATTGCGGGGCGGCGAGCCATAGAATCCGGCGAACAGAAGACTGTGCAGGCCAAGCGCCAGCGCCAGCCCTATATGAAAGCGCCGGTCGCCCTGCTTTGCCTGCTCGCCCCGTACGCCCGGGCTGAGGCCGCCCAGGTCCGCAGCGGGTGGACCGTCATTCGGTGCATCGGCGCCGGCCCATTCGGCCATCGTCGCTGAAGCCGCGTCGCTCATAATCCAGCTATCTAGGCGCTTCGCCCCGACGGCGAAACGCTACGCGGCTGATTTACACGGGCATTCTTGGTCTGGATGTGGCCGCTGCAACCTAATTCATGGCCACTCAAGGGAGGAAGCGTGCCCGGCGAAGCTCCGTGAGCTGCTCGAGGATGCGCTCTTCGCTGTCGAAGCATTCCGTGAACCCCGCTTTGCGGGCCCGCGTCGTGTCCGACATCTGGTCCCACGTCGCCTTGAAGACATAGTTGGCGAAACCCCAGTTGGCGGCCTTCTCGAAGGGAACGCGCATGAGATCGTACTTCTCGGTCATGCGCTGCCAGAGCGGGCTCTTGTCGGCCATGAAGCTCACGAGGTCGATGCTCTGCACGGGCCCCGCCTTCATGCCGAAGAGGTCTGCGATGCGCGGCCAGAGACTCTCCCAGCGGAAATAATCGCCGTTCGTGATGTTGAAGGCCCGGTTGGCGCAAGCGGGCGTGGTCGCCGCCCAGTACGCGGCACGCGCGAGGAGGCCGGCATCCGTCACCTAGTAGACCGAGCGGTAGTGCCCCTCGATGCCCGGGAACTTGAGCGGCAGGCCAAGCTCTTTCGAGATGGCCGCGTACACGCCGAGCGCGCAGAGCAGGTTCAAGGGATTGCCGACATTGAAGCCCATGACCGTATGCGGGCGCAGGCACGACCACGACCAGCTCTTGCCGCGCTGGAGGTTGGCCACATAGTCCTGCTGATCGAAGTAGAAATTCGGCGCCATGTGGCGCGGATCGTCCTCCTTGGCGGGCGTTTTGAAGGCGCCGATGTGCGAGCCGTAGTATTTCGTGCCCTGCATGACCTGGATGTGCTGGAGGCCCGGTGAGGCAGCCGCCACCGGCTCGACCGCATTCACGAGGAGCGCGAGATTCGCGGCGACATTGCCGTTCGCGGGGAGGTGCAGGTCGTCCGGCCCAAGTGGCAGGAAACCGCAATAGAAAATGTGCGTGACGTCGCCGAGGCCGCCGAGCTTCGCCTCGGCATCGGTCCTGTCCAGCAGATCGACGCCAATCCAACGGACATTCGGCGCCGATTCGGCCGGCGGATGGCGGCAGAGGCCCGTGACCTTCCAGTCCTCCCGCGCGGCGAGATCGCGGAGGATGTAGCCGCCGGTAATCCCCGTCGCGCCGATGATCATGGCGTGATTCATGTTCGTTTTCCCCGATGCGGCGCCGCGGCCCTTGTATATCGCGCCATGACCGGGCATTTCTCTCGCATAGGCGCTGATCCTCACACGAGAGACGCATGAAAGCCCGTATCCGCATTACGCTCAAGAACGGTGTCCTCGACCCGCAGGGCAAGGCCATTCAGAACGCACTGGGCGGCCTCGGCTTTTCAGGGATAGAGGAAGTGCGCCAGGGCAAGTACATCGAGGTGGATCTTGCCGCGACGGACGAGGCGGCGGCCCGCGCCGAGGTCGAGCGCATGTGCCGCGAGCTACTCGCCAATCTCGTCATCGAGGACTACGCTTTCGAGCTGGCGGCGGCCTGAGCGCGGGAGAGGCCCATGAAAAGCTCGGTGATCGTCTTTCCCGGAACGAACCGCGAGCGCGACGTCGCGGACGTCCTCGCCGCCGTGACCGGCACGCCGGCAAAGATCGTTTGGCACGGCGACAGCGAGGTGCCGCAGTCCGACCTCATCGTGCTGCCGGGCGGTTTCTCGTTCGGCGACTATCTCCGCTGCGGCGCCATGGCGGCGCACTCGCCCATCATGCGCGACGTGATTGCCAAGGCGAAGGCCGGCGTGCCCGTGCTCGGCATTTGCAATGGCTTCCAGATCCTCTGCGAAACGGGCCTTCTGCCGGGTGTTCTCCAGCGCAATGCCTCGCTCAAGTTCATCTGCAAGGATGTCTGGCTGAAGGTCGAGAGCACGCGCACGCGCTTCACCGGGTGCTACAACCAGGGTGAGGTGGCGCAGATGATCTGCGCCCACGGCGACGGCAACTACTTTGCGGATAGAGCAACGCTCGATCGCCTGGAAGGCGAGGGGCAGGTCGTGTTCCGCTACTGCGATCCCGCCGGCAACGTGACGCCGGAAGCCAACGCCAACGGCGCGCAACGGAACATCGCAGGCATATCGGACGCCACCGGCCGCATCCTCGGCATGATGCCGCATCCCGAGAACGCCGCCGAAGCCATGCTCGGCTCGGTCGACGGCCGCAAGCTCTTCGAGAGCCTGTTGGCGGCGGCGTGATCTTGGTCGCAGCAGCGAAGCCACGATTTGGCGCGCGGCCTCTCTAAACTTCCAGCTCCTCGCCTTCGACATAGGCCTCGCCGGGCTTCTCCAGCCCAAGCTGGTGACGGATTTTGCGGATGTCCACCGCGACGGGCTGGAAGGGATAGCTCGCGATATTCGAAGGCGGGCTGTCGCCGTATGGGCGATCGCACGCCGAGATGTCCTCGCGCACTTTGCCCGGACAGCCCGACGTGCGGAACGCAACGCCCTCGTCAATGATCGTATCCATCTCCGATTTCGGAATGCCGAAATCCGCGACGCGTCCTTGCTCGTCGAATCGCATGTGCTCGACGCGCACGCCGCGATAATCGATGAGATAGCGCGCGAGCTGAACGCGCCGCCACTGGTCGCGCGGGGTTGCCGGCAGGTGGTCCATGAGCGACCCCTTTTCCGGGAAGAAGCAGAACATGTGGCTGTGCCCGCCCATGTCCACGAGGCGCTGCACGAGCGTCAGCGTGTCGTGCTCGGTCTCGCCCATGCCGACGATGATGTGCGCGCCGAATTTCTCAGCGCCGAAGATGTCGCGCGCGTCCTCCAGGATCTCCCAGTACTTCGCCCAGGAATGCGGGCTCGCGACGCCCTTCCCGCGCGTGCGGTCGAAGATGTCGGGCGTCGCCGCGTCGAGCGCGACCGTGAAGATGTCCGCGCCGAGATCGCGAAGCTGCCGCACGTCGCCGCGCGTCATGGTCGTCGGGTTTGAAAGAATGGAAACAGGCACGGTTGCCGGATCGATGCGATCCGTCCACTTGCGGAGCACCGTCACCGTGTCCTCGTCGGAGCGCGGGTGCGTGATCATGGAAATGCACATGCGGTGGAATGGCGTCGCCTCGCCCTGCGCCGCGACAATCTCCACCACCTCGTCCATGGGCACGGCCGGCCAGTCCACGCGGATGAAATTGCGGTCGGCGTAGTCGCGGTCCGCCTCGCGATGGCGGGCGAGGCCGCAGTAGGCGCAGTTCGCGCGACAGCCCTCGGGATAGGTCAGCAGCAAATTGAGGCAGCGCGTGCAGGAGCAGCGGTGCATCTTGCCGGGCATGACGCCGAGCGTGATCGCGGCGGCCGTCGACATCTGCACGTACTCCGGCGAGCGCATGTGCGGCGCCAGCCGGTTGTTGTTCGGCAGGTACACGCCCTCGGGCGGCACGTTGTTGTGCTTGACGCGTGCGCCGTTCTTCGCCGTCGCGGGCGTGGCGCCGGGCTTTCTCGGCGCCATCACGTCATAGGCATTGAAATCCAGGCCGCCGACGCCCGCGCGCGAGGGGAGCGCGATCTCTTTCTTCAGGCAGGTCAAGATGCGGCTCCCGCGGCGGCTCGGATGCCTGCATATTCGCACATCCGAATGTGATTGCAATGGTGGGGAAGCGCGGGCCCCCTGCACATCAAAGTCCGCGCGCCATGAGCACCGTGGGATAGCCGAGCCAGTGGACGCGATCCTGTGCGATCCAGCCGAGGCGCTCATAATAGCGAACGGCGCCGGTCGTGTAGAGATACAGCGCTTCGTGTCTGCGCGCGCGGGCCTCATCTTCGATGGCACGCACGAGCGCCGATCCGACGCCGTGACGCCGATGCTCGGGAGCAACATACAAGCCTGCGAGCCACGGCGAGACGCTATGAATCGGCTCGATCTCCGATGGCACGAGCAGGCAGGTTCCGGCGGTCGCGCCGCCGCGCTCGGCGACAATGGCCATCTGATGCCGATTGTCGGCGACGAAGCGCTCCAGCGACGCGATCTCGTCATCGAGGCTCGCGCCGATGACGCCGGAGAACGCCTCCACCCGCCACAGCGCGCAGAGCGGAATTTCCTTCATGCCGGATCGCAACTGGACTGTGCGCACGTCAGCCATGAGCTCGTCTCTGCTCCTACTGTGCAGCTCTCCGCATAGCCCAAAGCCGCACGTTCCGAAACGCGCGACGTGAATACGATCGGGTGCATTCGAACATTCAACCAACTAGTTGACAATCGCTTTGAGCGCACGTATATTCAACCTCATGGTTGAACATAGTCCTGTCGAGCTCGATGCCGTCTTCCATGCGCTCGGAGATGCCACGCGCCGGCGGATGCTGCGCCAGCTCGCCGACGGAGAAAGAACCGTGAGCCAGCTCGCCGAGCCCTTCGAGATGTCGCTCGCGGCGGCCTCGAAGCACATCAAGGCCCTGGAGAACGCCGGTCTCATCCAGCGCGAGGTGCGCGGGCGGACGCACATCTGCCGCCTCGCGGCTGAACCGCTCGCCGGTGCGCACGACTGGCTCGGCTTCTACGAGCGCTTCTGGACCGACCGTCTGGATGCCCTCGAGCGGCTTCTTCGCGAAGAGGATGCCCGCAAACCGCCTGCTCGGAAGAGCAAGGCTCCTGCCCCCAAGAGTGGAGAGAAGTCATGAGTACCCTCGCACCGGACGAAGACTACGGCACGCTGAGCGAGCCGATGACGCTGACCATCCAGCGCTTCCTGCCGGGTCCTGTCGAAAGGATCTGGGCCTATCTCACGGACAGCGACCTGCGCCGCAAATGGCTCGCCGCGGGCGACATGAAAATGGAAGTCGGTGCGCCATTCACGCTGACGTGGCGCAACAACGAGCTGATGAAGAACGCCGGCACGCCGCCGCCTGGCTATAGCTCGGAACACAGCATGGAAAGCCGCATCACCGAGCTCGACCCGCCGCATCGGATCACGTTCACCTGGTACACGAGCGGCACGGTCACCTTCGAGCTGTCACCGCGCGGCGAGCGCGTGCTGCTCACCGTGATCCATCGCAGCATTCCGAGCCGCGACGTGCTGCTCAAGGTCGGCCCGGGCTGGCACAACCATCTCGACGTGCTGGTCGCTCGCGTGAACGGTAGGGAACCGCAGCCCTTCTGGGACCAGTTCCCGAAGCTCCAGAAGGAATACCAGCGTCGCCTGTCGGTGTGAGCGGTCTCAGAAATCCAGCAGCGCGTTGTCGATCACTTCCTTCATGACGAAGAACGTGCGCGTCTGACGCACGGCGGACAGCGCAATGAGCTGCTCGCCGTGCAGGCGATTGAAGTCCGCGATATCGCGCACGCGGATCTTGAGGAAGAAGTCGAAGTCACCCGCGACGAGGTGGCAGTCGAGCACGAACGACAGCTTTCGAACTGCCGCCTCGAACGCACCGAAACTTTCCGGCGTCGAGCGGTCGAGCACCACGCCGACGATGACCAGCGTGCCGCGGTCCACTTTTTCGGGTGCGATCTCGGCACGCACGCGGCGAATGTAGCCGCTCTTGAAAAGCTGCTCCGTGCGGCGGTGACAGGTAGCCGGGCTCGCGTTGGCTGCCTTGGCGAGGTCGGCATTCGTCATGCGGCCGTCGCGCTGAAGCCGCTGGAGAATGCGGCGGTCGAGGCGATCGAGTTCGGGAGGATCGGAAGAATCTCTCATTTATGTGCTCAATTGCGGATACTTCATTCTCAATGAGCGTTCTATCATCTCTATATATCAAGTTTGAAGCCCAAAATCGAGAGCACCCATCTCGCGGACTGAGCTACCTTTCCGAGCAAATTCGCGACTCAGGAGGCGGACATGCTCAGGCTCGACAAGTTCGAACGCTACTCTCTGACCTTCGGCCCGACGCCGATCGAGCATCTGCCGCGTCTCACGGCGGCGCTCGGCGGCAAGGTGCAGATCTACGCCAAGCGCGACGATTGCAATTCCGGCCTCGCCATGGGCGGCAATAAGCTGCGCAAGCTCGAGTACATCGTGCCCGACGCGATCGCCTCGAATGCCGACACGCTCGTCTCGATCGGCGGCGTACAGTCGAACCACACGCGCATAGTCGCCGCGACGGCCGCGAAGATCGGCATGAAGTGTGTCGTCATCCAGGAGAGCTGGGTGCCGCACGAGGACGCCGTCTACGACCGCGTCGGCAACATCCTCATGACCCGCCTCATGGGCGCCGACAGCCGCATCATGCCGGACGGCTTCGACATCGGCATCCGCAAGAGCTGGGAAGACGCCATCCAGTCGGTGAAGGATGCCGGCGGCAAGCCGTACGGCATCCCGGCCGGCGCGTCGGTCCACAAGTACGGCGGGCTCGGCTATGTCGGCTTTGCCGAGGAAGTGCGCAAGCAGGAGGCCGAACTCGGTTTCAAGTTCGACTACGTCATCGTGTGCGTCGTGACGGGCTCGACGCAGGCCGGCATGATCGTCGGTTTTGCCGCCGACAATCGGGCCGATCGTGTGATCGGCATCGACGCTTCCGGCACGCCGGTGCAGACGCGCGAGCAGGTACGTGAGATCGTTGATAACACGGCAGAGCTCGTGGAGCTTGGCCGCAAGGTGCGCGACGACGAGATCGTCATTCTCGAGGACTACGCCTATCCCGCTTATGGTGTGCCGAGTGCGGAGACGAATGATGCCATCCGTCTCGCGGCGCGCACCGAGGCCATGATCACGGATCCCGTCTACGAGGGAAAATCCATGCAGGGCATGATCGATCTCGTGAAGAAGGGATACTTCCCTGCGGGATCGAAGGTGCTTTATGCCCATCTCGGCGGCGCGCCGGCGATCAACGGCTACAGCTATACCTATCGCAACGGATAAGACGCGGAGGCATCGTGCCTCCACGTCGACGCACACGTGCCTTTGAATTCAAGCAGATGTGTCGGCGCTCACTGCAGGGCACGCCCGATGGAGGTCGACTGCTTTATGGCCGGCGGGTTCCAGCGTCCATCCAGCGCTTCCGGTCTCGGAGCATAGAGACGCAGCGTCAATCCGAGCTTCCCGCTCTTCGGCGAAGGCAGCCAGTTCGACTCCAATTCGGCGCCGGGGCTCTGGTTCTGAACATACAGATCGAGCGATCCATCGGTGTTGAATTTGAGCGCGTCCCGATCGCCGATTGCGAAGCGGTCGATCGGATTGGCGACCTGGAAGCCTTCCGCGTCGTACATGGTCAAGGACCAGAACGCATCGGCGGGCGGAAGCTCGGACTTGCTGAAGCGCAGCACATATCTGTTTTCGCCGACCACGGGTTTGCCGTCGGCATCGGCAACGTTGAGCGGATAGATGGCATCATCCGGCTGATTGGCGCCCAGTCCCACCATGGTGACGATGGCGCGCTTTAGATAGTAGTCACCGTACACGCCCATCGTATCGGTATTCATCTGCCAGCCATTCACGACTCGTGCGAGCGTCGACAGTTTCTCGGCCATGAATTTCAAGCCGTCGGTGGCGCCGGCTGCGAGCGCATTCGGGTCGGCTTTCGCGCTATCGAAATTGCCCGGTTCGATGCCGATCCGCTTCATGCGCGCAACAATGGACCAATCCGTCAGATGTGGTGGATGCAATTTCATCAGCTCGGCGCCGTACTTGAAGTAGTCGGCGGCCGGCATCGAATCGACCTGCTTCAGGGGCTCGGTCTTGGTGTCGACCGAAGGATCGATCTTCTGTTCGATCTTGCGCGGCGTTCGTCCCCAATCCGAGAGCAGCGTGAGTTTGTATCCATCCTGGACTTTATGGACGGCATCGTAGTCTTTCGCGCCGTTGGTCTGCGTGCGCCCGATGATCCAGACATATGGAGTCGGCGCCTGGATTCGCTCTACGCCCGATGGAACGGTTCCAGTCCAGCCGGGTGGGACGATCGCGAAGCTGGCCGCGCCCGTGCCGTTGGTCCGCTTGCCCGGCACCGCGAAGACATCCGTCCACATGTCGATCATCGGCAACATGAAGTAGCGGCCGCCGGTATCGGCGGTTGATACCACGACGGGCCCATCGGTCAGATCGATCCATGCCGACGAATAGAGCGTATCGAAGTTCGGACGGACCACGGCCCGCATATCGGCTGTTGGAAATGCGCGGATGTGGTTGAACGTGTTTGGTGCACCGCCCATGCCGGCCACCTTCGGATCGGTGTTGATGAGTTGCTTGCGGGTGACGTCCATCGTGATCAATGGATAGAGATAAATGTACGCTTCCTGCGCGATACGGCGTGCTTCCTCTGGAGAAGTCGATTGGCTGCTGGCTGCTCCGGGTGTGGGCTGTTGCGCGCGAGCCGGGCTGATCGGGCCAATCAATAAGAGAGCCAATGTGGCCGCGAACGATGCAGCCGCAAATGATGCCAAAGCGACTTTGATATTCATCGGAAGCTCCTGGCGGCAGACAATGGGGTCGAGGCAATGTGCGAGCCGCATAGCGATCCCAGATTGCGGCTCGGCACCACAAGAGGGGGAGCACTAATGTGTTCGCGGCGTAGTGGACCCGCTATCAGTGAAAACCCCAATTGTTCGCCGCACGAAGCGCAGCCGGCCGCCGGGACCGGGCGCCCCGTCACTTCAGCAATCGCAATCATGCTGCTGGAGAAGCAACAAGCGGTGAGAGAAGACCTGATCGGATGCGCCGTCTCTCGGCTTCATCCGCGGAAGCGCCGCCGGCCCTACACAACGCTGACATCCACCGCGACAGCGGGGCGGTCGCGAAGCGTGCAACTCACCGGCGAATGCGCTTCACCCCATTGGGCCAGATCGCGCAGCGTCTGTTCGCTGGCGCCGTCGGCGCCGATCTTGATCGACATGCGCAGATTGCCGAGCGCGGTCGAAACATCGGGAATGCCGACCAGCCCGCGCGCGTCGGACTCGCTCTCGACGTTTACCTCCAGTGTGCGCAACGGAATGCCCAGCATGGCGGCGCGCATGGCGATCGCCGTCGCCGCGCAGGAGGCAATGCCCGCGCGAAGCAGCCATCCCGGATTGGAGCCGATACCCGCGCCGCCCATGGGCGGCGGCATATCGGTCGTTGCCTTCTCGCCGGCCGGGCCTGCGATCTCGCAGAGCAGGCCGTCGCGCCATACGGCCGTGGCTGTCGTGTTTGGCCGCTTGGCGGCTGCGGGCTTTTCCAGGAAGAGCCGATGCGCGCGTTCCAGAGCTTCCTTGGCATTGAGATTGGACATGGATGACCTCCTCGCTATTTGCTGCCGGCGACAATGACGAACTCGCCCGGGATCGCGTAGCCGCCGCCTGAGCGGTACGCTTCGATCGAGCGCAGATACTCCTCGTGGGCCTCGGCCTTCACGTCGTCGGAAAAGCGGCTGTAGGCGAGCGCGACCGGGCCGCCGACGAAGGAAGCGGCACAGGCTTCGCGCGCATCCGCATAGAGCAGTATGGATTGCAGGCGACGCATGGTGATGTCGCCGAAGCCTGCTTCGGCGAAGGCAACGCGTAGTGCATCGCCGGTGCCGATGCGGAAGAACATCGGGCAGACTTCTGATTGCACGCGCGCATCCACGATCGGGAAGATCGAGGCCCAGCCGCAGTGTCGCCGCTCACCCCACACCGCACACACGGCGCGGCCGCCCGGCTTCGTGACGCGAAACATCTCGGCGACGGCGCCTTCCGGGTCAGGTGCATACATCAAGCCCAATGCGCAGAGCGCCGCATCGAAGGAATCGCTGTCGAAATCGAGCTTTTCGGCATCCATGCGCGCGAATGTGACGTTGTCCGTCCTGCGGGCGCGCGCCAATGCAGACGCCGTGGTGATCATGTCCTCGGAGATATCGACACCGACGACCGATCCGTGCGGTCCCACATCAATGGCCGCGCGCAGCGTGACCAATCCCGTCCCGCAGGCCACATCGATGACCCGCTCGCCGCCCTCGAGCCGGGCCATCTCCAGGAGCGCCGTCTGAGCGGGCTCTAGCTGGTCCTGCCAGTAGCGCTCATAGTGCGGTGCGGCCTTGTCCCAGCCGTAGCGTTGCACGCGTTTTTGCAGTCTTGCATCCATCGGGTGTCTCAGTGGCTGTCAACGCGCTAAGCCTGCCGCGACATCACCCTTGACGCCATGACCGCAAAGCCGAGAATCTTTGCCGGAACGCCAATTCGGATCGCGCCGAGGCCGCCTGTGAGGTGAGCCAGGGAGGTGAAATGGACGTCCTGTCCGAGGTGCTGCGCATCGTGAGGTTCTCAGGCGCGATCCACTTCTGTGCCGAGTTCACGCATCCCTGGGGCATTCTTTCCTCGCCGCCGGACATGCTGGCCAAGCGCTTCTTTGCCGGCGCGGAAGTCATCACGCCTTTTCATATCGCGACGCAGGGCACGTGCTGGCTGCGCTGGGGAGAGGTGGCGCCGATCGCCTTCGAGGCCGGCGATGTCGTCGTGTTCGCGCGTGGCAGCCAGCACGTACTGGCGAGCGACAAGCACGTGACACCCGTGCCCATAAGGGACATCTACCGACCCGCAGCCGATCGCGTCACCGTGCTCCGCCACGGAGGTGGCGGCGAGGAAGCGCGCTTCATCTGCGGCTTTCTGCATTCGGACCAGCGCTTCGGGCCGCTCATCGAAGCCATGCCGGCGCTCACCTGCATTCGCGTGCGCGACGGCGCGTTGTGGCTCGAGGCCTACAGCGATACCGGGCCCTACGCGGCGCCGGTCAAGCTGCCCGAATCCGCCGACTGGTGGCGGGCGGCGATCGATCATCTGGCACGCGAGACGGCACGCTCGGGGCCGGGCAATCGTGCCGTTCTCGGCCGCTTGTCGGAGCTGCTCTTCATGGAGGTCCTGCGCTGGCAGCTTACGTACATCAGCGACGGGCATGGCGGCTGGCTTGCCGGGCTGAACGATCCGCACGTCGGGCGCGCGCTCGCGCTCATGCACGCCGAGCCCGCGCGCGCATGGACGGTCGAGGCCTTGGCGCAGGAGGTGGGAACGTCGCGCTCGGCACTCGCCAAGCGCTTCGTCGATCTCATCGGCGAGGCGCCGATCCAATATCTCGCCGGCTGGCGCATGCAACTTGCGCGGCGCCTGCTGCGCGAAAGCAATACCGGGCTCGCGGAGCTGGCGGCGCGCGTCGGTTATGAGTCCGAGGCTGCGTTCAGCCGCGCCTTCCGCCGCGAGGTCGGCATGCCGCCTGCGACGTGGCGCGACGCGAACGCCGCGGTCGGCGAGCCGCTGGAGTGAGGCGGCGCTACTCGGCCGCTTCCGCCAGGGTCATCGCCGGATCCGGCTTCAGCTCGACCGTTACCTTCTCGATTCTACCCGTGAACGCGAAGGGCAGCTCGTAGGTGAAGTCGATCGGCGAGCCGATATCCATGCCGATATCCAGTCCCTCTCCGAGCGAGAACTGGATGGGCATGGTGCGCTTCACGCGACCGCCGGCGATCTTCCTGCCATTGGCCTTCATGGTGATCTCGCCGCCCTTGCCCATGCCGCCGCCGTCATAGGCGAAGTCGACGACGAGCTTTGTCTTACCCTTGGGCAGCGGACTCTCGCCGGCGAAGGTCGTGCGCTCGATCGACAGGAAATTGTAGACGAACGTCGGTTTGCCGTCGCGCAGGTACAGGCCGTATCCGCCTTCGAGACCGCCGTGCGTGATGATCATGCCTTCGGCTTTGCCATCAGGCACTTCGATCTCGGCGGTGATCGTCCAGGACTTGTTGCACATCGGCGGGGATGCCGCGTCGGGCAGCCCGACGGTACCGGGAAGGTACGTCACCTTGTTGCGGCCGCGCATGAGACTTGGGCGCCCCATGGCCTCTGCGTTGAGGCGGATCACGGCGCGCCAGTCGAGCGGCAGCACGTTGTACTTCGCCGCTTCGGCCCACCACATGTCCTGAAGCTGACGCAGCTTCTGCGGATGCTTTTTGGCGAGATCGATCGCCTGCGAGAAGTCCTCGTCGATCTTGTAGAGCTCCCATGGCGCTTTGTCGGGATCCCACTCATTGCGGTTCGGATCCCAGGGCACGAACGACGGGCAGGAGACCATCCAGCCGTCATGGTACAGGCCGCGGTTGCAGCCGAGCTCGAAGTATTGCGTCTTGCGCGGGCTGTCGGCGCCCGCATCGTCGAAGGTATTGGCAAAACTGTGCCCCTCGATCGGCTTCTGCGTGACGCCGTTGAGCTCGGTCGGTGGCGTGATGCTGCAAACCTCGTACAGCGTCGGCACGATGTCGATGACGTGCAGGAACTGACTGCGCAGGCCGCCCTTGTCCTTGATGCGCTCAGGCCAGGAGATGATCATCGGATTGCGCGTGCCGCCGAAGTGGCTCGCGACCTGCTTCGTCCATTGGAAGGGCGTGTTCATCGCGTGCGCCCAAGCCGATGGAAAGTGATTGAAGTGCTTGGGGCCGCCGAGCTCGTCGATGGCCTTGATGTTGTCCTGCCACTTCTCCGAGAAGCCATTGAAGAACATGTTCTCGCAGAGCGAGCCCTCGAGGCCGCCCTCGGCACTCGCGCCATTGTCGCCGGCGATGTAGATGACGAGCGTGTTGTCGGCATCGGGCAGCGCCTTGCAGGATTGCACGATGCGTCCGAGCTCATGATCGCAGTGCGCCGCATAGCCGGCGAAGACCTCCATCATGCGCGCATAGAGGCGTTTCTGCTCTGCGTTGAGCGAGTCCCAGGCGGGCAGTCCCTTGGAGCGCACCGTGAGCTTTGTATCCTTCGGCACGACGCCGAGCTTTTTCTGCCGGGCCAGCGTTTCCTCGCGGTACTTGTCCCAGCCGCCGTCGAACTTGCCCTTGAATTTCGCGATCCACTCTTTTGGCGTGTGATGCGGCGCGTGCGTGGCGCCCGTCGCCACGTAGAGGAAATAGGGCCTGTCGGGCGAAATGCTCTTCACCTCCTGCACCCAGCCGATGGCCTTGTCGGCGAGGTCGGTCGTGAGGTGATAGTCCGGATCGGTGGACGCCGGTACGAGATCCCTGTTCTGATACAGGATCGGATTCCAATGGTTCATATCGCCGGCGTTGAAGCCGTAGAAATAGTCGAACCCGAGGCCGTTGGCCCAGCGGTCGAACGGGCCGGCGCGGCTCGTCTCCCACGTCGGTGTGTTGTGGTTCTTGCCGATCCACGCGGTCATGTAGCCGTTCTGACGCAGCACTTCGCCGACCGTGCCGCAGTTGCGCGGCAGGATGCAGGTATAGCCGTCGTAACCGGTCGCCGCTTCCGTGATGCTGGCGAACGCCGTCGAATGGTGATTGCGGCCGGTGATCAGGGCCGCGCGCGTCGGACTGCACAGCGCCGTCGTGTGAAAGCGATTGTAGCGCAGTCCCTCGGCCGCGAGCTTGTCCATGGTCGGCGAGGGAATGCCGCCGCCGAATGTGCCGTACTGGCCGAAGCCGCAGTCGTCGATGAGGATCAGCAGAATGTTCGGCGCGCCCTTGGGGGCCTGCACCGGCTTCGGAAATTGTGCCGGATCGGACTCGAGGTATGTGCGCCCGACCTCGCCCGGGAAATGGAAATCAGGACGCGGCAGTACGCTCGGCGTGCCGTTGCTTGCGGATGCGGCTGGTACAGCTTTCAGGTGCTTGCGCTTCATGGCTTCCCGATCCTCGCTGGGCGTTCCGGCCATGAATACTGTCATCGCGCGGCCCGCGCTGAATTCAGGGCCGACCCCGGAACTCTCGGGCGGGACTACCTAGTCGATCGCAGAACCCGCGTTGTTTGACGCGCCCTGAGAGCGGTGCTACCGATTTCGTGCTGAGACGGACGGACATCGGCCGCTCTCACGTCTCACGGCCATGTTCGCCGGGCCTCACCAACACCATGGTAGGAGGCACGCCATGCCGAATAGCGTCTACAAGATCATCGAACTCGTCGGAACGAGCCCGGAGTCGTGGGAGCTTGCTGCCAAGGGTGCGGTCGAACGTGCCGGCCAGTCGCTGCGCGACTTGCGCATCGCCGAAGTGATCGAGCAGGATCTCATTGTCGAGGACGGCAAGGTGAAGGCTTATCGCTCGCGGCTCAAGGTCTCCTTCAAGTACGAGGGCGGCGGCTGATCAGATCAGCTCGCCGCCTTGAGCTTATCGCGTAGTGCGGGTGGCAGCGATGCGAGCCACTTTTCCTCGCCACCGGGCGGCGGAAGCACCGCGCCGAATTCGGTGACGCCTTCGGCAGGGATATCCGAGATATAAATCCAGACGTTCTCGGTCGACACATTCAGGATCGCCGACGCGTCCTGCATGAGGCGCCGCATGATGGCGGCCTTCTGCTCGGGTGTGCGCCCGGAGCGGATATCGGCCCTCACCCAGACATGGTTGGCGGGGGCAGCGCCGCCGCCGATGAACATCGCTCCCGGGCCGACGTCGTAAAACACCACCTGCACGAAATAGCGCGGCGCCGTGGCTTCCTCCGCGTGAATGGCTGTTACGCTTTCGACAAGTCGCTCGCGCTGATCCTGTGTCAGAGCTTTCGTCGTGGTGAAAGCATATGTCGGCATGGTTCTTCTCCTGCTTCGGCCTCGGACACCTACCGATACGCGACCGCCTTGATCGCTTCCTGAATGTCCTCCTGGCCGGGAATGACGATACGTTCGAGCGTGTCGTTGTAGGGCATGGGCACGTCGCGCATGCCGATGCGCGCGATCGGCGCGTCGAGATAGTCGAATGCCTCCTCCTGCACGACGGCCGCGACCTCGGCGCCGAAGCCCCACTTCT
>JAEWIJ010000055.1 GCA_023387235.1 Pseudomonadota bacterium
GGCAGAGGGTTAGGGTGAGGGGCGGGAGCTTGCTGAAACGTCGGCGTTTGCCGCCGCCCCTCACCCCGACCCTCTGCCCGCGAAGAACGGGGAGAGGGGACCGCGAGGCGCCCGCCGCACCCTACTCGCGCCAACGCCGCGAACGCGCTATGCCTTGCCGAAACCACCCGGAATTCGTCTGACGAGGTCGCGCCATGAATTTCTCCCTCACCGAAGAGCAGCAGGCCATCCAGGAGACGGCACTCGCCTTCGCCCGCGAGCGCATCGCGCCCAACGCCGACAAGTGGGACGAGACCTCCCACTTCCCCATCGACGTGATCCGCGAGACGGCAGCCCTGGGCATGGCTGCGATCTACGTCCCCGAGGACAAAGGCGGCACCGGCCTGTCGCGTCTCGACGGCGCGCTCATCATGGAGGCGCTCGCAACCGGCTGCCCCGCCATCTCCGCCTATATCTCCATCCACAACATGGTGGCGTGGATGATCTCCAAGGCCGGCACGCCCGAACAGATCGAGCGCTGGATGCCGAAGCTCGCCTCCATGGAATGGCTCGCGAGCTACTGCCTGACGGAGCCCGGCGCCGGCTCGGACGCCGCAGCGCTCCAGACGCGCGCCGAAAAATCCGGCGACCACTACATCCTCAATGGCACGAAGCAGTTCATCTCCGGTGCCGGCGCCACCGACTTCTACTTCGTCTTCGCGCGCACGGGCGACGCCAGCCCGAACGGCATCTCGGCTTTCGCCATCGAGAAGGGTGCCCCCGGCCTCTCCTTCGGCGCCAACGAGCGCAAGATGGGCTGGAACGCGCAGCCGACCGCCCAGGTCATCATGGAGAACGTGAAGGTCTCGGCGGCGAACCTCGTCGGCGGCGTCGAGGGACAAGGCTTCCGCCTCGCCATGTCCGGCCTCGACGGCGGACGCATCAACATCGGCGCCTGCTCTCTCGGCGCCGCATGGACAGCTCTCGACAAGGCCAAGGCTTATGTCTTCGAGCGGCGCGCCTTCGGCAAGAACATCGGCGAGTTCCAGGCCGTGCAGTTCAAGGTCGCCGACATGGCGACCGATCTCGAAGCCGCCCGCCTCATGATCTACCGCGCCGCCGACTCGCTCGATCGCGCCGATCCGCAAGCCTCCATGCACTCCGCCATGGCCAAGCGCTACGCGACCGATCTCGGCTTCAAGGTGTGCAACGAGGCGCTGCAGCTCCACGGCGGCTACGGCTACCTGAAAGATTATGGCCTCGAGAAACTCGTGCGTGACCTGCGCGTTCATCAGATCCTGGAAGGCACAAACGAGATTATGCGTGTCGTCATATCGCGCAAGGTCCTTGGGGGTAACCGCGGGTGAGCTCGTCCGAGCTGCCTTCGTAGAATCGCCGCAAGCCTATGCTTCAGCTCTGCGAGATCGACCCCGCCCAAGGATCCGCATGTCGAAGAGCCCGACCGACGAAGCACGCGATGTGCCCTTCGCGCCCATTGCCCGCATTCTCTCCGCGCCGCGCGACCGGCCGTTCGTCGTCGCGCAGCTCGGCCAGTCGCTCGACGGCCGCATTGCCATCGAAAGCGGCGAAAGCCGCTGGATAAACAAGCAGGCCGCCCTCGTGCACGTGCATCGCGTGCGCGCGGCCGTCGATGCCGTCGTCGTGGGCGTCGGCACCGTCGCCGCAGATGATCCGCTCCTCAATGTCCGACACGTGCCGGGACACAATCCAGCCCGCGTCGTCATCGATCCCAACGGACGTCTCTCGCCGTCCGCGCGCTGTCTCCTTGGCGATGACGGCGCGCGCCGCGTCGTCGTGCGCGGCGTGGCAGCCCCTGTCCCCAATGGCGTCGAGGAGTTGCGCCTCCCATGCGAAAGCGGGCGGCTCGATCCAGGTGCCATCGTCAAAGGCCTCTTCGACATGGGCCTCGGCTCGATGCTCATCGAGGGCGGCGCGCACACGATATCGTCATTCCTCGCGGCGCGTGCACTCGACCGCTTGCACGTGCTCGTTGCCCCTGTCATCCTCGGCTCGGGCAAGCCGGGACTGCAGTTGCCGCCCATTGCGCGTCTTTCCGATGCGCTGCGCCCACCCGCCGAGGTCCACGTGCTGGATGACGGCGACGTGTTGTTCGATTGTGACGTGAGATCTTGCTGAGCCGGGGGTTCGACCATGCAGACATCACGCAGCTATTCGCCTCTCCAGCGTACGTTGCACTGGATCGTCGCCTTGGGCGTGATCGTGATGGTCCCGCTCGGCATCTACATGGTGCAGCGTGGCGCCTGGTCGAACTTCGACGCGCTGACCAACACGCTCTATAGCTGGCACAAGCTGATCGGCTTCTGCCTTCTCTGGGTGATCGTCTTGCGCGTCATTGTGCGCCTTGTTCGCGGCGCGCCCCCGCCCGAGCCGATCCATCCCTTTCTGCAGTTCGGCGCGACGCTCTCGCACTTCGGCCTGTACGTTCTTCTTCTGCTCGTACCGGTTCTCGGCTGGGTCGGCCTCTCGGCGTATGGTGCGATGGATGCCGCTCTCGGCATCACGCTGCCGTCGATCGTCGCCAAGAACGATGCGCTTTCCGAAACCGTCCTGCGCTATCACGGCTGGGCCGCGATCCTGCTCGGACTGCTCGCGCTGATGCACATCGGCGCGGCGCTCATGCACCGCTTCATCATCAAGGACGGCGTGTTCGCGCGCATGTGGCCCGGCGCGGGCGGCAGGGACGACATCGCCTAGGCTCTCTCCGATTGGCCTCGAGACGTTCCCCCCAGCACAACATGTCCCTTCTCCCCGTCCTTCACGGGGAGAAGGTTAGGATGAGGGGCGGCGGCATACGCAACGTCGCGCAAGTTTTCGCCTCTCCCCCCGCGCGCGAAGAGGAGACCTATCGCGGCAATGCCAGCGTGTCCGTATGGCCGACGA
This sequence comes from Pseudomonadota bacterium, assembly GCA_023387235.1. Classification (GTDB taxonomy): domain Bacteria; phylum Pseudomonadota; class Alphaproteobacteria; order Rhizobiales; family Hyphomicrobiaceae. The sequence goes on from JAEWIJ010000055.1 coordinate 2,902, forward strand.
CGGATCCCGTCCGGCGCACGGTCAGCCAATGGGCGATGATGTCGGGCGGCACGCGGCCAACCTCGGCGACAGCGGCAGCAAAGCCATCCGCGAGCATGTCGATCAGCATCTGCTCCGAGCTGTCGATGCGCCACGGGCTCGGCGCCTCCTGAACCGCATAGCCCTGGCCACGGAACGCGAGCGCCAGCGCTTCGGGCGCCTGCGGACCGGCAGCACTGCCGAAGCCCTTGTCCGTTCCCTGATGCGCGTTGAAAGCAGCCGCCATCTCGGCATCGGCCGGATGCACCGGGCTCCACGTCTGCACGCCGTCATAGGTGAGCACGGTGTAGAACGCCGCGCCCTCCGCGGCGATCGCGCGCGCGGCACGCGCGATGAAATCCGCCGAGCAGAGATCGAACAGCGCCGAGGCCGTCACGAGATCCGGCCGGCCACCGACGGCGCCCTCGAGATCCTGCATGAGATCGACGCGCCGAAAGCGGACGGCGATCGCGCGCCCGTCTTTCTTGAGCGCAATGGACTCGCCGTTCTCCGAAGCCGCATCGGCCCAGTCCAGCAGCTGAGCGCGCGCCGCCTCGAGCAGCACCGGATCGTAATCGACGAGCGTCCAGCTCTGCACGGGCCCGAGTGCCGGCGCCGTCGTGCGAATGTTGGAGCCGGTCCCGCACCCGAGATCGACGACCTCGATGGCATCGCGGCCCGCAAGGTGTGCCGCCAGCGCCGCCAGCAGTGCCGGATCGCGCGCGCGCACGTCGGCCGGCTCGCGCAGTGCCAGCCATTCGGGCGAGAAGCCGCTCATGTCCGGGCCTCCCTGATGACCGCGGCAATTTTCGCCGCCGTGTCCGACCAGCGCGGCAGGCTCTGACCTGCCAACCACGAAGCGTCGCCGATCTTCTTGCGCAGGCTCACGTCATCCAGAAGGCAACGCAGCGCCTGCTGCAGCGCGCGCGGATCGCCCGGCGACACCTTGAGCGCGGCGCCATCCGGCACTGTCTCCGCCGCCGCGCCGCCCGTCGTCGTCACGATCGGCAGGCCGCGCGCCAATGCCTCCGCCAGCACCATGCCATAGCCCTCGTAATGCGATGCAAGCACGAAAATGTCGGCGCCATCATAGAGCGCATCGAGTTCTTCGCGCGATTTCGATCCGGCAATCTCGATGCGCCCATCGAGACCACCCTGCGTGATCTGCCCGCGCAAAGCTTCGAGCGTCGGCGGGCTTCGATCGACGGCACCGACGATTTTCAGATCCCAGTCGGACGCGTGCTCGGCCGCGTCGATCTCGAGTGCCCGGACGAGCACATCATACCCCTTGCGCGGCACGATCGAACCGACGGCCAGCAACGTCGCTCTACTGCCCGCACCGCCCCGCGCGCGCGGCGCGATGTCGGTCCCCGGCTCGGCAACGGAAATGCGTTCCGCCGGCACGCCGAAATCCGCCGCGAGCGTGCGCCCCGTCATCGGGCTTGTCACGACGACGCGGCCCGCGAGCGCAAGCGAAGCCGTCTCCAGATTGCGCAACGCATCCGCCCGCGACGGCGACAGCCCCGCCTCCAGGCACAGCGGATGATGCACGAGCGCGACGACCGGACGATCGAAGCATCCGATGAGCTTGGCCGGCATGGCGCCATAGGCAAGACCATCGATCAGCAGAACGGCGTCCGCCGGCGTTGCAGCGATCTGCTCGCTGGTGCGCGCGAGATCGAGCGCCGACGGATCGGGATAGCCGCCGGGCAGCGCCAGATGCGCGACCTCGATGCCGGCTTCCGGAAGACGCGCCAGCACCTCCCGGTCATAGGCGTAGCCGCCGGTCGGCAGGGTGATGTCCCCCGGTATGGCGAATACAGCTGCGACCATGTCTTCAGCCGGTCGATCCGGTCACCGGGCCTTCGAACCATGCCCGCGCGAGATCGGTCTCGTGCAGCGTGACGCGCACCTTCGCGAGGCCCTTGCCGTCGGCGCCGAGCGCACCCGACTTCGCGGCCGCGACGATCGCATCGAAGATGTGCCGGCACAGGAACTCGGTGGTCGTGAGCTTGCCCTTGAAGGCGGCGATCTCGTCGAGGTTCTTGTAGGCGAGCGGCTTCAGCGTCTTGCCAAGCACGTCGAGCGCCGCGCCGATATCGACCACGACATTCTGCGCCGTCAGCTCTTCGCGAAAGAAGGCGACGTCGACGACGAAGGTCGCGCCGTGCATGTGCTGGGCCGGTCCGAAAAAGGGATCGGGCAGGCTGTGGGCGATCATGATCCGATCGCGCACCTCGACGGCATACATCGTGCGTCTCTCCATTCCAGGCAAACAATGTTCGATTGAACGCCACTCGATCGGGCAGCGTTCCGCAGCTTCGCTGGCGGCAGCCCTCGCTCAGCTCTCGCCGACGAAGTGCCGCAACAGGATATTGGCAATCGCGTGGCGGCCGGGCGCGGTGAGGCCATCCGGGTGGCGATTTTCCAGCATGGCCCTGACTTCGTCGCGCGTGAACCAGCGCGCATCGGCGAGCTCGGCCGGATCGATCTTGAGATCCGTCGTATCCGCGTGGGCGATGCACCCGATCATGAGCGAGTGCGGGAAGGGCCAAGGCTGGCTCGCATGATACTCGACCTTGCCGACCCGGATGTTGGTCTCCTCGCCGACCTCGCGGCGCACGGCGTGCTCGATGTCCTCGCCGTGCTCGATGAAGCCGGCGAGCGTCGAGTACATATTCGCCACGTAGCGATGCTCGTGCGCCAGGATGCAGCGATCGCCATCGGTCACCAGCATGATCACCACGGGGTCCGTGCGCGGGAACCACTCTGTGCCGCACGCCCAGCACTTGCGCTTCCAGCCACCATCCTTGACCTTGGTCGCCGAACCGCATCGTCCGCAGCACCGCGCATTCTCATGCCACTGGCCGAGCGCGCGCGCTTGTCCCGCGAGCGACTGATCCTCGGCCGTGAGCACACCCTGCATGGCGAGCGTCCTCAGATCCACCGCCGGACGGAAATACTGCACGGCGCCGGGCGTCGCGCGCGCAAGGTGATCCGTGATGGAAATGGCGAAGTGCGCGCGGCCCTCGTCGTCGATGCCGAGGAACAGCGCGTCGTTGGCAGAAAGCGCGAGCGCATCGACGTCGCGACGGCTCAGCCAGCGGATCTCGCCGCTCGTGCGATCAGGTCCCGGCGCGATCACGAGCTTCAGATCGACGAGGATCATGAAGCGCGATGTCTCGTTCGCAAGATGCGCGCTGATCCATGCCGCATCCACCCGCTTCGCGCTCGCGCGGTCCAGAAGCTGCGTCGTCCCGAGCGTCGGCGTCGGCATGGTAAAACCCCTCCTGCCCGCGAGATAGAGCATATGCGCACGAGGTGCGCAACGACCGGCATGACGCCGAATTAGGCAGTCCGCCTGCGACGCCTTTCCGCTTGACCTACATCGAAATTACACGATTGACGCGCCGCACGTCGCCGTGCTTTCCTCGCCGCAACAACAGGCTTTAAAGCCACTAAAGGGAGGAAGTTCTATGGTATCATTGAAGGCGAAGTGCGTCTTAGGCGGCGTTGCGCTCGGCGCGGCGCTCGCGCTCGGTGGGCCCGTCCAGGCCCAGACCCGGACGCTCAACATGCAGGCGACGTGGCCTGCCTCTCTCACGCTCTACGAGAATTTCACCTATTGGGCCGAGCGCGTCGACAAGCTGTCCGGCGGCACCCTCAAAGTGAACACCATGCCGGCGGGTCAGGTGGTCCCGGCCTTCGAGGTGCTCGACGCAACGCACAAGAAGGTGCTCGACGGCGCCCACGCGTGGGGCGGCTACTGGACAGGAAAGAACAAGACAGCCGTCCTTTTCACCGGTGGTCCCGGCGGCACGTACGGCATGGACTTCACCGATTTCATGGGTTGGATGTACTTCGGCGGCGGCTGGGAGCTCTACCAGGAGTTCTTCCAGAAAGAGCTGAAGATGAACGTCGTCGCCTACTCGGTCCTGCCGTCAGGTCCGCAGGCGTTCGGCTGGTTCAACAAACCCATCACGTCGGTTGCCGACATGAAGGGCATGAAGTGCCGCCAGACGGGCATCGCGGGCGAGGTCTGGAAAGAGCTCGGCTTCACCGTCGTCAACGTTCCCGGCGGCGAAATCAATCCCTCTGCCCAGCGCGGCGTCATTGATTGCGCCGAGTGGGTCGGCGGCGTCGAGGATCTGCGCCTCGGCTTCCACAATGTCTGGAAGTTCCACTATTCGCCCGGCGTGCACGAGAACACGACCGTCGGCGAGCTGCTCTTCAACAAAGACGTCTGGGAGACGCTCAAGCCCCAGGAGCACGAGTGGATCAAGTCGGCCGCCAACGAGGCCTACGTGATCTGGCATGCGAAGTGGCAGCGCCAGAACGCCGACGCCCTCAAGGAGCTGCAGGAGAAGCACGGCGTGCAGATCCTGCAGACGCCGCGCGACATTCTGCTCGAGTTCATCAAGGGCTGGGACAAGGTCGCGGCCGACGAGTCGGCGAGGAACCCCTTCTTCAAGAAGGTGCTCGAGAGCCAGAAAGCGTACGCCTCGATCGTCGTACCCTATAAGCGGCACTACTTCCCGCCGTACTCCTTCATGGCGAACTACTACTTCCCGCCGAAGGCGAATTAGCTCGGCTGGTTTGTAACGGAGATGCGGGGCGAGCCAGGAGGCTCGCCCCATTTTCCGTCGATCCAAGAACCCAAAAAACAAATAGCGCCCGCGCATCGAGCCGCTCGAGACAATCTCGGCAAATTCGATTCCGTGAGGCGAAGGAAGATCCGTCATGACTGAGCCACCACGGCCGTTGCTCACGACCATACGCGTCATCGATCGGTTTACAGATTCGACCGGCTTCATCATCTCGCTGCTGGCGGTGCCCCTTGTCGGCGCCGTCGTGATCGAAGTCGTCTCGAGGTACGTCTTCCACGCCCCCACAGTCTGGGCCTACGACGTCTCATACATGCTCTACGGCACGCTGTTCATGCTCGGCGCCGCATATGCTCTGCACAAGGGAGCCCACATCAGAACCGACTTCTTCTGGGAAAAGTTCTCCACCCGCACGAAGGGCATCATCGACACCGTCTCCTACATCGTCTTCTTCTTCCCCGCGCTTTTGATGCTCGGCTACATCGGCCTCGATCAGGCCGTGTACTCCTTCAATATCGGCGAGCAATCCGATCAGACGCCGTGGCGGCCCATCCTGTGGCCGTTCAAGGCGGTCATCCCGCTCGCCTGTCTGCTGCTGCTGATCCAGGGCGTCTCCGAGCTCATCAAAAGCATCTATGCCGCCCGCACGGGCATCGAACTCGAGCAAAAAGAGAAGGTCGAGGTATGAGCGGCGAAGCTCTCACCGGCCTGATCATGCTTTGCGTGCTGATCGGCGCCATCTTCATCGGCGTGCCCATCTCGTTCACGTTGTTGTTTCTCGCTCTGACGTTCGGCTACATCGGCATCGGGCAAACGGTGTTCGACCTCGCTTATTTCCAGACCATCGGCATGATGCGGGAGGAGCTGCTGGCAGCAGTCCCGCTCTTCATCCTGATGGGCTTCATCACCGAGCAGGCCGGCCTGATGGAGCGCCTGTTCACCGCGTTCCGGCTGCTCTTGTCGCGGCTCAGGGGAGCACTGTTCCTCGTCGTTATCCTCACCTCGACCGTGTTTGCGATGGCGACCGGCATCGTCGGCGCGGCCGTGACGGTGCTCGGCATCATGGCGTCGCCGATCATGAACAAGTCGGGCTACGACGCACAGCTGTCCGCCGGCGCGATCACCGCGGGCGGAACGCTCGGTATCCTGATCCCGCCGTCGGTCATGCTGATCGTCATGGGCCCGGTGCTCGGCGTTTCCGTCGCCGATCTCTACGCGGCCGCATTCGGTCCGGGCTTCATGCTTGCGAGCATCTATCTCGTCTACTTGATGGGACGAGCGCTCCTGAACCCCAAGCTCGGACCACCGGTGCCGATCGAGGAGCGCGTGCATTCCTCCGCCACCATCCTCAAGGAGGTCTTCCTCGGCATTGTTCCGCTGGTCGCCCTCATCACCGCGACGCTTGGCTCGATCCTCGCCGGCCTCGCGACACCGACCGAGGCGTCCGGCGTTGGCGCAGCAGGCGCGATCGTCCTCTCGATCGCCTATGGCCGGTTCAGCTTCGCCGGCCTCAAGCGTGCGCTGCTCAGCACGATCGCGACATCGAGCATGGTGCTACTGCTCGCTGTGACGTCGAACGTCTTCGGTGCGGTGTTCGCCAGGCTCGGCACGGCGAACTGGATCACGGAAAGCCTGCTCGGACTTCAGCTCCCGCCGACGATGATGCTGATTTTGATCCTGTTCCTGATCTTCATCCTCGGGTGGCCGTTCGAATGGCCAGCTATCGTGCTCGTGTTCCTCCCGATCTTCTATCCGGTCGTGAAGGCCATGGACATCGACCTCATCTGGTTCGGCGCCCTCGTCGCCGTCGTCCTTCAAACCGCGTTCCTTTCGCCACCGGTCGCGATGTCCGCCTACTATCTCAAACAGGTCGCCGACAGTTGGAGCCTCGCCACCATCTACAAAGGCATGTTCCAGTTCATGATACTGCAAATACTGGCCATCTCGCTGCTCGTCGCCTTTCCGCCGATCGCTACGTGGCTACCCAACACTTTGAACGAGGCGGCGCGCATCAAGCCGCTGTCACAAGAGCACCTCAAGATTATCGAGCAACAGAAGAAGCAGCAGTCGCTCGAGGACGACGACTACGGCGTGCAGAAGAAAAAATAGCGGCTTGCCAACGCCGCGACCACAAAGCGGACGCGGCGCACCCCACACGTGCGCCGCCGTCGTTTCATCGGAAGGCCGCTTCGCCTCGCGGGCTACTTCATCACGACTTCGATCTGCGCCGTCTCGCCGGCCTGTACCGTGAAACCGTGCCGGAACACGCGCCCCGAATGCCGCGCTGTCACGACGTAACTGCCGGCCGCGAGCACATGCGTCGGCAGCGCGCCCGCGCTCTCCTTGATCACCTCGCCATCAGGATCGAGGATCGCCCATTGCGCGCCGCTCTGGGCTTCGCCACCGGGCCGCGTGACGAGCTTGAAGGTCACCGAGGCACCGGGATGCGCAATGGCCGCTTCGGTCAGCTTGCCCGCCTCGACGGTGACATCGGCATTGACGACGGCGTTCGCATCCCCATAGCGGCTGACAATATGGAAGATGCCCGCATTGAGCCGCATGATGAGACCCGGCCGCGCGCCGCTCAAAATGCGCTGGCGATTGCCGAGCTGGTCCGTCTCGCCCGAATAGATATCGTAGCTCACCGCCGCCTCCGGCGCGGGCGTGCCGTCGCCGAGCTGCGCGCTCACACGCAGTCCGCCGGCATTGAGCACGAAGCGCTCGTTGAGCGGAGCACCGGCATCGACCACGATCGTCCGCGTGAGGTTCGCGCGCCCGAACGAGACATTGACGAGGTAGCGCCCGGGCACGAGCCTGATCACCGGGTTCGCGTCGCGCACCGTGCGGTGATGGCGCGGCGGCGTCGCGTCCTTCTCGCTGTCCTGGAAAATGTTCCAGACGAGGCCCTGATCGATCGGCGGACCATCGTCGGTCAGAACGGCCGTGAACTGCACCTCCTGCGCGCCGCCGGCCGGCGCCGAGCGCGGCACGACTGTCACGTTCGGCGGCAGCGTAAGCCCGTTCGCGGGCGGTCCACCGGGTGATGACGGACGCGTGTCGGACCGCCAGGGATCTTGAATCTGCTGGGCCGACGCCGACAGCGGCGCGAGCGCCATCACGGCCACACCGAGCAAAGCGGCAAGCGCACGCGCGCCCCGCGCCCATGCTTTTCCTGAACGGCGGGTGCGCCCCTCGTCCGTCACTGTCGCCCGCTCCTCAGTCAGCGCGAACCGGCAAATCTTCGGGCAGTCTCGTGCCCCGGCGCGCATCGCGAATCGCCGGGCGGCGCCGCCACCTGCCCCGCATAGCCCTACGACTTTGGCACCAGAATGGCCATCGACCCGCGCCACGACCGGGCTCAGTTCTCCCCGATGATCAGCACCCGATCGGTGCCGGCCCGAATGTCCGCCGAGCGCTCATGGCGCGCCTGGCGCGTCTGCACCTCGATCACGTAGCTGCCCTGCTGCAGCAGCCCCACCGGCTCGCTCTCCGTCGAGCTCCACACGATCGCGCCGTTCTGCTGGCGAACTTTCCAGAAGATGTCGCTAACAGCCTCACCCGGCTCGGCAGCGAGCCGCAGCCGGACACGCGCTGCGGGCGGCGCGAGCGACACAGTCTCGCGCGCGCCGGGCGACAGCGCGATATCACGGCTCGCCTCGGCATTGAGCGGCCCGAAGCGACCTTCGATGCGATACTTCCCCGCGCCCACCACGACGCGCGCGTTCTCGCCATACGCCCGGAGCGCCTTTCCGTCCCGGCGGTCGAGCGGGACGATCAGCCACTGCACCTCGTCCGGCGCACTTCCCTCACGCGGCACGAGGCCCGATGAAAGATTGAGCTCGGCCGAGTTGAGGAGCAGATCGCGCCGCACGACCTCGCCGGCGCCAATGGCGACGCGATCGCGCACCTCGACCGCGCCATGGCTCGCGATCACATGATACGTCCCCGCCGGCAGCGCGAACACCGGCCGCGCCGCCGCCGAGCGCGCCACCTCCCGCCGCCCTAGCGGCGCGTCGGGATCGTCCTCCTGAATGACGTACGTCACCTGCTCGAGACGTCGGCTTCCTTCGTGCGCGAGCGCGGCAAGCTCGAGCTCGCCGACCGGCAGGCTCACTTCGACGGCGCGGCGCTCGCCTGTGACCACCGCCGCCTCCTGCACGACGCGCGTGTTACCGAGCGTGACCACGATCTCGTAGCGGCCCGCCGGCAGCGCGACCTCGGTGCGCGGCCCGCGCGCAATCCAGTTCGTCGGCGCACCATTGCCTTGCGCGGTCTTACCCGCACCTGCCGCAGGCGCGAGCGCACGAATGATGAAGCGCGTTCCGTCGAGCGGCTTGTTCGCGCGCCCCGCAAGCGCCGAGAGCTGCAACGTGCCACCCTGAAGCGCGATCTTCATCTGGCTCGAGGCCGCATCCTTGACCTCGATCTCCTGGCGCGACGAGAGCGCGTCCATCTCCGCCGTGATGGCGTATCGCCCGGGGCTCAACGGCAGCGTCACCGCGCCACCCTCCCATCGCTCAGGCACGGACGCACTGCTTCCCCCGAGACGCTCCACGCGCCAGCGCACGCCGAGATCAGGCACCGGCATCGATGCGCCGAGCATCGCAACGAGCTGCACGCCGGCACCCTCAGGCACCGGCATCGACGGCGCGCCCGCTGGTCCGCGGACCACCCGCGACGCGGCCCGCGGCATGCGCGCGGCAATATCCATCACCTCTGCAACGGCGTTCACGATCTGCGTGCCCGTCGTGACCAGATAGTGCTGGCCGTTCGTCGGCACCGTGAGACACTGCATCTGCCGCGCATCGGTATGATTGAGCGCGATCGACAGCACGTGGATGGTCAGCCGCGGATACTGCGCGCGAACGCCGTCCATCAGATCGCAGGGGTTTTGCTGGCAGTTGTCGAGATCGTCATGGACGAGCAGAACCGTGCTGTGCTCGTCCTTGGGCAAGGTGTCGAGGGTCGCCTGCAGCGCCGCCGTCAGCGGTCCGCGCCCCTTCGGGTTGAAGTCGTTCAGCAGCTCCGCGATGCTCTGCGTCGCGCCCGCTTCGGGTTGCCGCACCACGTCCACATCCTGGCAGCCCGCGCGGCGATGCCCATACGTGACGAGCCCCACACGCGTCGTCGCTGGCAGCTTCGGCAGGGCCTCGGCAAGGCCCTGGCGCACGAGCTGGAACTTCGCGAGCTTCTCGGCGCCGAGCTTGCCCCACATGGAGCCCGACCCATCCATGACCACGGCCAGCGCCGGCCCTTCCGCCGCCTCCGCCCTCGTGCCCTGAGTGAACACCACAAATGCCGCGAGCACGGCCATGCCGGCTCTCGCGAGGCAGCAAAATCGGCTCGGCGGGATCGCGCCATGCGCCATAAAGGCTTCTCCGCGGTTCGAACTCGCAGCATTGTACCTCAAGGTGCTATGCAATAGCGAGATTGCGCCGGCCTAACCTAGGTTCGCCGGCGCCGCACCTTCGTCATCTACCTATTTGGAAAGAGCATGACCAACCCGACACTGGAGTTGCTGCTGAAGCGCCGATCGGCCAAGGCCGCGCTCCTCACCGCGCCCGGCCCGGCGCCGGCCGAGATCGAGACCATCCTCACCTGCGCCGCCCGCGTTCCCGACCACAAGAAGCTCGTCCCCTGGCGCTTCATCGTGTTCGAGGGCGAGGCGCGCGCCAAATTCGGCGAGCTGCTGGCGCGCACCGTTGCGGCCGAGGAAAAGGAGCCGCCTTCCGCCGTCCGCCTCGACGCCGAGCGCAACCGCCTCATGCGCGCGCCGATCGTCGTCGCCGTCATCTCGCGCGTGGTGCCCAATGCCGGCGCGCCGGAGATCGAGCAGCTCCTCTCGTGCGGTGCCGCCGCATTCAATCTCTGCCTCGCCGCCAATGCGCTCGGCTATGGCACCTGCTGGATCACCGAGTGGTACAGCTTCAGCGACACCATCAACAAGGCGCTCGGCCTCGCCACCAATGAGCGCGTCGCGGGCTTCGTCTACATCGGCACAGACAGCGCGCCGCAGGAGGACCGCGAGCGCCCCACCCTTGCCGACATCGTCACGCGCTGGCCGTCCTGACCTGCCGAACCTGACCTTCCGAACTGGAGAAGACACGCATGTTCTACGACGCCATCGAGAATAAGCACGGCCTCAAGCACGATCCTTTCAAGGCGCTGATGGCGCCGCGCCCGATCGGCTGGATCGGCACGGTCAGCAATGACGGTATTGCGAACCTCGCGCCGTACAGCTTCTTCAATGCCGTCGGCGATCGCCCGCACTACGTCGTGTTCGGCTCCGGCGGCATCAAGGATTCGCTCCGCAACGTCCAGGAGAACGGCGAGTTCACCTGCTCCATGTCGACCTGGAACCTGCGCGAGCACATGAACATGTCCTCCGCCGCCGTGCCGCCCGATGTCGACGAGTTCCCGCTCTCGGGCCTCACTGGCGTGCGCGGCAAGATCGTCAAGGCGCCGTACGTCAAGGAAGCCGCCGCCGTCTTCGAGTGCAAGCTGCACCAGGTCATCGAGCTGCCGGCGATCGCGCCGCAGAAGGGCGGCTTCAGCATGGTCGTCGGCTACGTCGTCGGCATTCACATCGACGACCGCTACATCAAGGACGGCATCGTCAACACCTCCGAGATGCGCCCGCTCGGCCGCATGGGCTACATGGAGTATGCGGTTGTCACGCCCGAGACGACGTTCTCCATGAACCGTCCCGAGGTCGACAAGGACGGCAAGGTCGTCGGCATCCCCCAAGGCTGGGACGGGAAGTATCGCTAGAGCGACGCGCGACGCAGCTTACTTTCCCCTCTCCCGCCCCTCATCCCGCCCTTCTCCCCGTAAGGACGGGAGAAGGGGAAGTGGCGGCGGCGTCATATGCTGCGCTCTCCGCATGGCCGCCGTGGGCATGGCACCACGGGATGGTTGCGAAGCACCTCTTCCCAGCAGCCTGCGGGCAACAAACAAAATCCCTACTGCCCAAGCCCCTTCAGGCCCTCGGCGAAGCCGTTGAGCGAGACCGGAATGCCGATCCCGGCCTCCTCGGTCTGATAGATGATGAAAACCGCCGACTTGCCCTTCGAGAGGCGCTCGATCAGCGTCGCGTCGGCGA
>JAEWIJ010000111.1 GCA_023387235.1 Pseudomonadota bacterium
TGGCGACCCCGGCAGGACTTGAACCTGCGACCATCCGCTTAGAAGGCGGATGCTCTATCCAGCTGAGCTACGGGGCCTTGGCAGAAGCTAGGCAATAGCTGAGCCGCCGCCGTCACGCAATGTCGATGCCGCCGTGCCCTACTCGGCGGCCTGCTGCGCCAGGGCAGTCTGCCCGGAGGTCGATGCCCGGTAGTGGAGCGGTCCGCCACGGAATGGCGCAAAGCCGGTGCCGAAGATAACGCCGGCATCGACCAGATCCGCACTCTCGACGATGCCATCTGCGAGCGATTTCTCGCACTCCGCGATCAAAGGCTCGACGAGTTCGCGACCGAGGCGCTCGAGTTCGCGCTTGTCGTAAGGCTTTTCGGCTTTCACGGGCTTGCCGTCCTTCCAGACGTAGAAGCCTTCGCCGACTTTTTTGCCGAGCTTGCCGGCCGCGACGAGGCGTTCGAGGCGCGAGCCCTCCGCCGAGAAGCCGAGAATGCGCCCGACGTGCGCGCAGATGTCGAGGCCGACCGTGTCGGCGAGCTCGATCGGGCCCATGGGCATCCCGAATGTTCGCGCGGCTTCGTCGAGCAGCTCCGCCGGCTCGCCCCTCTCGAGGCGCTGCATGGCGTTCATCATGTAGGGCGCGAGCACGCGGTTCACGAGGAAGCCGGGGTTGCTCTTCACGATGAGCGGGAATTTGTCGATCGCCGTCACGAAGGCGCAGCCCTTGCGGACCTCGTCCTCGCGCGATTGCTTGCCGCGGATCACCTCGACGAGCGGCATTTGCGCGACCGGATTGAAGAAGTGGATGCCGATCAGGCGGCCGGGGTCGCTGAGTCCCGCTGCAATGTCCTCGATCATGATCGACGACGTGTTCGTCGCCATGACGGCGCCGAGCTTGAGCTTGCCTTCGAGGCTTTTGAAGAGGTTCTGCTTGACCTCGACCTTTTCGACAATGGCCTCGATCACGACGTCGGCGCGCGAAACGCCGTCACCGTTCGGATCGGCGATGAGACGCGCCTTGGCGGCGTCCTTGAGCGCTTTCGTGCGGAAACGGCGCGAGAAGAGCTTGCCTTGCGCCGCGATGCCCTTGGCGATGGCATCGGCAGAGAGATCCTGCAGCGTCACTTCCATGCCCTGTGCGACGCACCAGCCTGCGATATCGGCGCCCATGACACCGGCGCCGATGACATGGGCGCGGAGCGGCTTGAAGTTGATGTCCTTCGGCGCCTGCGCCTTTAGCATCTCCATGAGCTTGAACACGCGTCGGAGATTGCGCGAGGTGTCGGACACCATCAGTGGCGCGAAGGCGCGTGTCTCGGCGGCCTTCATGGCATTGAGGTCGCCGCCGTGCTGTTCGAAGAGATCGATCAGGCGGAAGGGTGCGGGATAGTGGTCCTCGCGCACTTTCTTGGCGGTCTCGGCGCGCATCTTCGAGACGAGCATGTTCCGCGCCGGCCAGAGGCGCGTGAGGTTGCGCCAGCCGCCCATGGGTTTCGAGCGACGCTTCTGGCCGATCGCTTTGCGCGCAGCCCAGGGCAAGTTCGCAGGGCTCGCGACGAGCTCGTCGATGAGGCCCATGGCGCGGGCGGCGCTGGCGCGGATCATAGAGCCGGCCAGCATCATGGGCATGGCGGCCATGGCGCCCGCCTGGCGGATCGAGCGCGCCGTGCCGTTGAAGCCGGGGAATATGCCGAGCCGGACCTCGGGAAAGCCGAGGCGCGTGCTGTCGTCGCGCGTGGCGATGCGGTAGTGGCACGCAAGGGCCAGCTCCAGGCCACCGCCGAGGCAGAAGCCGTGGATGCCGCACACGACGGGCACCGGCATCTTCTCGATGCGGTCGAGCATGTCGAGAACGGGACGAAGGCCTTCGCGCACCTCGGCCTCTGTCGTGAACTGCTCGAACTCGCGTACGTCGGCGCCGACGATGAAACCCTTTTCCTTGCCGGAGAGGATCGCGAGGCCGACGATCGAGCCGTCGCGCGCGCCGGCTTCGACCCGCTCGACGATGGCACCGAGCTCTTCGAGCGGGCGACGGCCGAGGGCATTCTGGCTCTCGCCCTCGCGGTCGAAGATGGCCCAGGCGATCTTCTGCTCGTCGATCGAAAAGCGCCAGTCTCGGAGGCTGGTCATATCGGTCATGGGAGACCTCTCACGCTGGTTACTCTGCCGCAGCACTGCGCTGAGCGGCGGCGGCGTTGTGGCCCGCCTTCATGTAGTGCGGCTTGACCTCGGCCGGATCGAAATGGTCGACGGCGATCACGCGCGCCGTCAGCGTCTCGACGTCGCGCAGGAGCGCGGTCTCGTCCTTCGTCAGGACGCCCGCCTTCTCCGCATCGCCGATCCAGTCGATGCCATGATAGCGGCGTACGGTGCCGGCGCGGATGGCGCGCTCGAGCTTGCGCTCGGCTTCCTCGGCCGCGACCACTTTCTCGAGCGTCACTTCGAGGAGGCCTGTCGGGTCGTTGACGTCGCGCGAGACATAGATGTCGCGCGTCAGGCGATCGCGTACATCGCCAGGTTCGATGGCGAGAGCGACGACCTTGTGGCCGAGGCGATCGCTCGCGGGGCGGTAGGGATGGCCGAACGGGAAGACGAGCACGCCGAGCATGAAGCGCACGAAACCGTTCGGGAAGTTCTCGATGGTGCCGGCGATGGCTTCCTGGAAACGGTAGAGTGCATTGCGGGCGCAAAGCTCGACGATGAGGCGGTCATGCTCGGGCTTGCCGTCATCCTTGTAACGCTTGAGCACGCACGAGAGCAGATAAAGCTCAGAGAGCGCATCGGCGAGGCGGCCCGTGATTTTCTGCCGTGTCTTGAGGCCGCCGCCAAGAACCGCAACCGTCACGTCCGCGACGAGCGCGAAGTTCAGCGAGGCGCGACCGAGCTGGCGGTACCATTCCGCGGTGCCGTAGGCCTTCTCGGGCACGGAGGCGAAGAGGCCGCCGGTGATGTTGTGGAAGAAGGCGCCGAAGGCATTCGACAACGAGAAGGCGACGTGATTGCCGAAGGCGGTATCGAAGGCCAGGAGGCCGCGCTGCTGATCGGGATTCTGCGCGGCCTTGATCTCCTCATAGAGATAGGGATGCGAGCGCAGCGCGCCCTGCGCAAAGGTGATGAGCGAGCGCGTCAGGATGTTGGCGCCCTCGACGGTGATTCCGACCGGCACCATCTGATAGGCCGACTGGAGATAGTTCGACGGGCCATCGCAGATGCCGCGGCCGCCGTGCAGGTCCATGGCGTCGTTGACGGCTTGACGCAGCCGCGTCGTCGACTGGTACTTCATGATGGCCGAGATCACCGACGGCTTCTCGCCTGCTGAAACCATGGCCGCAGTGACGGCGCGTCCGGCCTCGTTGACGTAGGCCGTCTCGATCATGCGCGCGAGGGGCTCCTCGAGGCCTTCCATTTTGGCGACCGACAAGCCGAACTGCTTGCGAATGCGGCCATAGGCCGTCGCCACGCGCAGCATCATCTTGGCGCCGGCCGTCCCCGAGGAGGGAAGCGAGATCGCGCGGCCCGCGGCAAGGCATTCCATGAGCATGCGCCAGCCGTTGCCGACCATCTGCTCGCCGCCGATGACCCACTCCATGGGGATGAAGACGTCGCGGCCCCAGTTCGGGCCATTCGGGAATGCGGCGCCCGAGGGAAGGTGTCGACGGCCGATCTCGACGCCGGGATGATCGGCGGGGATCAGCGCGACGGTAATGCCGATGTCCTCGCCCTTGCCGAGATGGTTCTCGGGATCGAAGAGGCGAAACGCGAGCCCGACGAGCGTCGCGACGGGACCGAGCGTGATGTAACGCTTCTCCCACGACAGGCGAATGCCGAGCACGTCCTTGCCCTGGTGCACGCCGCGCGTCACGACGCCGATGTCGCGCATGGTCGCGGCATCCGAGCCCGATGTCGGACCGGTCAGCGAGAAGCAGGGAACTTCGAGCCCCTGCGCGAGGCGCGGAAGATAATGATGCTTCTGCTCGGGCGTGCCGTACTTCTCGATGAGCTCGCCCGGACCGAGCGAGTTCGGCACCATGACGATCGTGCACACATCGGGCGAGCGCGAGGCGATCTTGCCGAGGATGAGCGACTGTGCCTGCGGCGAGAAGCCGAGGCCGCCATGCTCCTTCGAGATCAGCATTCCGAGAAAGCCGTGGCGCTTCACGAAGTCCCAGATGTTCTCGGGAATTTCGCGCTCGCTGTGACGGACCTGCCAGTCGTTGATCATGCCGCAGAGCTCGGCGGTCGGCCCGTCGAGGAAGGCGCGCTCCTCGGCCGTGAGTTCGATCGGGGCGACGGCGCGCAGCCGATCCCAGTTCGGGCGGCCCGAGAAGATCTCGGCATCGAAGCCGACGGTGCCTGCTTCGAGTGCCTGCTGCTCCGTCTCGGAGACGCGCGGCAGGATCTTACGGATCTGCTCATAGACCGGTCCGGTCAGCCACGCGCGACGGATCGAAGGGATCGAGAGCAGGCCGAGAATGATCGCGGGTAGCCAGCCGAGAAGGCCGAACCAGCCCAGGGCCGGCATATGGAACGCGCCGTGAATGAGGCCGGTTTGCCAGACGAAGGCTGCAGCCGCCGCCGCCAGCGCCCAGGCGGCGATCGAGGCCTGCCGCATGGCGAGGACGAACACCGCAATAACGCAAGCTACAAGGAATATCAGCCCAACCATCGTGCCCGCCTCCTCGAACCTGACAACGTCCGCCCGTTGGGAGGGTTGCCTTCCGATCGGGTATCTCCGCGCCGCTCCGGGCGGCGCGCCCGTTGACAGCCACGCGGGATGCCGTTGCCCCGTCTAAAGCGTCGTGCGCGGCGCGTACATCGATCGTCTTATACGACCTCGGGCGCCGGGAGGCGACGCATTTGGCCACACAAGAAGCAAAGACATTGCAAATTGGGGGCGCCACTCGACGTGACGCCCCCATTTTTCTTTGTCAGGACCAGATTCTTGCAGGACCAACCGTTGCGGTCCCCCGGATCATTTCCCCGCGGACTTCAGAACCGGCGTGATGCGGGCGACTTCGGACTCGACGAGCTTCTGGAGGGCCGCAGGACCGCGGTCCGCACCCTTGGGCGCCGTCGAGCCGAGTTGCTCGTAGCGCTTGATGGTCGCCGGATCGTCGAGGGCCTTGCCGAGCGCATCGAGCAGCTTGTCCTGGACGTCCTTCGGCAGCCCCTTCGGGCCCACCATGGCGTTCCAGGCGCTGAAGATGAAATCGACGCCGAGCTCCTTGGTCGTCGGCACGTCGGGGAGCGCGGCGATGCGCTCGGGATGAGCAACGGCGTAGGCCTTGATCGTCCCCGCGGTGATCTGCGGGATCACGTTGAGCGACTGGTCGACCATGTAGTCGATCTGGCCACCGACGAGATCGTTGAGAGCCGGACCCGTGCCCTTGTAGGCGACGAGCGCCGGCTTGAAGCCGAACTGGCCGTTGAAGACGAAGCCCGACACGTAGGAGATCGAGCCGACGCCGGCGTGCCCGTAGTTCATCTTCTCGCTGTTCGCCTTGAGGTACGTCATCAACTCCTTGAGATCCTTCGGCGGCAGATCCTTCTTCGAGACGATCGTCTGCGGCGTGTAGTTGACGACGCTGATCTGCGTGAAGCTCTTCGCGGGGTCGTACTTCAGATTGGGATAGAGTGCCGGCGCGGCGGACTGCGTGCCCATGTTGCCGACGGCGATGGTGTAGCCGTCCGGCTCGGCTGCCGCTGCGCGGCTCATGCCGATCGAGCCGCCGGCGCCGCCGATATTCTCGACGATGAATTGCTGCCCGAGCGTGCGCGACATGTGCTCCGTGACGAGGCGCGTGACGACGTCGGTCGGGCCGCCCGCGGCGAACGGAACGATCACCGTAATGGGCTTCGTTGGATACTGCGCGAGGGCTGGCATGGCCGTGACGCCGAGAGCGGCGACCGCGGCAATCGCGGTGCGACGTGTGATCTTCATCGGTTATCTCCTCCTAGGGTCTCTTTCGCGGGTTGATTGGAAACTGAAGTGTCGCTTGGTGCTCGGCCCATACGTCATTCGGTGAAGACCGTCTCGCGGCTTCGGCTGATGGCCGGAAGCGCCGACACGATCACGATGATCGCCGCGAGCACCAGAAGCGCGAGCGAGACCGGCCGATCGACAAATGTCCAAAGGCTGCCACGGGATATGACCATCGCCTGGCGGAGCTTCTCCTCCATGAGATCGCCGAGGACGAAACCCAGCAGCAGCGGCGCCTGCTCGAAGCCGAGCTTGATCAGCGTGTAGCCGAAGAGGGCGAACACACCAGTCAGCGCGACTTGCGTCGGCGAGTTGTTGATCGAGTAGATGCCGATGCAGCAGAAGATGACGATCGCCGGGAACATCAGCCTGTAGGGCACTCGGAGCAGGCGCACCCAAACGCCGATCAGCGGCAGGTTGATGATCAGCAGCATGAGATTGCCGATCCACATGGAGGCGATCATGCCCCAGAAGAGGTCCGGCTGCTTCGTGATGATCTGAGGCCCAGGGACAATGCCGTGGATGGTCATGGCCCCGATCATGAGCGCCATGACGGCATTGGGTGGAATGCCGAGCGTGAGCAGCGGGATGAATGCCGTCTGGGCGCCCGCGTTGTTGGCCGATTCCGGCCCTGCTACGCCCTCGATGGCCCCCCGCCCGAAGCGTGAAGGATCCTTGGCGAGTTTTTTCTCGATCGAGTAGGAGGCGAAGGGGCCGAGCACGGCGCCATTGCCCGGCAGGAAACCGAGCAGCGACCCGATGCCCGTTCCGCGCAGGATCGGCGCGAGAGATGTCTTGAAGTCCGAAAAATTGGGCAGCAATTGGCCGATCTTGGCGCTGACCACGCCGCGGGCTTCCTTGTGATCGAGGTTCCGCAGAATTTCCGCGAACCCGAACATGCCCATGGCGATGATCGCGAAGTCGATGCCGTCGGCGATCTCCATCCACCCAAAGGTCAGCCGTTCCTCTCCTGTCTCGATGTCAGTGCCGACCGTCGACAGCAGGATGCCGAAGAGGATCATGGCAATGGCCTTCGGGATGGACCCGCGTGCCAGCACCACGGCGAACATCAGCCCGAGTACCATGAGCGCGAAGTAGTCGGCAGGTCCGAACAGAAGAGCGAGCGCGGTGAGCGGCTTTGCGGCCGCGGCAATGATGACGGTCGCAATGGTGCCGGCGATGAACGAGCCGATCGCCGCAATGCCGAGGGCGATGCCGGCCCGTCCCTGCTTGGCCATCTGATGCCCGTCGAGCACCGTGACGACGGCCGTCGCCTCGCCTGGGATGTTGACCAGGATCGCTGTAGTCGAGCCGCCGTATTGGGCGCCGTAGTAGATGCCCGCCAGCATGATCAGCGCGCCCACGGGGTCGAGCCCGAAGGTGAGCGGCAGCAGCATCGCGATCGTGGCAATCGGGCCGACGCCCGGAAGCACGCCGATCAGGGTGCCGATCAGGCAGCCGAGGAAGCAGAGGCCCGCGTTCTTGAGCGAACCGGCAACGCTCAGACCAAGTTGAAGATTGGAGACGAGATCCCACATACCGACAGCCTCAGTACCCGAGCAATGGGGGCAGAACGGGCATCGGCAAGTGCAGGATCACCTTGAAGAGCACATAGCAGCCGAGCGTCATGCAGGTCGTAAAGACCACGATCTCCAGGGGGCGTGTATCCGGATCGGCCAGCGCGGAGATGAGCATGGCGAGGGGGCCTGCAACCAGCAAGCCCAGCGGGCGTACCGCTGCCGCAAAGGCAAGAATGCCGCCAAGAACGAAGATGATGCCGCGAAAAGAAAAGCCCTCGACGCGTTCGTGGCTGCCCAGGAGGCCGGCTGCAACGAGATAGACACCGAAGCCGCCGAGGCCGACAGCGACAGCCTTGGGAAGCAGGCCCGAGCCGACGCCCGACATGGAGCCCGTGTCCAGGGGATAGGCCGCGTAGAACCCGAAGGCGGCGGAGGCAAGCAGGAACAGGCCGGCCAGAACTTCTCTATTGAGGAACGTGCTCCGCGCACCCTCACCCGCCGACTGCTCGGCCGGGTCTTCGACTGCCATGCGACCTCCCGTTCTCCCCAATGGCGATAGACGATGGGCGAGCGCGATAGGCCCCCACCGTCTGCCACATCCCCTATCCTATTCCTCTTCCTTCACCCGCGTCTACCCGTTGGCAAGGAACGGGAAAGTCACAGTATTCTCCTCTGCGGAATATGGCCCGGCGCATCTTTATCGCGTCGGCGTTGCGCCGCCGCGGTAGGCGATGAGCTTGTTCCGGAGTTCCTGGAGGGCACCCGCGACCGGCGCGAACTCGAAGCGGATGGTATGTCGCCCCGGTCCGACGGAGACAGCGCGGAACAGTACATTGGCCCTCAGAATGCGGGTCGGCTGGCCATCGATGGTCGCGAACCACCAAGGATGCCAGATGTCGTTCAGCACAACGAAGCCCTGGTCGCTCGCTTCGACCTCGATATCGATCACCGTATTTTCGTAGCGCTGGATGTGCACGCTCGGCGGCTTCCATTCCTCCGGCGCATTCGGAACCGCCGCCGGCGGCACCGCCGGCAACTGGTCCAACAGCACCGTATACTGCGGGTCGGCCGATGGCCACGTGCCGTCGCGCATGATGCGGCCGAAGTCCGCAATCTGCCAATTGTACACGAAGAGCACGCGCGGCAGCGCCTCGCTGTTCTCGTAGACATAGCCGTTGGGCGTGCGGCCCATGAAACGCAGGTCGGTCGGTTTGACGGTGCGGTCGATGCGGTCGATCGGAACGGGCGAGACGATGTAGCGGAGGCCCAGGAGGTTCGCGAGGCGGCAGCGGTACGAGGGAAAGAGCGGCGTGAAGTGGCGCCGATAGTCTTCCGCGCCGACGGCCCGCGTGAAATCGGCAAGACGCAGCGGATTATAGCCGAGCGTCTGGTCGAACCCGTGCACCATGGAGGTGTTCGGCCATTCGAAGCCGAGACCCGCGAGCTCCACGCGGTCGCGCCGCGGCGAGCCCGGCTGCTGCTTGGAGAGCGCCTTGATGATGCGGATGGTTTCGCTTGGGGCTTCCGGGTCGAGCATCGCGAAGTTCTCGGCCGGGAGGGCGGTCGATTCGTTCGGCCCGTTGTTCACGGCGAGGTCGGCGGTCAGGATCGCCGCGAGTGCAGGGACCGCGCACCATGCTGCACGGCGGTCGACACGGGTGACGAGCAGGAGGACGCCGACGCTGGCGGCAATCCAGGCGGCGCTGACTGCTATCGGACGTATCGCGACGCCGAGGCGGCTCTGCGAGATGGCGATGGCGATTGCGGCCGCAGCAATCACCAGGAAGAGAAAAGCCTTCAAATGAAGGCGCGGTCGTTCGGGCGATACGAGTGCCGTGTTCGTGATCCAGCGATGGACGAGGTAGCCGCTGAGGATCGCGAGCATTCCCCCGACGAGGAAGGTCGCATCGGCGGGCCGGCGGAAAAGCGCGACGCCGGGCAGCACATCGTAGAGCAGCCGAAAGAGCGGTGTGTTCGATCCGAGCGCGTAGAGAACCATGAGCGCGGCGGCGAGCGTGAAGAAGCGTATCTCGCGCGCCATCAGGATGCGGCGCGAGAACCCGAGACCGAGCAGCAGCGCGACCGGCAAGGCCCCGATATAGAGCTGGCTCATGTTCTGCGAGAGCGTCATCTCGTTGGGGTCCCACGTCGAGCTGAAAGGACCCCAGTATTCGACGGCCTTGTCGAAGGCGCCGTAGAGGTCGCTGAAGACGAGCGTGAGAAGCGATGCGGGATGCAGCGAGCCGCGGGTAGCTTCGGCAAAGGGAATGCTTGGCCGGCTCGACGAGAGGATGAACAGGACCGTCAGCAGCAGCGGCAGTGCGGAGAGCACGACGCACGTGATGCCCGCAGCGAGCAGCGGACGCAGACTCTCGCGGAGGCGCGCGGCGCGGCCTTCGCCGTCGAGCCAGTGATGGATCACATAGCCGATCAGAAGGAGCGCGCCGAGATACGCGACCTGATCCGGCTCGACGATCATCAGTCCGGTCGCGATCCCTGAGGCAATACCCCATCCAACCGACTTGCGATCGAGTGAGCGCGCGAGCAGCCAGAGCGCCAATCCAAAGAAAGCGAACGACTGCACCTGCCCGACATGCTGGACGCGCCACGCCGCCGAGGCGCCGAAAGCGAAAGCGAGCGCCGCCACGATGGCACCGGCCGGATGCCAGCCACGATCACGGAAGAAGAAGAGGATGGAAAAGCCGCCGAGCGCCAGCAGGCCGAATGTATAGCCGTCGACGAGCCGGAAGCTCGGGGACGGATCCAGCATCGCAATCAGCAAGGCCGGAGAGAGCATGAGGCTTTGCGGGTCGGCGATCTGAGGCGAGCCGGCAAAGATGTGCGGGTTCCAGAACGGCGACTGGCCGGTGTGAAGTGCATTGGCCAGGAACTGGACCTGGGCCTGGAAGTGCGCCTTGGCGTCGTAGGGAATGGCGACATTGCCGAAGAGCCAGGGCGCGCACAGCACGAACCAGCCCGCAGCCAGTGCGAGCGCAGCAATCCTGTAACCGGACGTCGCCGAGTTGTTGTTCACAGGGGTCACACCGCAGAAGCGGAGCGAAGGAGGCAGGTATCGAGAGCCGGGAAAATAGGCAGAACATCGAGGCGCTGGCAATCTCAATCATGGGCCAGGATGATCGAGAATGGTGTGCTCGCGCGAAGGGTCGCCATGCCGCAGCGCAGTAGCGCCCTCAGCCGCAAATGCGGTTAAAGTGCCGCCGGACACGAGACGTTCAGGAGATCATATGCCGACCGCCGAGCCCCAATCCCCGACGCTGCGAACACTGATCGACGGCGGAATTTGCACGATCATTGCCGACAACCCCGCACGCCTCAACGCCTACACCCGCGACATGTGGGAAGCGCTGCCCAAGCTGGTCCGAGAAGCCGAGGCCGATCCTGGGGTGCGCGTGATCGTGCTGCGTGGCGCGGGCACCAAGGCCTTCTCCGCCGGTGCCGATATCTCCGAGTTCGAGGGCAACCGGACAGGTGCCGAGGCGCGCCGCTACGACGAGATCAATCACGAGGCATTCGAGGCGATCGGTCGCGCGACGAAGCCGACGATCGCCATGGTGCACGGGTACTGCTTCGGCGGCGGCTGCGAGCTTGCCATCTGCTGTGACATGCGCTGGGCGTCCGACGACGCGATCTTTTCGATTCCGGCGGCCAAGCTTTCGATTGGCTACAACCCGCGCTGGATCCGCCCCATGCTGGCGGTGATGTCCGCAGCGAAGGCCAAGGAGATGCTCTTCACCGGGCGTCGCTACTCGGCAGCGGATGCGCTCGCCATGGGTATGGTGAATGCCGTGGTGCCGGCGGCTGAATTGGAAGCTGCGACGCGGAAAGTGGCCGAGGAGATGGCGATCAATGCGCCGCTCTCCATCAGGGCCGCCAAGGAATCCATCGACGAACTCTTCGACCGCCCCGAAAATCCCGACATGGCGCGTCTCGATCGCTTCGTCGAAGCCTGTTTCGAGAGCGAGGACTATGCCGAAGGGCGGCGCGCCTTCATGGCGAAGAGAAAGCCGCAGTTCAAAGGGCGGTGAGACTTCGCCGAGCGCTCAGGCAGTGGGATCGTTGAATGTGAATTGTGACACGTCGCGCGAGCCGTGCAGGATTCGCACGATCAACGTGTCGGCATGCGAGACCCTGAAGTAGACGCAGTAGGCTGCGATCGTCGTAAGGCGTAGTCCCGGACTTACCCACTCGCGCGACACGCCGCTGTGGCCGAGCTCGGCGAGATTGGCGAGCTCGGCATCAATGCGATCGGCGAACCTCGCGGCGATCTCGATGCCCGCCTCGCCGGCT
The DNA here is from genome assembly GCA_023387235.1 of Pseudomonadota bacterium. Classification (GTDB taxonomy): domain Bacteria; phylum Pseudomonadota; class Alphaproteobacteria; order Rhizobiales; family Hyphomicrobiaceae. The sequence continues at coordinate 11,800 of JAEWIJ010000111.1, forward strand.
ATGTGGTCGATTATCGCATCGATGTCAGTTTCAGCCGCCCGCGTGAGGCGGAGTGTCCTCGGTCCAAGCTCGGGCCGATCGCTCGACATCAGCTATTGGCGGGACCGGAGCTGCAAGGTCATGAGCTGCGCTCTTTCTTGGCGAGGCGAGCCTTGAGCCTCCCGGCGACCTCTCCCGGACCGTAAGCCGTCGTTCGCCCGGCCCTGGCATCGTCATCGCCGGCAACGATGGCTTGGCGCAACGCGGCGAGCCGCAACTGCTCGTGCTCGAGAAGGCGGAGCCCTGCGCGCACGACCTCGCTGGCGTTGCCATACTCACCGGATGCGACTTGCTCCGAGATGAAGGCATCGTCCTTCGAGGTGAGCGAGATCGTTTTTCTGTATTGCATGCGGCAAGTTTAGCACGTGCGCGATTTCGCGCAAATAGTATGATAATCAGGCGTCCGAGAGCGCCTCGAAGCGCGCAAGAAATGCCGCCTGCGCCGCCGCGACGGGCGAGGCTTCGAGACGCGAGAGCATCGCCGCAAGGTTCGGCGGCACGGCGGGAATGCCGAAATAGCGGTCGGCCTCCGCCTGGGAAAAGCCGGCGAGCAGCGTCGCCTCATAATAGGCGGCAATGCGATCCGCGTGCTTGATCGCGGCAGTGACCTCGTCGGGGAGATGCCGCGGCAGACCGAAGCGCTCGTGAATGGCTTCGAGCAGGCGGTTCTCGAAAGCCTTGTAATCGAAGCCGATGGCGGCCTTGAAAGGGCTGATGAGGTCGCCGATCACATACTCCGGCGCATCGTGCAGGAGCGCGGCGAGACGCCAGGGATTATCCCACTCAGCATTGAGCGCGCCTGCGATCTGCTCGACGAGCACCGCGTGCTCGGCAACGGAGAAGGCGTGCGCGCCGGACGTCTGGCCGTTCCAGCGCGCGACACGGGCAAGTCCGTGCGCGATATCCTCGATGGCGACGTCGTCGGGCGATGGCGCGAGCAGATCGAGACGGCGGCCCGAGAGCATTCGCTGCCAGGCGCGCGGCCGTTCGTCCTCTCGCTGCGTGCCGCTCATTTCCTCGGTGCCTTGAACTTGCGCTGGAGGGCCGCGCAGGGTGCGTACCGGTGGCAGTTCACGAGGTGATCGTTGACGAAGCCCGAGGACTGCATGAAGGCGTAGACGGTGGTCGGGCCGACGAAGCGGAAGCCCTCCTTCTTGAGCGCCTTCGAGATGGCTTTGGACTCCGGGCTCTCGGGCGGGATGTCGCGCATGGTGCGCCGCTCGTGGACGACCGGCTTGCCGTCGAGGAAATCCCACAGGAACTTGCCGAGGCTCGTGCGCTCCCTGAGCCGCAGGTAAGCCTGGGCGTTCTCGATGGTCGCTTCGATCTTGGCCCTGTTGCGGATGATGCCGGCGTCCCCCATCAGGCGCTCGACGTCGCGCGCATTGAAGCGTGCGACGCGCTCGGCATCGAAGCCATGGAAGGCCTTGCGGAAGTTGTCGCGCTTCCTGAGAATCGTGAGCCACGAGAGGCCCGCCTGGAAACCCTCCAGGATGAGCTTCTCGAAGAGCGCCTGATCATCGGATTTGGGCACGCCCCACTCTTCGTCGTGGTAGCGCGTGTATTCCGCATCGGCGATGCCGAGCCAGGAGCAGCGAACGAGCTCGGTGCTGGTCATGGTGTGGCGGCCCTCGCAGCGGCACTGGCCCGATAGCGGTCGAGCGTCGACGCATCGACGATGATTGTCGCATTGCCCGCAACAAGGGGCTCGCCTTTGTCGGCCGCCTCGGCGGCGCGGTCGATCCTGAGCAGCGCGAGGCCGTGCGGGCCTGCAACCGAGCCGACAGTACCCAGGACGGCCGCGCCGAGACGCACCTCGTCGCCCGCAGCGAGCGGTTCCGTACCGGTGATCAGGGTCACGCGCTTGCGCACGAGCGTCCGGTTCTGCATGCGCGATACAACCTCCTGGCCGACGAAGCAGCCCTTCGTGAAGGACACGCCGTGGAGGCGATCGTAGTTGGCTTCGTGCGGGAAGGTGTCGCCGAGGGCATAGTCGTGGCCGCCTTCCGCGATGCCGAGTGTGACGCGGCGTGCATCGTAGGCTTCCGCAGGCATCATCTCGCCGGGAAGGCGCGGGAGCTCACTACGTGGCACGATGAGCCGCCAGCCTAGGTCAGGGCTACGCGGATCGACGTACGACCAGCCGCCGCTTACGGCCGCCGGGGCCGTCGGTCCCCAGGCCGCGGCAACGCCGTACTGATCCGAGACGTCAGCGAGCGTGATCTTCGCGCGCAGCTTGTACAGCGTCAGCCGCTTGATCAGATCACTCAGGCGATCGGCCAGCGTGTCGAGCAGCCAGCCCTCGTTGGTTCTCAGCGCGAAGAACTCGTAGAGGATCTTGCCCTGTGGTGTCAGCAGGCCGGCGAAGCGTGCTTCGCCCGAGGTCATGCCGGTCAGGTCGTTGGTGACGAGGTTGTCGAGAAAGTCGACGGCGTCGGGACCCGTCAGCGAGATGACGCCGCGTCGTGGAAGCAGCGCGACAACAGTGGTGCTCATTTCATCGTATCTCCCGCTCCGCGGGTCTCCGGCGGCTGGCGCGCCCCCCTTATCTGGGGTATCCCGCGCCGGGGGCAAGCCGCGTGCGGCGGCGCTGCTCGTGTGATGACCGAACTGGCGTACCTGGAGGCCGGCATGGCAGAACTGTTCGACCTTATCCTCAAGGGCGGAACCGTCGTCAATCACGACGGCGAAGGCGTACGCGATATCGGCATCATCGGCGGGCGGATCGCGGCGATCGGCGATCTCTCGGGGGGGCGGGCGGAAGAGGTCATCGACGCCAAGGACCTGCACGTGTTGCCGGGCGTCATCGATACGCAGGTCCACTTCCGCGAGCCGGGGCTCGAGCACAAGGAGGACCTGGCGACGGGCAGCCTCGGCGCCGTGAGCGGTGGCGTGACCGCGGTCTTCGAGATGCCGAACACGAAGCCGCTGACGACCAGCGAGGAAACGCTCGCCGACAAGGTCTCGCGGGCGCGGGGCCGCATGCACTGCGACTTCGCCTTCTATGTGGGGGGGACGCGCGAGAACGTGGGCGACATCCCGCATCTCGAGCGCCTCGAGGCCTCGGCCGGCATCAAGGTGTTCATGGGGGCCTCGACCGGCGACCTCCTGATCGAGGACGAGGCGACGCTCGAGCGCGTGATCGCGGCCATCTCGCGGCGTGCCGCCTTCCATGCCGAGGACGAGGCACGTCTGAGGGAGCGGGCCGGGCTGCGCCGGCACGGCGATCCCTCGTCACATCCCGTCTGGCGCGATGAGACGGCGGCCATGATCGCGACGGACCGGCTCGTGCGGCTTGCCGAACGCTATCGCAAGCGCGTGCATGTGCTGCATGTCTCGACGGCCGAGGAAATGGCCTATCTCGGCGAGCACAAGGCCTGGGCCAGCGTCGAGGTCACGCCGCACCATCTCACGCTCATGGCGCCGGACTGCTACGAACGCCTCGGCACCTACGCGCAGATGAACCCGCCTGTGCGCGACGGCCGCCACCTCCAGGCGCTTTGGAAGGGCATTGCGGATGGCACGGTCGACGTGCTCGGCTCCGATCACGCCCCCCATACGCGTGAGGAGAAGGACCACCCCTATCCCGAAAGCCACTCCGGCATGACCGGGGTGCAGACCCTCGTTCCCGTCATGCTGGACCATGTCAATGCCGGCCGGCTGACGCTCCAGCGCTTCGTCGATCTGACGAGCCACGGCCCGGCGCGGCTGTTCGGCATCGCCGGCAAGGGGCGGATTGCGGTCGGCTACGACGCCGATCTGACGGTCGTCGATCTCAAGCGCACGATGACCATCACGAATGACTGGATCAAGTCGCGGGCCGGGTGGACTCCGTACGACGGCGGCAGCGTTCGCGGCTGGCCGGTCGGCACGTTCGTGCGCGGCAATGCGGTCATGTGGGACGGGGAAATACTGACCCCCTCCACAGGAGAGCCGGTCCGCTTCCACGAGGCCCGTTAGGCTCATAGTGGGACAAGCCCCGGTTAACCATCAACCTAAACAAGGCCTTAACATCACCGAGCGTTGCCCCTACCCCTGATCGCTTCAGCGGGGGCTGATCAGTCATGGGCACTGCCGAGCGGGTGAAAACCCG
>JAEWIJ010000258.1 GCA_023387235.1 Pseudomonadota bacterium
AACGTCTCCGGCGGCGGCCTCGCGAGCGGCATCGCCGTCGCCGTCAAGGACGCGAGCCCGTCCACTGAAATGTGGACCGTCGAGCCCGCCGGCTTCGACGACTTCGCCCGCTCGCTCGCCAGCGGCAAGCCCGAGCGCAACGACCGCCTCTCCGGCTCGATCTGCGACGCGCTCATGGCCGAGAGCCCCGGCAAGCATACGTTCGCCATCGGCACCGCGCTCATGAAGGGCGGCGTTTCCGTCACGGACGACGAGGTGCGCGACGCCATGCGCTTTGCCTTCGAGGAACTGAAGCTCGTCGTCGAGCCGGGCGGCGCCGCGAGCCTCGCCGCCATCCTCTCGGGCAAGGTTCCGGTCGAGGGCCGCGCCGTGGCCGCGATCATCTCCGGCGGCAATGCCGATCCCGCTCAGTTCGCCCGCATCATCACGCGCCAGGACTGACCCCTGCCGACGCGAGCAGCCGACGACGACAACGAGCGACCCTTGATTCCGAAGTTCGCGCGGACCACCCGCCGCAAAGTTCGGCGAACTTCGGAAGCAGGTCACTAGCACCATGCTCGCCGCCCGCATCTCGCACTTCTACTGGGCGATCTTTCTGGTCGTCGGGCTGCAGATGCCCTTTCTGCCGCTCTGGCTCGACGCGCGCGGCCTGAGCCTCGCCGAGATCAGCGTCGCCGGCGCCTTGCCGCTGTTCGTGCGCCTCCTCGCAACGCCTTTCGTCGCCTATCTCGCCGACCGCTCCGGCGATCATCGGCGCATGGTGATCATTCTCGCCTGGAGCGGCCTCGCCTGCACCGTGCTGCTCTCGCAGAGCCACCATCTCTGGCCGATCCTTCTTTTCTCGACACTGATGACGCTCGCGACCTCGAGCATCATGCCGCTGACCGAGACGCTCGCCATGCGCGCGGTGCGCGGCCACGGCCTCGACTACGGCCGCATGCGCCTTTGGGGCTCGATCAGTTTCATCGTCGCGACACTCGTCGGCGGCGCCGCCATCCAGCATTGGGGCGGCCTCAGCGTCATCTGGCTGATCGTCGTCGCCGTCGCGTGGACCGCGCTCGCCGCGCACACCCTGCCGCCACCGGACCATGGCGCGTCTTCCGCCGGATCTTCGCGCCCACGCATTTCGCGCACGGACGTCGCGGCGCTCGTCTCATCGCCGCTCTTCCTGCTGTTTCTCGCCGCCTGCGGTCTCACGCAGGCAAGCCACGCCGTGTTTTACATCTACAGTGTCCTGCACTGGCGCGGCCTCGGCCTCTCCGCGACATGGACCGGCGCGCTATGGGCCATCGCCGTGATCGCGGAGATCCTGCTTTTCGCCCGCTCTGGTGCCGTACTGAAAATCCTGAGCCCGCTCGGCCTGATCGCGCTCGGCGCCTGCGCCGCGATCGTCCGCTGGATCGCCATGGCCTTCGATCCGCCATTCGCCGCGTTGATCGGCTTGCAGATCCTGCACGCCCTCACCTTCGGCGCGACGCACATCGGCACGGTGCACTTCATTGCGCAGAATATTCCACCCGAGCGCGCCGGCACCGCGCAGGCATTGCAAGCCAGCGTCACCGCCGGCATCGCCATGGGCGGCGCGACGTTACTCGCGGGACAGCTCTATGGTCCGTTCGGCGCGAAGGCTTATCTCGCCATGGCCGTTCTCGGCGCACTCGGCCTGCTGGCCGCTTCGATGGCGCAGCGCCGCCTTCCCGTCACGCCTTCGGCGTGAGCAGGGCCTCGGCCCTGCACCCGATCGGGGGACACCCCCGAAACCCCCGTCTTTTATGGACTTGTCGTTCGCGACACACGCTACAGGTCCCTTCTCCCCGTGCTTGGCGCGCTGAAAGCGCGCCTTTGGCGCGACGAGAAGGTTAGGATGAGGGGCGGAGGCACTTACCGACGTCAGCGTTTGCCGCCGCCCCTCACCCTAGCCCTCTCCCCGCAAGAGCGGGGAGAGGGAAATTCAACGCGCCGCCTTCAACAACCGCCCCACCGCATCGACATACACCCGCGCGCCCATCACGATATCCGCATCGCTCGTATTCTCCGTCCAGTGATGCGAGATGCCGCCGATCGAGGGCACGAACAGCATGCCCGACGGCATATGCGCCGAGAACACCATCGCGTCATGACCCGCACCGCTCGGCATATCCATGTGCAAGCCCGGCGCCGCCGCTTCGGCCCCAGCGCGCACCGCATCCATGAAGTTCGCCGCCATGGCCGCCGGCTCCGTTCGCCGCGTCTGCTTCATGCTCGCGCGACACGGGCCGCTCTTCTCCGCCGCCGCAACGATCTCGTACGCCGCCGCCTCCAGCCGATCGAGCACCGCATTCTCCGGATCGCGCATCTGCAGCACCAGCTCGGCACCGCCCGGAATGACGCTCGGCGCGCCCGGCTCGTACGTCATGCGTCCCATGGTCCACACCGTCCGCTCGCCCGCGATGTCCGGAAAGCGATCCGAGATCGCAACCGCAATCCGCGCCGCCGCGACACCCGCATCCTTGCGGATGGCCATGCGCGTCGTGCCCGCGTGGTTCTGCACGCCCTCGGTCGTGATCAGATACTGCCGGATGCCGACGATCTTCGTGACCACGCCGATCTTCAACGCCTTGGCTTCAAGCCAGTCACCCTGCTCGATGTGCGCCTCGAGAAATCCGACGTAGCGCTTCGGATCGAGCACATACCGCGGCACGCCCTTGAGCCCTGCCGCCGCGAGCATCTCGCGCATCGGCGTGCCGCTCGTCCGATCCGATGCCTCATCGACCGCCGCCTCATCGACATCGCCGACCGCCGAGCGACTGCCGAGGAAATTCCCGAAATGCCCCTCCTCGTCGCAGCAGGCGATCACGTCGACGCCACACCCGGCGAAGGCCGGATCGGCCGCGATCGCGCGCGCCGCTTCGAGCGCATAGACCACGCCGAGCGGACCATCGAGCCATCCCGCATGGTTCTGGCTTTCGAGATGCGAGCCGCCGAGCAGTTTCGGCCCCGCTGCCTTCGAGATGCCGAACACATTCGCAATGCCGTCGAGCTTCGTCTCATGCCCGATCGCCGCCAGCTCCGCGACCAGCCACTTGAGCGAGGCGACGTGCTCCGGCGAAAGCGTCGGCCGATGCACGCCGGTCTTGTACGGCGCGAGCGCCTTCAGCGCGCGAAGGTCGGCCAGTACGCGCTCGCCATTGATCTCGGGCATTTCTCGATGGTCTCCTACTCGCTCTTGCTGATGGTCTCGAAGTCAGCCGTGTACTCCGCCGAGCAGAACGGCCCGCCCTGATAGTGCTCGGCGACGGGATGCTTGCCCGCTTTGGGCTCCGCCGCGAGCACTTTGTCCGCATAGTCCTCGCTTCGGCTCTGTGGCGCATAGCCGAGCGCGCGGGCATGGCTGTTGTCGTACCATGCGCGCGCATTGTCCGAGACGCCGTACATGACCTCGTAGACGATCCCCGGCCGCTCGAGCCCGATGCGGATGAGCCGCACGAGATCCTCCGGCGAGAGCCAGATCGCGAGGCGCCGCGCATCGATCGGCGCATCCGCCACATTGCCGATCCGGAGCGATGTGACGCCGATCCCGTGCTTCATGGCATAGAGCGCGCCGATCCCCTCGCCGAACACCTTCGACAGCCCATAGCGGCTATCGGGTCGCGGGATCACCTCGGTCGGTATGGTCGTCGTGCGCGGATAGAAACCGACGGCATGGTTCGACGACGCGAACACGATCCGCTTCACGCCCCCTTTGCGCGCGCCCTCGAACAGGTTGTAGGCGCCAACGATGTTCGACTGGAGGATCTCCTCCCACGTCCCCTCGATGGACTTGCCGCCGAGGTGCACGATGCCATCGATCCCGCGGCAGAGCCCTTCGACGGCATCCGCATCGGCGAGATCCGTGGCAATGAAATTCTCGTCCGGCCCGAGATCGGACGGCCGCACGCGATCGCTCAGCACGAGCTCGCGATAGACCGGCTTCAGCAGCGCCCTGAGGCGCGACCCGATGTCGCCCGCAGCGCCGGTGATCAGAACACGCTCCATGATGCACCTCCCATTTTGTTTCTCAGGTTCAGTCGCCTAGCGGTATTCAACCGCCTGTTCGCGCCTTCCGTCAGCCTTCAGCGTATTCCGTACGCTTCGCGTCATACCCGTGCCATTGTTCGGTTCGTCTTTACGGTCCACGGATCGCCGGTCAACGGCACCGCCGCGAGGATCATTCCTGCCGACCGGCGCGAAGAGCATGGCAATTCAATCTTATTTCCACCAGTCATCATTTTCCTGCGAGACACCTGCTGAGGGGGAGCAATGCAACTGACCGCCTGCGAGATTGCCGGATATCGTTCCCTGCGTGCCGTCAGGCTGCCGCTCGGCCCGGTCAGTGTGCTTCTCGGCGAGAACGGCGCCGGCAAGACGAACATCCTCACGTCGCTCCAGCTTCTGCAGGCCGCGGCCACAGGCCCGATCTGTCGGACGCTCGTCGATGAAGGCGGTCTCGGCCGCGTGCTCTGGGCCGGCCGCCTCCCTGCCGGCGAAGGCAGCGCGCCGACCAGCCTGCGCCTCACCGCCCACTTCGCCAACCTTCGCTACACGATCGAGATCGGCCACCCCGGCAAGGGCGATGCCGCGCTCGCCGGCGAGCCCGTCATAAAATCGGAAACGCTCACCCACACCGGCATCGGCGGCAGCGGCAGCGGCGAGCGCGTCGTCATGCAGCGCGAGGGCGCGAGCGTGCGCCTGCGCAATGCCAAGGGCGAGCGCCAGCACCTCAAGCAGCACCTGCTGCCGAGCGAAACCGCGCTCCACGGCATTCGCGATGCCGCCGGCTATCCCGAGCTCGCCTACGTGCGCGAGCTGCTCGAAGGCTGGCGCATCTATCACCGCTTCAATCTCGCAACGGATGCGCCCTCCCGCGCACCGGCGCTCGCCACCATGACACCGGCGCTTGCCACGGACGGTCGCGACCTCGCCGCCGCCCTCGCGACGATCACCGCGGGCCAGCCCATGCCGGACGCCCTGATCGCACCGCTGCGCGACGCCTTCCCCGGCGCCATGCTCGAAACATCCGTCGCCGATGGCCGCGCGCGCTTCGAGCTTCGCCTGCCCGACATGGAGCGCGCGCTCACCGCCCGCGAGATGTCCGAGGGCACGCTGCAGTACCTCTGCCTGCTCGCCGTGCTCACGGCCTACCGCAAGCCCGCCCTCATCGCCGTCAACGAGCCCGAGGCGAGCCTGCACGAGAGCTTCCTCGCGCCCCTCGCCCGCCTCATTGCCCGCGCCGGTGCGACGTCGGATACCGGCAGCCAGATCTGCATCGTGACCCAGTCCGGCGCACTCGCCCGCGAGATCGCCAAGGCCGCCGACATCCGGCCGCTGAAAGTGCTGCGCGAGAGCGGCGAGACGCGCATCGACGGCCTTGCCGCGCCGCTGCCGCAAGCCGAACCGACCGCCAAGCCCGCCGCCGCGCCGCAACCCGAGGTCGACGCGCAGATCGAGGAGGTGCGCAGCCTCACTGCGGCCCGCACCGTGCTCGCCGAGATCCGCACGCTCATCGCCCGCCTGCGCGAGCATCCCGACGAGGTTGCGGAAATTCACCCGAAGATCGAGGCGCGCCTCGCCCGCCTGCGCTCGACGGCCGTTGCGCTCCCGCCCGAGTTCGCCTCACTCACCGGTCGCCTCGACGAGGAGCTTCGCGCGATCGTCGCCAAACCCGACGAGGACAAGCGGCCGTCTCAGCTTTCGTAGCTATTCGGCCGAGAGCCAGTCATCGAGGAAGTGCCGCCCCGCGCGGTCCTCGACTTCGATGATCCAGATATCGCGGTCCATGTCGCGCTCGCGCGCGAGCAGCGCATCGACATCGCTCTCGGCAACCGCCTGGCGCACCGGCACCCACTCGCGGTCGAGCCGATCGACAAGCCCCGCCGGCGCTGGCCCATAAAGGTCGGCAGTCCCATCCAGCCGCGCAATCTTGATGAAGATGACGCCCGCATCCTCATCACCACGATTGACGACGACCGCCGGCGCGCCATCGACCGCGCATCGCCTGATGTAGGCCTTCACCCAGATCTCGGACTTGAGGCGCACCGGCAAGCTCCCCTTCACTCGGCCTGCGCACGCGAGGACAGCATCGTGCGGCGCCGCTGCCAGCGTTCCGCGATCTCCATCGCAATGTCCGTCGCCGCGTAGAGCGGAGCATAGCTCCAATCCTCCAGCGCCGTGATCTCCTCCGGCAGCGGCCGCGTCGCGCCCTGCTGCGCCAGCGCCGTGTGAAAGCGCTGGAACTTGGCGCTTCCTCCCGACGGCGTGAACACATGGATCGGTTTGCCCGTCACTGCGGGCTCGCCGCACATGTTGATGCTGTCGGCCGTCACGACAAACCGGTCGGCGTGTGCCAGTATCGCCGGATAGGGATTTTCGCCCGTGCCATCCCAGATGAAACGCGGAAAGTCAGCGGTCGCCTCGGCAATGGCCGACAGCAGCCCCGGCGGCGTCCGCCGCGACGGCGTGACGAGCAGCCCCGCCCCCAGCGCCGCCATCGCCCGCAAGGCCGCCGCCAGCCGCACCTGATCGGCCTCGTTGAAACGATAGCTGCTGCCGTCACCGCCGACGAGCACGCCGACCCACGGCCTCGGCACCGACAGAAACGCCGCAGGCGGCGCGGCCTCACGCAATGCGGCCAGTCGCGCCGGCGAGAAGCGGTGCGGCGCAACGATCGTCGTCACGACGTTTGTGCCGCGCTTCGGATCGTGCGCCGGCATCCAGAACAGATCGGCCGTCGAGAGCGGCACTTTCGGATCCTGCAGGATGATCGTGTACGTTGCCCGCCCCGCCATCGGCTTCAGCGCGCGGATGTACGGCGCCGTGAGACGTCCCGCGCCAATGGCAAAGTCCGGCCACGGCGGCGCGAAGCTCGATCCCGGTTGCCCGAAACGCTCGGCGCGCGCGACCGGCGCATACGGCGCGAACATCTGCTGCAGCCGCCCCGGCCGGATGCGCTTCACCTCATAATCGAGACCCAGAGCCTCGAATACGCCCCGGCACTGGCCCTCGTGACCCGCCTTGCCGTCGCTGATGATCCAGCCCGTCCGGCCGCGCACGCCCGCCAGCATCATTTCCTTGGACGACAAAGCCGACCTGCTCCCATTCGAGCCATCATGCGTCGTATACGCCACCCGTGACGCAATATTCTTGCTTGAAGGCGTCCGCGCAGACTAGAGTCTACGCTCGCTCCATCGTCCACAAGTTGATGGTCCTCCTCTTAGCATGCGCGCCGAACTCGACGCCACGGACTGGCGCATCCTCAAAGAGCTGCAGGCCGACGGCCGCATCACCAACGTGGCGCTCGCCGCCCGCGTCGGCCTCTCGCCCCCGCCCTGCCTCCGGCGCGTGAAGGCCCTCGAAGAAGCCGGCCTCATCCGCGGCTATCACGCCGAGCTCGATCAGCCGCGCGCCGGCTTCGAGGTCACGGCCTTCGCCTCCGTCCGCCTTCATGCCCAGGGCGAGCCGGACCTGCGCGAGTTCGAGAAGCAGATCCTCATGTGGCCGCTCGTGCGCGAGGCCTACATGCTCTCGGGCGACATGGACTACATGCTGCGCTGTGTGGCGCCCGATCTCCCCGCCTTCCAGGAGTTCGTTCTCGGCCAGCTCACGGCCCTTCCGAACGTGGCCAGCGTGAAGACGACACTCGTGCTGAGGCGCGCCAAGTACGAGCCTGGCGTACCCGTCTCCATTCCCGAAAAATAGCCGCGCGCGACCAAGCAGCCACACGAATTATGGCACCCACGCGACACGGTGTGGCGCGCCGATTTTATCCACAGCTTCCTGATGATAACGGCTCGGCGCGATTCGATTCGCCTTCCCGGGTCCACTATTGTCGAGCCGTATTGTGCTCATCGCGGTTGAAAGGGCACGCGGCCTGTCCCGCTCTTGTCGCCCTTGATGTCCGACTGTGGAGTACTCGTTTGGCGTCCCATGACCAGAACTTCGGCGGTCACGATCTGCCGCGCTCGTTGAGCGAACAGCTCCGCGTCCTGGAGCAGCAGCTCAATCGCCTGAGCGACGGCCACCCCGTGCATCTGGTCCATCCCACGCGGCAGCCGCACGGTGCGCCCATGAGCCTCGGCCGCCAGATCGGCCTGGCGCCACCGGTCCGCACGCCCATGCTCGGCGTTCCCGAGCGCGACCACGACGCGGACGAGCGCGACGAGGCGTCATCAGTCGGCAGCGCCTTCCGCCGCCCGGCGACCGTTGCGGCCTGCAGCCTCCTGCTCCTCTCCGCGACGGCCATCGTGCCCTCGATCTGGCACATGGCGCTGCCGGAGAGCGCCATCAGGGCAACGTCCGCCGTCGCCCCGCCGGCCGAGGTGGCGCTCAGGACCGAGCAGTTTGCTCATTCCGCGCGCGATTTGGCCGCCCGCAACTTCGCGCCCGCTCCGCCCGCACCCGCCGCCGCGACACCGGAAACACCACCTGACACCCGGGCCGACACCCTGGAAAGCCGCCCGCCCGCACCGAGCCCCGTGACCCGACTGACGGTAGCCGAAAGCGACCTCCAGCGCCTGAGTCTGCCGATGCTCGTCTCGGGCGGCGGCCCCTCGTGGGCCGGCAGTGCCGTGATCATCGACGGTCTGCCGGCCGACGCCCGTGTCTCCCATGGCATGAAGATCGCGCCCGACACCTGGACCGTCGGCATCGCGGACGTCGGCCATGCCGTACTCTCGCTGCCGCCCTCGACGCCCGACCATATCGAGCTTTCCGTGCGCGTTCTGGCCGCGAACAGCCGCGAGCTCGCCGCGAGCGCGCTGCAGATCCACGTGCTGAGATCACCGGACACGCGCGCGTCGATTGCACCCGCGGCCATCTTCGAGCCGGCCTCCGCCGAGACCGAGCAGGGTCCGCAGATCGGTCCGGCGCCGGTGTCGCGTCAGGCCGTGAAAGTCGATCGCACGAAGCGCATCGCGCCGCCTCCGCCGAAGCCCTCGCCGGCCTCGCAAATGGCCCAGCAGCCTGAGCCGCCCAAGGCGACATCTGCGTGGGTTTCGAAGGTGCAGCCGTCCGCGCCGTCCTTCGGCTTCGCGCCCGAGCCCGCCCCCAAGTGGTCACCCTTCAGGGACTGACGCGGCGCTTGGAGCGGAGCTTCGCGAATTTGCCCACTTCTCCTTCTCCCCGCGCGCGGGGAGAAGGTCGGGATGAGGGCGGAAGCTTGCGCCAACGCCGGCGTATGCCGCCGCTCCTCTCCGGCCCCCAAAGCCCATACGCCCCTTACGCCCGCACGCATCGCTGCGCCGGGTTTCAAAAGGAGGGAGCAAGGCGCGGACGCCAGACTCTTCGTTTGGACAAGCGCGACATCCGCGCCTTGTGCTGCAAGAAGCGTCGCCAGGCACGGCAGCCGGCAGAGCCGATCCGGCCTCGTCGTTCTTTCCTGGTTCCCCGGTGGGGCCACGCGCCTTGCAGCCTCGTCCCGCACTGCAGAGCGCGTCGACAGCGCTCCCTCGTGGGCCGAGTGACACCGAGTGTGCCGGGTCGCCAGCGCCCGAGGATAAGTTTCTCAGAAAAGCTTGAGGCCGGGCGGCAGCGGCAGGCCGCCCGTGACCTCCTGCATGCGCTTCTGCATCTCGCCCTCGACCTTACCCTTGGCATCCTGGAAGGCCGCGAGCACGAGATCCTCGACGATCTCCGCATCATCGGGCTTGAGCAGGCTCGGATCGATCTTCACCGAACGCATCTCGCCCTTGCCGTTGAGCGTCACCTGCACGAGACCGGCGCCGGACTGGCCCGAGACCTCGAGCGCCGACAGCTCCTCCTGCATGCGCTGCATCTTGCCCTGGAGTTCCTGGGCCTTCTTCATCATCCCCATGAGGTCTTTCATCGCCGTGTCCTCTGTGCGCGACGGTCGGCCGAAGCCAATTCATTCATATAGTGATCGATCGGCGTTCAGCCCACTGCGCTGTCTTCGCCGGGTTCTTCCGTCTCATCCGCCAGCGGCGTCGCGATCGGCTTGACGCTCGCAATCTCCGCATCGGGAAACTGCTCGAACACGGCCCGCACCGAGGGATGCTGCTTCAACGCCTCGATCTCGGCCGCTTCCTCCGCCCGCTTTTGCTCGCCGAGCGGCGGCGCGCCCGGCCGCTTGCTGAGCGCGATCGTCCAGCGCCGCGCCGTCCACTTGTTGAGCTTCACGCGCAGCTCGTTGGCGATCTCGGGCGGCGCCCCATCGAGCAGATGGAGCTCGATCGACCCTGCGGGATCGAACTTCACGAGACTCACACGCTCCTCGAGATGGTCTTTGAGCAGCGCATCGCGCTTGCGGCCGATCAGATTGACCACATCCTCGAACGTGTTGAGCACGATGTCCTCGGGCCGCTCGATGGTCGATGGCCCAAGATCATCCTCTTCCGCCTCACCCTCGTCATACGCATCCGGCGCGACAGCAGGCTCGGGCATCTCGTCGAGCGGCGGCGCAAAGCGGCCCTCGTCCGCGTCGTCGCTCTGCGGCTCAGTCGCCCTCGCGATGACGGGAGGCGTCGCGGCCCGCGCCTCGACTTTGCCGGCGGCTCTGCCTTCCGATGGCGCTCTTGCTTCGCTGCGGCGCGGCACCGGCACACCGCCGAGCGTGCGAATGATCTCGTCGGGCGAGGGTAGGTCGGCCGTGTGCGCAATGCGGATGACGACCATCTCGGCCGCGGCACGCACGTCCGGCGCGCGCCCCGCCTCGTCCAACCCCTTGAGCAGCATCTGCCACACGCGCGCGAGAAGCGGAATCGACAGCTTCTCGGCAAGCGCCGACGCGCGCCGCAGCTCCTCGCCCGAAAGCACCTCGCGCTCCGTCGCCGCGCCCGCGACCTTGATCCGCGTTGCCGCGTGCACCGCCTCCGCGAGATCGCCCAGCACTTCGAGCGGGTCCGCGCCATCCTTGTAGAGCCCGTCGAGCGCCGCGAGCGCTTCCGCCGTTCGCCCCGAAAGCGTGTGCTCGATGAGATCGTAGATGCGCCCGCGATCGGCGAGACCGAGCATGGCGCGCACGGTCGGCCCCGAGACCGCGCCCTCGCCCATGGCAATGGCCTGATCGAGGATCGAGAGCCCATCACGCACCGAGCCCTCGGCCGCGCGCGCGATCAGCAGCAACGCCTCCTCCTCGATGGTCGCGCCTTCCTTCCCGGCAATGCGCTGGAAATGCTCGGCGAGCACCGGCACCTCGACGCGGCGCAGATCGAAGCGCTGACACCGCGAAAGCACCGTCACCGGCACCTTGCGCACTTCCGTCGTCGCGAAGATGAACTTCACGTGCGGCGGCGGCTCCTCCAGCGTCTTCAGGAGCGCATTGAACGCTCCCTTCGACAGCATGTGAACCTCGTCGATGATGAAGACCTTGTAGCGCGCCGTCATCGGCTTGTAGCGCGCGCTCTCGATGATCTCGCGCACGTTGTCGACGCCCGTATTCGACGCCGCGTCGATCTCGATCACATCCGGATGGCGGCTCTGGATGATCGCCTCGCAATGCGCGCCATAGCCATCCATCTCGACGGTCGGCCGATCAGGCAGTCCCGGTTTCACGTAATTCAGCGCCCGCGCGAGAATACGCGCCGTCGTCGTCTTGCCGACACCGCGCACGCCGGTCAGCATGTAGCCCTGCGCGATGCGATCCGCCGCGAAAGCATTGCGCAGCGTCGTGACCATGGCCTCCTGGCCGATCAGGTCGTTGAAGGTCTCCGGGCGATACTTGCGCGCGAGCACGACATAGCCGCCCTCGGCCGGTTTGCCCGCCGGCGCCATCTCGGCATCCGAGAAGAAGGAAGGCCCGTCGTCGTGCTCGGCGGCATCGGGCGCATCGGCCGGCTCGGCGCCGAACGGCTCTTCGTCGTCGCTGCCGGAATCTTTCCTGCGCGCCATGCCGCCTGACGTCCTCGCGGAGAATTCGGCCTCGCGCCTCGACAAAGCCGTCAAAGGAGACCGGCAGACGACCCGAACCCTGATCGTTAGGGCTGCTTCCTTCCGGACCTGACCCGGTTGGCGAGGGATCCGTCCGCCGCCAGCCTCCCGGGCCGCTTATCACACGATCGGGGGACGCCCGCAACCCATCGCCGGACGCCCCAACTGCCCGAGGAAACACCGCTCTCCGAGGTTCCGTCCAAATCGCCGGTGCGCTATGCCCTGAACGGGGCTGCACCGGGGGTGACAGACAAAATGGACGGCGTTGATATTGCACTGCGCGCCATCGGCGCATTCTACCTCCTGGCCGGCACCTTCGCCGCCCGCGCCGCACTCACATCGAACCTCATCGATCAGGCCATTGCCGCGATCAGCATGAAGAAGACCGAGCGCATCGAGCAGCACCGCACGCTCTGGCTGCTCTGCCTCTCCGTCCTCTTCTTCGCGGGCGGCGTGTGCCTCGTGCTCCTGCTCGAGCCCGCCGCCTGGCTCTTCGCGATCTCCGCGCTGATACAGATTTTCTTCTTCCTCGTGCTCGGCCCCTATTACTTCGACGTCGCCGACCCGCCACCGCCGGACGCCCGCCAGCGCAGCATCAATGCGTTCGTCGTCTACGGCGCCGCGACGCTCTTCACGATCTGGGCCGCCTACACTGGCCGCCTAACCAAGCTCTCGGATGCGCCGCCGCTCCTGTGGGGCGCGGCCCTCGCCGCCATCCTGCTCCACCTCGGCTACATCCTGCGCCACACGCTCGCGCCACCGAAGCGCAAACCCGGCTTCACGGCATTTGACAGCAGCGACGACGACGCCGGCGACAGCCCCGATACACCCGACGATACCGGCGGCGACATCGCCGACTCGCGCCGCATCAAGCTCATGGCCGACTACGGCTGCTATCCGCTCTGGGCGATGGACGACGGGAAGATCGGCAACTTCTCGCCCTACTACCTTTACGCATCCCTGGAGCTCGAGAACGACCTCTGGGCCTGGGCCGCAGAGTACGACATGTCGCTCAACGCGGACGATCCCGCCAACAGTAACTGGTCCGAGGACCGGCGCCGCGAGCACATCGAGCGCGGCCTCTCGCTTGCCCG
Source organism: Pseudomonadota bacterium (assembly GCA_023387235.1). Lineage (GTDB taxonomy): Bacteria > Pseudomonadota > Alphaproteobacteria > Rhizobiales > Hyphomicrobiaceae. The sequence goes on from JAEWIJ010000258.1 coordinate 12,993, forward strand.
CCGCATCAAACAGGAACTACCCGAGCGCGAAGTCTTCGCCCTCGATACCGCTGGCGCGCTCGTCGAGATAACCGCAGGCGATCCCGCCGATACGACGCGCTGACTTCAGCGGAACTGCGTGAGTGTCAGGAAAATGCCGGCTGCCAGCAGCGCCGATGCCGGCACGGTGATGACCCACGCCGCGACGATCACCATGAAATGCGACCGCCTGACGAGCTTGCGCCGCAGCAGCTCCTCGGGATCGGGCAACGCGTGCTCGGCAATGTTGATCTTCTCGCCATCCGGCGTGCGAATATACGCGCGGCGCCGGCGACTGTGCGTCGTATAGTACTCGCGGAAGAAGCCGACGCCGAAAACCGCACCGACCGCGATGTGCGTCGAGCTGACTGGCATCCCGAGCGCCGACGCTACGATGACCGTGACCGCCGCCGAGAGCGCGACGCAGAACGCCCTCATCGGGTTCATCTTGGTGATCTGCTCGCCGACCGTGCGAATGAGGCGCGGACCATAGAAGAACAGCCCGAAGCTGATGCCGAAAGCGCCGATCAGCATGACCCAGCCCGGAATGCGCACCACCCGCGCGACGTCTCCGGCCAGCGCCGTCTCGATGATCGCGGCGAGCGGACCGATCGCATTGGCGACATCGTTGGCACCGTGCGCGAACGAAAGAAGTGCCGCCGCGAAAATGAGCGGCCAGTGGAACAGCAGGCGCAATGACTGATTGCGGTTCTCGAGATCCACCGATTGCCGGCGGATGATGGGCCGCAGAACGATCGCCGAAACCCCGAACACCACGCTCGAGATCACCGCGATCGCGCCGCCCGATATCGGCCAGACCTTGTTCAGGCCCTTCATCAGAAGGTAGGCGGTAAAGCTCGATGCCATGATCGCCAGCAGCAGCGGCACCCAGCGCCGCGCGGCCGCGATCTTGTCGTCCTGGTAGATGATGAACGTCTTGACGAAGGCGAGGAACAGCGCCGCCACGATGCCGCCGAACAGGGGCGAAATCACCCAGCTCAAGGCGATCGCCCCCATGGTGTCCCATTGGACGGCGCCAAGACCGGCCGCCGCAATGCCCGCGCCCGCAACGCCGCCGACCACGGCGTGCGTCGTCGAGACCGGCGCCCCGAGGTACGTCGCGAGGTTCACCCACACCGCCGACGAAAAGAGTGCGGCCATCATGACCCAGATGAACACGCCGGGGTCCGCGACGGCCGCCTGCTCGACAATGCCCGCCGATATGGTCGTGACGACATCGCCCCCGGCAATGAGCGCGCCCGCCACCTCGAAGACGGCCGCGATGACCAGCGCCCCCGTCATCGTCAGCGCGCGCGAGCCGACAGCCGGCCCGACGTTGTTCGCGACGTCGTTGGCGCCGATATTCATGGCCATGTAGCCGGCGAGGATGGCGCCGACCACGATCAGCGCGCCCCGGGGCTCGCCCGCAATCTGCGAGGCGGCAATCAGCCCCGCCGCCGCCAGGAAGAGAATGCCGCCCGTGAGCGCGACGATATTGAGCGAGGCCGCACGCGTCGCGTCCTCGATCCGCGTGATCTTTCTCAGATCCTTGTCGAGGGAGGATTTTTTGAGCTTGTGCTCCGCGGCGGTCCGGTTGCTGCCGGTCGTCGTCGTCATGCGTCCATTTCCTCAACGGTCACGTCGGCGCCGCGAATGCCAGCCAGGGCCATACGTGGCCGTCGCCTCGATGACAACCCTTCGCTCGGACAAGAACGGGGAAATGAAAGCCGCTCAAAGGGCTCGCGCTGTCGGCTGCGCCGTGATCCAGCTCGGCAACGCCGCCAGCAGCCGCGCAAGCTCGGGCTCGCGAACCATGCCCGCAGCCTTCGGCGCCGGCACCCAGATCAGCTTGCGCTCGGCCTGCTCGGGCCAATGTCCGTACTGTGCCGTCACGAGCAGTGGGTAGACGACGACCCGGCAGTCGGCGGAGGCAAAGAAATGCAGGCGCTTGCGGTAGGTATAGCTGCCGATCGGATCGGCCGCGATCTCGCCGACGAGGCCTGCCTCTTCTTCTGCCTCGCGCGCGGCCAGCTCATAGGGCCGGAGCTTCGGTTTGGGCCAGCCCTTTGGAATGACCCAGCGTCCCGTGCCGCGACTCGTGATCAGGCACACGCTGAGATCGCCGTCGAGCGTCACGTACGGGAGAGCAGCATACTGCGCGAGTTCGGCCACGTTCGGCATTCTCCGGCTCCCGGCGGCCCTTGTAGTAGCCGGCGAGGCGCCTAGTGTGATGATCGAGAAATTCGCCAGATCTCGTGGCGAGGTACCGCGCGAATTTCTCGATCTGAATCACACTAGCAAATCTGCGATTCTAGTGCCCCTTTTGATTCCGAAGTTCGCTCGGGGGACCAGCAGCGAGGTCAAGCGAACTCCGACATCGGGGCACTAGCTTGTCAGACACGGTATTCTACACGATGATTCGAATGAGGCAGAAAACGTGCCGACGAGGCTTGACACATGAGACCCCGCATTTATCTAGCCGGTCCGACCGTCTTCCAGGCCGATGCCGACGACGCCGGCGTCCGGCTCGTCGTGCTCTGCGATCAATACGGCTGCGAGGGTCTCTACCCGCTGGACTTCGACCTCGACGGGCCGATGTCCTCGCGCACCATCCAGGCGGCCTGTCTGCGCGAACTCCGGACCGCCGACGCCGTCGTCGCCGATCTGAGCCCGTTCCGCGGACCGCACGCCGATGACGGCACCGCCTTTGAGCTCGGCTTTGCCCACGCGCTCGGCATCCCCATCTGGGCCTATTCGACGGATCCTCGCCCGCTCATCGAGCGCATTCCGGGCGCCCGCGCCGCGACTGGCCACGTGCGCGACGACAAGGGCTTGCTGATCGAGAACTTCGACCGCGCCCATAATGCCATGCTCGCGGAGGCCATCCAGCATCTCGCAACCTCGGCCGAGGAGAGCATCCGCCGCGCGGCCGCCGCACTCCGCGCCTGAGCTGTATTATTCCGTTTTCGAGCCCGGCAATCGGTCGGCCCATGCGTATTCTCGAGCTGAGAAGAGGTAGCGCGGAAGAAGCGGAGCTGCTCGAAGCGGCTGCCGACGCGCATGGCGACTGGGTCATGGCCGCAGCGCCACTCATGGCGCGTCTCTGGCTCATGCGCTCGGCCACGGCACCGGGACTGCGCTACGTCGGTGGTCTTGCCGAGGTGCCCGATGCGGCCGGCGCCAGCCATCGGCCTCCGTTCAGTGTCGGCGGAACCGGTCTCCGCCTCGAGGACGCACTCGCCGGATGCCTCGCCGAAGCCGTCGAGCGCACAGCGCAGGTCGAGCGCCATGGCGATGTGGTCCTATCCGCGCCGCTCGAAGCCGTGCAGATACCCGACCAGATCGCCGAGCTGATCGGCCTCATCCAGGCCCACGATCCGCACGCGCTCCACGCCCCCCTCGACTGGGTCCGCGCGCTCGACACCGCGACCGGCACCGAGGCCCTCGTTCCCGCCGACTGGTGCCTGCGCCGCGCAAATCCAGGCGCGATCGCACTCCCTGGCGCCGCACCGAGCACCGGCACGGCCGCGGCAACCGACCCGGAACAGGCCATGGATCGGGCCCTTCTCGAGCTCATCGAGCGCGATGCCGCCGCGCTCTGGTGGCTCGGCGGCGCGCCGGCAGTCGCGCTTGACCCGGCAAGTCCCGAAGCTGCCGCCGTCGCGCGCCTCCACGCCGAGCTGCGCCAGTCCGAGAGAGCTGCACGCCTCACACGCGTCCTCGACATCGGCAGCGATCTCCCGATCCCAGTCATGGCCGCCTTCGCGCACGCACCCGACGGCCAGGGCCTCGCCTTCGGCCTTGCCGCACGACATTCGCCCGCGCGCGCCGCCGGCAGCGCGCTCTTCGAGCTTTGCCAGATGGAGCTCGGCCTTGCGCTCGCCCGCGGCAAGCTCAGCGAAGCCGGCGAGGCCGCGCTCTCCGACATCGACCGCCGCCACCTCGCGCGCGCGGCAACCTCCGTCGAAGCTCTCGCGCCCTTGAGCACCATCGAAACGCCGCGCCACCGCACGCCCGCCATGCAACGTGCCGCAACCACACTCGCCGACGCCGGCATCGCCGCCTGGCATGTCGATCTCACGCGACCCGAGAGCCCTCTCAAGGTGGTTAAGGCGATCGCGCCGCGCCTGCAGCTCATGCCCGGCGATCTCGTCACGGCCCGACTTTTCACCGTTCAGAGGATAAGCGCCGGCGCGTCGCGGCCTTCGATCGGCATCGTGTAACCTTGCGTTCAACGCGCGCCCAGCAGGCATCATGGATCGCTGGACGGCTCGGAAGAACACAACTAGCCTTTCAACTCCTTGCACAATCACTTCAACGGCGGCGGCAATAATCGGCGCGGAGGGTCTGAGCATTGGCGAGGCGAGCGACAGACAATGTGCCCGCATCCGGCGGCGCGATGCTGCACGCTCAGCTCATCGGCACTCCGACCATTCACTTTGGCGATCACGCGGTCCAGCTCGCGAACCGCAAGTCCCGCGCGCTCCTCGCCTATCTGCTTCTGACCGACAAGGGCCGCGAGAAGCGCGAACGCCTCGTCGGCCTTCTGTGGAGCGAGACGGAAGACAGTCGAGCCCGCGCTTCTCTCCGCCAGGCGCTCTATGAGATGCGCACCGCGCTCGCCGCCGCCGGGTATGACGGCTTCGAGGCCGACAAGTTCGACATCGGCCTCAAGCCCGCATCATTCGACGTCGATGTCGTCAAGGTGCTCGAACAGGTCAGGGCCGGCACGCCGCATCGCCTGCTCCTCGAGCACGAGCGTCTGACCGACCAGCTCCTCGACGGCTGCGATGCCATCGATCCCGCCTTCGACGTCTGGCTGACCGCCAAGCGCGAAGCCATTCGCCAGCGCATCGAGCGTGACCTTGAGACCGCCTTGCGGGAGACCTCCGCCGGCGGACATCATGTCGAGGATCTCGCGCGCTCCATCCTCAATCTCGATCCGACGCACGAGGAAGCAGCCCGCGCGCTCATGAACGCGCGCCACGCCGCAGGCGACACGGCCGGCGCGCTCGCCGTCTACAAGAAGCTCTGGGACCTGCTCGATGCCGAGTACGACACCGAGCCTTCGAGAGACACGCAGGACCTTGTCGCCGCGATCAAGCTCGGCCAGCCGGTCGCGACAAGACCCGAGCCCGCGCCGCAGCCCACGCAGGCAAAGCCCGCACCGCCGCTGACTTCCGTCAGTACATTGGCCGCCATCCCGCCCGCCGGACCGGGCATCACGGCCGGCAACCGCTGGTCCTCCCGCTTCGTCCTCTCCATCGCCCCCTTCGAGATCGGCGCGCGACCCGAGGAGCTTCACCTCGTGCACGGCTTCCGGCGCGAGCTCCTGGCCTGTCTTACGCGTTTCCGGGAATGGCTCGTTCGCGACATCGGTCCCGCCGGCGGCCGGCAGCTCGCGCCCCTCGACAATGCCGAGGAGTACACGATCGAAGGCAGCACCGTGCAGTCCGGCGACGCGCTGCGCCTCGTCCTCACGCTCAAGGAGGCGGCGACCGGCGTGCTGCTCTGGAGCGAGCGGCTGGAGCTCTCGGCGGCGGAGTGGATGAACGCGCAGCAGACCGTCATGCGCCGCCTCGCCGCCGCGCTCAAGGTCAACGTCTCCGCCGAGCGCATGTCGATCATCTCGCCGCGACCGGACGACGGCCTCAAGGTCTTCGACACGTGGCTGCGCGGACAGGCGCTCATCCTGAGCTTCGACCCGCAGGACTGGCATCGCGCCGCCGAGCTCTTCCGCACCGCCATTCGCGGCGCCCCTGGCTTTGCGCCGGCCTACTCGAGCCTCGCGCAGCTCCAGAACACCATCCACTTCGTGCATCCAGGCATCTTCCGCAGCACCGAGCGGACGACCGATGCGCTGAACTACGCACGCGAGGCGGCGCGCCTCGATGCAGTGGACTCGCGCGCGCATCTCGCGCTCGGCTGGGCGCACGCCTTCGCGAGCCAGCACGAGCAGGCAGCCGCCCATCACGAGCTCGCCCACGAGCTCAACGACAACGATCCCTGGACGAGCACGTCCGCCGGCCTCGGCTTCGCCTTTGGCGGCGACACCGGCAAGGCGCGCGCCTTCCTCCTCGACGCCGCGAGCCACATGGTCGATCCCATGCCCATCCACTGGCGCTACCGGACCATCGTCGAGCACATCAGCGGCAATTACGCCGCCTCCCTCGCCGCCGCCGATCAGGCAACCAGCAGCGTACCGAACGAACTCGGATGGAAGGTCTCGGCGCTCTATCATCTCGGCGAAAAGGATCAGGCCGCGAAGGAGCTCAAGCGCTTCTATGCCCTGGTCGCACAGCGCTGGTGCGGCTCCTCATCGCCGAACGAGGAAGCCATGGCCCGGTGGTTTCTCCACCTCTTCCCGATGCGCCGGACCGAAGATTGGGAGCACCTGCGGGAGGGACTGGCGGGCGCAGGTGCTCCCGTGACGGGCCTTTCTCCAGCAATTGCGCGCCCCACTGCGCACGCCTGAACCGGGACCCGACCTCGTGTCGCGCCTCAGGCGCACATGCTGATGCTGTAGTCTCCGATACGCAGCGCGTGGAATTCGAGCTTGGCCTGCAGCGTATCCGGCACATCCAGCTCACTGTGATAGAACTGGTCGTAGAAGGCCGGGATATGATAGCGAGAGCCGCTCTGCTGGAATTCGGCCTCGTTCTCCTCGACGATCTCCTTCGGCGGCAGGCGTATGGTCAGCGCCGACCGGCTCGGCTGCACGAAGACGATCGCACTCATCCAGTCCGGAAGATCGAGCCCGAGACCGAGCGTGTCGTTGCAGAGCGTCTTGAACTCCTCGAATGTGTGCGGCAGCGGGATCGGCGGCTGCCCCGGCGCGAGATAATTCTTGCCGGTAGCCCACGACTTGACCAGTTGCCCCCACCTCAGTTCGCTCGCGGGAGGAACGATGCGTCTTGGCATTGGCTGTCTCCTTCCTAAAGAGCTTGATTGGCCTCAAGCAGGGAAAGCCCCGTTTGCGGCCAGGAACACAATAACGTCTTTCATCTCGTTGATATCGCGGCGCACACCGTCACGCCCGACGGCCACATCCACGAGCGCGTCAGGCGTGCCGAGCAGCCTCGCGCAGCATTCACGCAGCGACGTGGCGAGGCTCGACGCACCGTCGAACATGACCTTGTTGCGGTCGAGCGCACCGTAGATGGTCTCGGCGACGATGAGAGAGCCGAGCGCACCGAGGCAAGCACCGCCTCCGTTGCGCTCGGGCCCACCGGAGCGAACCGAATGCCCCGCCTCGAAGAGAACGAACAACGAGAGAGGAGGATCAGTGGCAAGGCGCGTTTTGTCGTCATCCGACAAAGGTATCAGGCCGTCACCCTCGCCCAGCCAGCCTGAGAACGGCGCCCGCCATAAGTCATAGGTGATGAAAATATCGGCGAGTAAAGAATTCGGTTCCTTCGCAAGCACCTCCTTGATGTGGCCAATAAGACTGGGCACCGACCAGAGGCCGGCGTAGGACGCGCTCAGGTGATCGAGGAAGGGGAGGCCCCGACCACTCTCCGGCGTGAACACGAGATCAGCGAGCAGCGGCCGCGCGTAGTGCGGACCAATGCGGCGGCTGTAGTTCGGCGCGACCGACGGATCGACCTCGAAGAACAGACGCCAGTCGACCAGCCAGTCCGCGTTGACCGGGAGCTTGTAGGGGAGCCGCGGCGACTGCTGCAGGCCGAAGTCCATGAGTTGCGAATTCTTCGGATCGTTGACCCGATATTCATCGCGTACCATCGCGTGCCCGAAGCGAAAGGCGCCGTGCGAGAACTCGGTCGGAATACCCTCGCCGACAGCCTCCGCCTTCTCGAGCCGCCAGCCCTTCGTGTACGCCTCGTAGATGGCCGGATGCAGCAGCCGGCGCATGAGGTCATTGCGGATAATGCGCCGATAGATGAGCGTGACGGCCGTCCGCGCGCACACGAATGTCCGCCACGCGAATTCCTGCTCCGACAAATCGGGCCTGGGTCCGACGCGCTTCTCCAGCTTCTCGACCAGCGTGTTGTGCAGGATGTGAAAGAGAACGGTGAGCTGCGACAGCAGCGCATGCGAGTCGTTGCGCGTATCGGCGACCATGGTCTCGGTCAGCCACAGCTTGGACCTGTCGCTTTCCCGCGCACCGTCCTCGACCATGTTGACCGGTCGGTTCCCGTTTTCGATGCCGGCCGTGCCCGTGCCGCGTCCGACATCCCGGTGCGGACAATGAGTGGCGCCGGCAATCTTCGGCCGCAGCGGCCCCGTTCTGAGACGCGTGCGGGGCACAAGGCCGCGCCCCTTCAACGCCGCGCGGCTGAACTCGTAGGGCTCCGGCGTCAGCTCGGGCCCCTCGCCGTAGATCGTCTCGAGAACGAGAGCATCCTCACGCGTGTTCTCGACCTCCGCCCGCTCGACGTCGATCGAGAGCGAGACCGTGCTCGCGACCAGGTCGTGCGCCACGAGCTGGAGCAGATAGGTGTAGCCCGAGGGCAGGTTCGGATTTTCCCAGCTCTCGAGCGCCGCGGCGCCTGCGGCCGCTGCGGCGCTGCCCGCAGGCGGCGCGAGCCGATCCGACCAGAAGCGGTTCTGGCCGGCCGCCGTGCGGCTTGCGAGCCGCATCATGAGCCCGATGAGCTTCTCCTCGCTGTCCGGCTGCTGCATGAGGCCGCCAGCGCTGTAGACCACGTCCGGTGTACCGAAAAGATTGCGGAAACCGCGGCGCGGGTCGGGCTTGGCCCTCGCCTTCTCGTCGACCACCAGTCGATGTGCCCTGAGGCTGAGCGGATTGAAGCCGTGCATTCGTCTGCCCCTTCACCAAGCCGGAACCCTGCGGCGAGGCTTTCCGGCAAAATCTAAAGCCAGCTCCGTCAAGCCAGCGTCAATTCGGCAGAAGCGGCCGCCGCGCGCCGCTGAACGGTGGCTTGACGCACAAGACATACACCCTCTCCGCGGCCGGAATCCGAGACCTGTGAAAACAAGCCCCGGCTGCCAGGGAGCGGACCATGGACAACGATGTGAGAGCAGACGGCCCGCTTCTCGGCCGGTTTTTGCCTGCCGTCTGCGCGGCGCTCGGCCTTTGGCGGCACACCCGACGCGCGGCTCTCGCGGCCGGGCGGACCTACGAGAATGCCCGCAGTGCCGGCGCCCCGCCCGACGCCGCCGCCGAAGCGGCATTCAAAATTCTGACGAAGGAGGAGCGTCCCGCACTTCCGGAGGTTGTGCCCGGCACGCAATCAGTGCCCACATCTGGCCCCCGCGATGATCGCAACGCCGTGATCATCCCTGGAACTTGATGGCTGAAATCACCATTCAGTAAGGAGCGGGGCGCACGGACCTCGCCCAGCCGAACGGAGAATGAACTCATGAAGATCAACCGCAAGGGCAGCGCGAGCTGGAGCGGCGGCCTCAAGGACGGCAAGGGATCGATCAGCACCGAGAGCGGCGCGCTGGCCAACCACCCCTACGGATTCGCCATGCGCTTCGAGGGCGTGAAAGGCACCAACCCCGAGGAGCTGATCGGAGCGGCCCACGCCGGCTGCTTCACCATGGCGCTCTCCAACATCCTCGGCCAGGCCAACCTCACGGCCACAAAGATGGACACGACCGCCACCGTCACCCTCGAGCAGAAGGACGGCGGCTTCACCATCACAGCCGTTCATCTCGATCTCAAGGCGCAGATACCGGGCACGGATCAGGCCGCATTCGCCGAGCTTGCCAAGAAGGCCAAGGAGAACTGCCCCGTCTCGAAGCTCTTCAAGGCCGACATCACGCTCGACGCCAAGCTGGTCTGAGCCCGGCCCCGCCCGCTCACGCCCCAGCAGGCGCATAAGGACCGAGCGCCAGCTCGGTCGGCTGGCCGAGCGCGAGCCGAGCCAGCTCCGCACCGCTGAAAGGCCCCATGCAGAGGCCGCTCGGCCCGAGCCCATTGCCGATGATCAGGTTGTCGACGCCCGGCGCCCGCCCGAGCTTCGGCCGCTTGTCATCGGCGAGCGGCCGAAAGCCGATGCGGATCTCGTGCAAGGTCCAGTCGGCAAGCCCCGGCGCGACGGCAAGCCCCGCATTGAGCACCTCCGCGACACCCGCCGCCGTCAGCCGATAGTCGAATCCGGATCCGAACTCGCGCGACGCGCCGATCACGATCCGCGAGTCCTCGAACGCCAGCAGATAGTAGCTGTTGAGCGGCTGCAGGATCGGCCATTGCGACGTGTCCGTTCCCGGCAGGCGCAGATGCACGATCTGCCCGCGCTGCGGCGCGACGCCCGATCGGACACCCGCCGGCTCGAGCAACCACGAAGCCCAGGCACCGGCCGTCACGACGACGACATCGCCCTCGATCAGTTCGCCATCGACGCGCACACCCGCCGCACGCCCCCCGCGCATCACGAGCTCCGCCGAACCGTTCACCAGCCGCGCACCATGCTTCCCCGCAGCCCGCTGCATGGCCGCCGCGATCCGTCGTCCATCGACGCGCGCCCCGCCCGACACGAACAATGCCGGCTGATCCGGCCGCAGCGGCGGAAACAAGCGACGTGCTTCCGCCGGCGAAAGCCGCTCGATGCTGCCCGCCTCCGGCGCATCGACGGCACGCGCCCGCGCCCGCCGCTCTGCTGCGTCGAGCTCGGCTGCATCGGACGGCACATGAAGTCCGCCGACCTTCGCATAGCCGAGATCGCTCTCGCCATCCTCCGCCAGCATCGCGACCAGCTTTGGATAGTACCGCGCGCCATGCGCAAGCAGCGCATAGTAGGCTTCATCCACGGTCTGCGAGGCCCAAGGGCAGACGATGCCGGCGCCCGCGGCCGTCGCCCGTCCTTCATCCGCGCGATCGACGAGCGTCACGTCGCACTTCGCCCGCGCAAGATGATAGGCCACGCTCGCGCCGAGAATGCCCCCACCGACGACAATCGCTTTCATGTTCCGGTCCTTCACGCGTCGCTCAGATATTCCGCTGCGAGCCGCCATCGATCTCGATGGCAGAGCCGTTCATATACGCCGCGTGCTCCGACGCGAGATACGCGACGAGCCGCGCCACCTCATGCGGCTTGCCGAACCGTGGCACGCCGAGCTTCCCGAGCAACACCTCCGCCGCCTTGTCGATCGGCACACCGGCCTGCTCCGCCGCCGAGCGCAGCGACTGCTGCAGCCGCCCCGTCTCGAAGATTCCCGGATTGATCGCGTTGACACGCACACCATCGCGCGTGCCGATCGTCGAGAGCGCCTTGGTGAAATGCAGGAAGGCCGCATTCACCGAGCCGCCGATCGTGAAATCCGCGCTCGGCATCCGCGCGCCGACGCCGACGATATTGACGATCGCACCGCCGCTCTTCTTCAGCGCCGGCCACAGCGCGCGACTCATGCGCATGGCCCCGAAGAATTTCAGCCCGAAGCCACTGTCCCAATCCGCGTCCGTCAGCGTGAAGAAATCGCCGCGCTTGGTCGCGCCCGCCGAATTGACGAGCACATCCACCGACCCGAGCGCCGACACAACCACTGCTGCCGCCCGCTCGATCTCGGGGATCACCATGAGGTCCGCCGCATGTGGCACGGCACGAACACCGAACCGCTGCTCCAGCGATGCCGCATTCTCCTCGAGCGCCTTTCCGTCACGCGCGACGAGCACCACATTCATGCCCTCGCCGGCCAGCACCTCGGCAATGGCCCAGCCGAGCCCGCGGCTCCCGCCCGTGACGACCGCATTCTTTCCCTTGAGCCCGAGATCCATCGTTCCTCCTTCAGCTTTTCTTATGCGCCGCGCATCATGACCGGCACGGAAGTCCGCATCAAGCGCGCGCCGTCGTCTGCAATCCTGCCATCGCCTGCAAATTGGGCAGCACCACGCCGCGAGCACGCTTGCTCTTGCGTGCCGGCCACGTTAGCCCTTGCGCTCACCATCCCGCCCGCGCGAAACGAACCCCTCATGGAGCTGCCTGTGGCCGAAACGGTCGCCTCCCTGCTCGCCGGCCACCAGTCCGGAAAGATCGCGCTTGCCGATACGGTCAGCCGCACTTTCCGCCGCCTTCGCGACGCCGACGATCCGGCCATCTTCATCTCCGTGCGCGACGAGGCCGCCGTGCAGGACGAAGCGCGTGCACTCCTCGCGCGCGATCCCGCCACCTTGCCGCTCTTCGGCATTCCCGTCGCCGTCAAGGACAACATCGATGTCGCCGGACTGCCGACCACTGCCGCCTGCCCGGCCTTTGCCTACACGCCCGAGCGCGATGCCGAAGCCGTCGCGCGTCTGCGCCGCGCCGGCGCGCTGATCATCGGCAAGACGAACCTCGACCAGTTCGCAACCGGCCTCGTCGGCGCCCGCTCGCCTTATGGCATGCCGCGCAATGCGCTGCGCGGCGATCTCGTCTCGGGCGGCTCGAGCTCGGGCTCGGCCATCGCCGTCGCGCGCGGGATCGTGCCGCTCGCCCTCGGCACGGACACCGCCGGCTCCGGCCGCGTACCTGCCGGCCTCAACAACATCGTCGGCCTCAAGCCGAGCCTCGGCCTCGTCTCCGCGACGGGCGTCGTGCCCGCCTGCCGCTCGCTCGACACCATCTCCGTCTTCGCACTCACGACCGCGGATGCCTTCGCGGCCCTCTCCGTCATGGCCGCATACGACGAGCGCGATGCCTATTCGCGCAAGCTGCCGCTCGGCGCGCTCGCAGCCATGCCGCCTGCTCTGCGCATTGCCGTGCCGCGTCCCGCCGACCGCATTCACTTCGGCGATGCGCAGGCAGAAGCCGCGTTCTCAGCCGCCGTCGATATCGCACGCGCGCTCGGCGCAACGCTCGTCGAGATCGACATGACGCCGCTCTTCGACACCGCAAAACTGCTCTACGAAGGCCCCTGGGTTGCCGAGCGAACGGCCGCCGTCGGCGATTTCATCGCCGCGCATCCCGATGCCGTGCATCCTGTGACGAAGGCGATCATCGCGCCCGGCGCCGGCAAATCGGCCGTCGACACCTTCCGCGCCCTCTACAAGCTCACCGCCTACCGCCGCCTGGCCGCCGAGCTGTTCGCCGGCTTCGACGCGCTGATGGTTCCGACATTTCCGCGCCCCGTCAAAGCCGCCGAGCTCGACGCCGATCCCATTGGACCGAACTCGGGCCTCGGCACCTACACGAACTTCGTCAACCTGCTCGATCTCGCGGGCCTCGCCGTTCCCGTCGCGCTCACGTCGGACCGCACAGCCTATGGCGTCACGCTCCTCGCGCCGAGCGGACGCGATGCCTTCCTCGCGAGCCTCGGCGGCGCCATTCACGCGCGCACCGGCCTTGCCCTCGGCGCTCTCGACGCGCCGCTGCCGCCTTGGAACCCTCCTGCCGGCACACTTGCCGACGGCGAGATCGCCGTCGCCGTCGTCGGCGCGCATCTTTCCGGAATGCCGCTCAACCACGAGCTGACCACGCTCGACGCACGCTTTATCGGCGCAGCGCAGACCACGGCGGACTATCGTTTGTTCGCCCTCGCGACCGCACCGCCCAAGCCCGGCCTCCTGCGTGTCGCGAACGGCACCGGCCAGTCGATCGCCGTCGAGATCTGGGCGCTCCCTGCTGAAGGCTTTGCCCGCTTCGTCAACGACATTCCGCCGCCGCTCTCGATCGGCACGCTGCGTCTCGATGATGGCCGCTCGGCGAAGGGCTTTCTCGTCGAAGCCGAAGCCATCCGCGACGCACGCGACATCTCCGCCTTCGGCGGCTGGCGCGCCTATATCGCCTCGCGCTGAGCTACCGCATCAGCCTGCGCGATACGTCGCGTAGGCGTCGTGCACGCTGCCGATGTGCGACTTCATCGCCGCCGCCGCACGATCCGGCTTCCCGTCGAGAATGGCGCGCACGATCGTCTCGTGCTCCGCGTGCGAGCGCGCGAGCCGTCCGAGCGTCCGGAACTGCGCACGGCTGAACGGCGCGATACGCGCCCGCGTCTCGAGCGTCAGGCGCTCCAGATAGGCATTGTGCGCACCCGCGTAGATGATCGAGTGGAATTGCTCGTTGAGCTCGTGATAGCGCTGCGGATCACCCGCACGCACCACCCGCAGTAACGCCGCATGAACCCGCTTGAGCTCCGCGCAATCGCCATCCGTCATGCGCTCGGCCGAGAAACCCGCGCACAAGGACTCGAGCTCCCGCAGCGCCTCGAACATCCCCGCGAGCTGCACCTCCGTCGCACGCGCGACGACGGCACTGCGATGCGGCCGCGCCTCGACGAGACCGCTCGCGACCAGCAGCCGGATCGCCTCCCGCACGGGCGTGCGCGAAACGTCGAAGCGCTTTGCGAGCTCCACCTCCTCCAGCGACACGCCCGGCGCGAGCGCGCCGCGCACGATGTCGTCGGCGAGCTGCTCGCGCAGGCGCGCCGCCAGCGTCTTGGCGGCCATAGCCGGGCGATCACTCTCGCCGTCGACAGCCTCCTGCAGCTTGGGCATGCGATTCACCAGGACTATGCGGACTTGTCGATGATGCTGACGTGTGCGGCGACGATGAACCAGCCATCGGGAAAGCGAACCCACGTCTGCATCTGCCGCCCGATCTTGCGATCGCCCATGGCCACGCGATGGAACAGCGTCGATGCCGTCGCGCAGTCGCGCCCGTAGGTCGTGATCACCGTCCGATCGATCGTGCGCTCCAAGTTGACGGCCGGCCGCGCCTGACGAAATGCCAGGATCTCGTCGGCGCCGTAGAGGTTCTCGCCGATGCCATAGCGAATGGTCTCAGGCGCCTTGCGGAAAAGCGCCGTGAGCGTCTCCACGTCGTTCGTCGTCAGCGCCTTCTCGTAGCGCTCGAAGAGCGCGCTCACCTCGGCAACGACATCGGGCAGATTGATTTGCATTGCTTTGTCCTACTGCGGCGGGCGCGGCGCCTTCACGACGTGCTGCGCCTCCAGATGCTGCGCAATGCGCAGCGCGATGTCCTCGCGCCACGGCGCCGCGATGATCTGTACGCCAATGGGGAGCGGCTGCAAAGGCACCGGGACGCACACCACCGGCAGACCGATGAACGAGATCGGCTGCGTGAAGATACCGATATTCGCGCGCAGCGGCACCTCGCCCGCCTCGAGCATCATGCTCTGCTGGCCGAGCTTCGGCGCCGTCATCGGCGTTGCCGGCGCCAGGATCGCATCGTACTGCTCGAAGAGCTTCAGCACCTGCTCGCGATACCAGCGCCGGAACTTCTGCGCCTTGACGACGAGCGCGCCGGGTATCATCGCACCCGATATGAGCCGATCGCGCGTCGCTGGATCGAAATCGCCGGCGCGCGCACGCAGGCGATCGAGATGAAGCGCCCCGCCTTCGCTGGTCGTGATGACGAACGCGGCCGCGCGTGCGCGCCCGGCTTCCGGCAGCTCGATGCGCGCATTCGCGTCCAGCGCTTTGGCCACCGTCGAGAGTGCCGCCAGCGCTTCCACGCCCGCGCCGCGCTCGAAATACCCGCCCGCCACCGCGATCCGCAGTCCTCCAACGCCCGCGCCGAGCGACGGCAGCGCCGGCTCGGGTGCGCGCGTCGTGCACACGGGATCTTCCGCATCGGGCCCCTGCATGGCGTCGTAGGCGAGCGCGAGATCGCGCGTGCTCCGCGCCAGCGGCCCCAGATGATCGAGGCTCGCCACGAACGGAAATGTCCGCGCGCGCGTCAAACGGCCATACGTCGGCTTCAAACCGAACAGGCCGCAGAAAGACGACGGCACGCGGATGGAGCCGTTCGTATCCGAGCCGAGCGACAGCGGCACGAGTCCGCCCGCAACCGCACCACCCGAACCGCCCGACGAGCCGCCCGTCATGCGTCCCGTATCGTGCGGATTGCGCGAGGGGCCGTCATGCACGTTCTCACCGGTGAAGTCATAGGCGTACTCGCCCATGTTGAGCGCGCCGAGCAGGATCGCACCCGCGCTCTCCAACCGCTGGATCAGCGGCGCATCGGCCGAAGCGGGCGCGCGCTCGCGATTGATCTTCGATCCGGCGCGCGTCGGAATACCCGCCACATCGAACAGATTCTTCACGGCGAACGGCACGCCCGCGAGCGCACCGAGCGGCGTCCCCGCCGCCCGCGCCGCATCGACGTCACGCGCCTTGGCGCGCGCGCGCTCAGCCGTCACGCTCGTGAAGGCATTGAGTACGCCATCCTGCTTCTCGATGCGCGCGAGCGCGGCTTCCGTGACGGCCGTGGCGCTCGTGCGTCCCTGCGCGACCGCGTCGGCGATCTCAGCGGCTGTATTCCACGCTTCCATGCTTCAGGCCTCGAACACAGGTGCGGGTTCGCTCTCGTCCGGCAGCTCGAAATCGGCAAACGAGTTCGCGATCCGCAAAGAAGCCACCAGGTTCGCGCGGATCGCCGGCATCCAGGCATCTTCGATCGGGATACCGAGCGCAGTGGCCGCGGCCCTTATGTACGCGTCGAGCGCCTGATCATCGATCTCACTCATGCTCTGCCTCCTCGACTACAGCGGCGGATGGGGAATGGCCGTCAGCAGCTCACGCGTGTATTCGGCCGCCGGCGATCCCAGCACCTGCTCGGTCGGCCCTTCCTCGACGATCTTGCCGGCCTGCATGACGATCACGCGATCACACAGCAAGCGTACCACATTGAGGTCGTGCGACACGAAGAGATAGCTCATGCCGAGCTGCTCCTTCAGATCCTGAAGCAGATTCAGCACCACCGCCTGCACGGACACATCGAGCGCCGCCGTCGGCTCGTCCAGGATGACGAGATCGGGCTTCAGCGCAATCGCGCGCGCAATGCCGACGCGCGCCTTCTGCCCACCCGAAAGCTGATGCGGAAAGCGATCGAGCAATTCGTGCGGCAGGCCGACCTGAGTCGCCAACTCCTCGCTGCGCGCGCGCAATGCCTTCCCGCTCATGGACTCGCCCATACGCAGGATCGGATCGGCGATCGCGCGCGCAGCCGTAAAGCGCGGATTGAGGCTTTCCGTCGGGTCCTGGAAAACCATCTGGATCCGCTTCCGCAGCGGCAGGCGCGCGAACTGCCGCGCCGGAATAGCGCCGATATCCTCACCGTCGAAGAGGATTTTCCCCCCGCTCTTGTCGATGAGACGCATGACCATGGTCGAGGTCGTGGACTTGCCGCAACCGGACTCGCCGACCAATCCGACACTCTCGCCGCGCCGCACGGAGAAGCTTATGCCGTCCACCGCGCGGAAGACCGGCGGCGTCGCATCCGGTGCGGGCGCCTTGCCATTGCGCTTGAAAAGCGCCGCGATACCGCCACCACTGGTCACGTCCTTGCGCGGATACTCCTTCACGAGCCCGTCGACCACCAGCAACGGCTGCTCGTCGATCGCCGCATGCGCGACACCGTTCGCACGGTTCGCCGCATGACTTGCACGGGCGGCCGTGCGCGCGACACCATCTTCCTCTGGCAGGAGATCGTACAGCGCGACGCCGAGGCGCGGCGTCGCCCGTACAAGCTTGCGTGTGTAAGGATGCTCAGGTGCTGAAAATATCGCGTGCGAATTGGCCGTCTCGACGATGCGCCCCTTCTCCATGACCACGACGCGGTCGCAATAAGCCGCCGCCAACCCAAGGTCATGCGTGATCAGGATCGTCGACATGTCGCGCTCGCGCGTCAACTCGACGACGAGATCCATCACCGTCTTCTGCGTCGTCACGTCGAGCCCCGTCGTCGGCTCGTCGGCGATCAGCAGTTGCGGCCGGCACGCGAGCGCGAGCGCGATGACGACGCGCTGGCACATGCCGCCCGACAGCTCGAAAGGATAGGCGTGATAGCGCTCCTCGGGGCGCGCGATCCGCACCTGCTCGAGGATCGCGATCGCCTTCGCCTTGGCATCATCGGCACCCGCCTGCGCGTGCTGGCGCAGCACATCCTCGATCTGATGCCCAACCTTGCGAATGGGATTGAGCGCGGCGCGCGGGTTCTGGAAGATCATGGAGATCTCGCGGCCCCGAATATCGCGCATGTCGCGCTCTTCGGCTTTGCCGAGGTCCACGCCGCCGAACGTGATCGCGCCCTCGGCGATGCGCCCCGCACGATCCAAAATGCGCATGACGGCGTAGGACGTCACGGACTTGCCTGATCCGGATTCGCCGACGATCGCGACCGTCTCGCCCTTGCCGACCGTGACATCCACGTGCTTGACGGCCTGCACGATGCCGCGCCGCGTCGAGAACTCGACCGTCAGATCGCGCACCTCGAGCAGCGGAACTTCCGGCGGCGCATTGGACATTGCCACGGCTGCAGTCATGATCCGCTCCTCATGTGCGCCGCTGCGGATCGATGATGTCGCGCAGGCCATCACCGAGCAGGTTGAAGCAGAAGACCGCGAGCATGAGCGCGAGACCCGGAAAGAACGCGATCCACCATTCTCCCGACACCATGAACGCCGCACCCTCCGCGACCATGATGCCCCACTCCGGCGTCGGCGGACGCACGCCGAGGCCGATGAACGACAGCCCCGCGGCATTGAGGATCGCATAACCCATGGTCAGCGACATCTGCACGACCATGATCGGCATGATGTTCGGCAGGATATGCCCCAGCAGAATGCGGAACTCGCCATTACCCGAGAGCCGCGCGGCCTGCACGAAACCCGCTTCGCGCCGCACGTTGGCTTCGGCACGCGCGATGCGCGCATAGAGCGGGAAGTTCACGATGGCCGTCGCGAGCACGATATTCTCGACCGTATTGCCGAGCGCCGCGACGATGCCCATGGCGAGCACGAACAGCGGGAAGGCCATGATCGTATCGGCAATGCGGCTGACAATGCGATCCGTCCAGCCGCCGAAGAATCCGGCCGCCACGCCCGCGAGCCCGCCCATGAGAAAGACCAGCGCCACCGAGGCAATGGCAATGATGAAATCGAGCCGCGTCGCCGCGATCACGCGGCTGAAGACATCGCGGCCGAGCTGATCCGTGCCGAACCAGTGCGCCGCCGAGGGTCCCTGCAACGCCGCCGTCGTGTTGCTCGCGAGCGGATCGTACGGAACGATGTAGGGCCCGATCAGCGCCGCGATCAGGATCAGCATGAACAGGCCAAAGGCGAAGCCTGTCACCTTGTTCTCGCCGATCACGTACTGCGCATGACGCAGCACGGCCGTGATCCCGTGCGCCGGCGCGGAGGGAGTTGCTGCCGTGTCGCTCATGCCTCGATCCTCACGCGCGGATCGATCAACCCATAAAGAATGTCGATCAGGAGATTGAGGATGACGTACATCACCGCCATGGTGAGCACGAAGCCCTGCACGGGCGCGAAGTCCGACGCGATGAGCGCCTCGACCGCATACGAGCCGATGCCGGGCCACGCAAACACCTTCTCGACGAGCACGTTCGCGCCGAGCAGGAAGGAGAAGACCATGCCGAGCGTCGTCACGACCGGCAGCATGGCATTGCGGAAGGCGTACGTGACGATGACCGTGCCCGGCGACAGCCCACTCGCGCGCGCCGTGCGCACGAACTCCGATCCGAGCACCGCCAGCATCGACGCCCGCGTCATGCGTGCAATGGGCGCGAGCGAGAAGATCGCCAGCGTCAGTGCCGGCAGCAGGAGCTGCTTCAGGCTCGCGACGAAGACCTCGCCGTCGCGCGCGATGAGGCTGTCGATCAGGTAGAAGCCCGTCACCTGCGGCGGCGCGCTGAAGAACACGTCGAGGCGCCCGAGCGGCGCCGGCGCCACGCCGAGCTGGTAATAGAAGACATACACGAGCACGAGACCCGTGAAGAATACCGGCAGCGATACGCCGGCCGTCGTGACGACGCGGCAGATATGATCCAGCATCGATCCCGGATTTGTCGCGGCGAGAATGCCGAGCGGCACCGCGACGAGCACCGACACCAGCAGACCGAGCAGCGTCAGCTCCGCCGAAGCCGGCAGCCGCGACATGATCTCGGCCGTCACGGGTTGCCCCGTCGTCAACGCGACGCCCATGTCGCCGCGCGCGAGGTCACCGACATAGCGCACGAACTGCTGCGGCAGCGGCTGATCGAGACCGAGCTGCTTGCGGATCTGCGCGACGGCTTCCTCCGTCGCGGCAGGGCCGGCGAAATACGCCGCCGGATCGCCCGGCAGCGCACGCGTCAGCAGGAACGTCACGATCACGACGCCGATCAGGCTCGGGATCGCCAGCATGAGGCGCTTCAGCACCATTCCCAGCATGGCCTGGCTCCCTGGCGAGCATTCACCCCTTGACGAGGGCGCGATAGTCGAGCCGGCGATGGAACCAGTACTGATAGCCCGACACGTTCTTCTGCATCGCGACGTTGGAGAGCGGCTGGAAGATCGGAATGCGTGGAATGTCCGCGTAGGCGAGATCGAGAAAGCCCTTCACGTTCTTCTCGTAGTCGGCGGCATTGCCGGCCGTTGCGGCATTGCCGGCACCGTCGATGAACGCGTCCATCTGCTTGGACTGGTAGCTCATCGTGTTGAAGATCGAATTCTTCCCGTGATAGCACCAGATGAAAAAGTACTCGGGATAGTCGAGCCAGCCGGAGAACACGTTCGTGTAGAGCGGCAGCGTCTTCTTGTTGAGCTCCGTGCGCCAGTTGGCGCCCGTGACCTTGTTGATCTCGGCCTTGATGCCGATCTGCGCGAGGCTCTCCTGCACGAGCACGCAAAGCGGCTCGTTGATCGTCGCGAAGCCGAGATCGAACGAGATCGTCGTCTCGAAGCCGTTCGGATAGCCGGCCTCGGCGAGTAGCTGCTTCGCCTTGGCGATGTCCGTATTGTAGTTGTGCGCGATCGGCCAGACGGCCGCGTCGACCTTCTCCTTGCCCGATCCGAACAGCGGCTTGGCGAGCCCATAGAGCGCCGCATCCATGATCTTCTGATACGGGATCGCGTACGCGACCGCCTGCCGTACCTTCAAATTGTCGAAAGGCGGCTTCGTCACGTTCATGCCGATGTACTGGCAGCCGTTGGAGAACGGCGTCGAGACGACATTGAGCTTGCCGGCCTCGCGCAGCTCGACGAAATCCTTGTTCGGCAGCTCATATGAGATGTCCGCATCGCCGCGCTCCAGCAGCGCGCGACGGTTGCCGGCCGACGGCACCATGCGCCAGATGATCCGGCGCACTTTCGGCTTGGGACCGAGCTTCCAGTCCTCGTTGCGCTCGAGAACGACCTCGGCGCCCGGCTGCCACTTCGTCATCTTGTAGGCGCCGCTGCCGACCGTGTTCAGCTTCGTGTACTCGAGGCCCCACAGATCCTTCTCCGTCGCGTGCTTCTGCACGAGACCCGAGTTGATGATGCAGGGCACGATCACGGCGAGATCGGGGATCGTCAGTCGGTCCTTCTTGATGAAGTCGACGCGCACCGTGTGATCGTCGACGACCACGAACTGCTCGCGCTTCGTGAGCGAGCCGGCGCCCATCTGGAATGTCGGGAAGCCGCCGACGCTCACCGCGCGATCGAGCGACCACTTCACGTCCTTCGCCGTGACCGGCGTGCCGTCCTGGAACTTGGCATCCTTGCGCAGCTTGAACGTCGCCGACATGTCGCCGACGTTCATGTCCTCCGCAAGCTCCATCTTGAACTTGTCGCGATCGTAGTACTGCGTGCCGTTCGGCAGCGTCTTCATCTCGTGGCTGATCAGGCGGTCGTAGCAGTTCCACGACACCTCGTAGCCGGGCACGTTCGTGCCGACGCCGTGGATATCGACGTTGTTGGGACCGCTCTCCGAAACGACGAGCAGCGTTTCCTGTCGCGCTTGCGCCTTCGCACTCGACCAGATCGCGGGCATCGGGATTGCCGACGCCGCACCGGCGGCCGACAACGACTTGAGGAACGTGCGACGCTTCATAAGCAATTCCCTTCCTTGCGTACGAGTGCGGAGACGCCAACGAAGGGTTAACAGCAACCTTTGTGCCAACTCTGAACATG
>JAEWIJ010000272.1 GCA_023387235.1 Pseudomonadota bacterium
CGACGGTCAGGGAGACGCCGGCACTCGCCAAAATGAGCCTCGTGACGAGCGCGCGGCTCTCCGTGCAGCCCGTGACGGCCGAGGAGTGGCGGACCGTGTGCAAAATGGGCGGCGTGGATCCGAAGAAGCTCTAAGTTCAGGTCCATCCGGCGCGGCAGGTAGGCGCGTTGATCGGCGCGACTTTCGGCACCATATCTGAGGTCCGCTAAGACCGCGGCGAACGCGCGGGGAAGGCTCAGAACGCATGTCCGACGACGAGGAAGCCAATCGCCTGAGTGCGCGCGCCGCGCGTTACCTGCGCGTCGGCACGAACGTTGGCGCAGTCGCAGCGCGCGTCGCCGGCAGCCGTCTCCTCGGCTATGACCTCGACCGCGAGAAGAACGCGGCGGAGCTCGCGAAGGCGCTGGGCGGTCTAAAAGGCCCGATCATGAAGGCCGCACAGCTTCTCTCGACCATCCCGGAAGCTTTGCCGCCCGAGTACGCGCGGGAGCTTGCGCAGCTCCAGTCCGCCGCGCCGCCCATGGGGCCGGCGTTCGTGCGCCGGCGCATGCAGGCCGAGCTCGGACCCGACTGGCAATCCCGCTTTGCCTCGTTCGAACTCGCTTCGACGGCGTCGGCATCGCTCGGGCAGGTGCACCGCGCCGTGGCGCACGACGGGTGCGCGCTTGCCGTCAAGCTGCAGTATCCGGACATGCAGTCGGCGGTCGAGGCGGATGTCACGCAGCTCAAGGTTGTGTTCGCCATTCACGCGCGCATGGACCCTGCTGTCGAGACAGGCGAGATCCTGACGGAGATTTCTGCGCGACTCCGCGAAGAGCTCGACTATGGCCTCGAGGCGCGTCACACCGCGCTCTACCGGCTCATCTTCCGCGACGATCCGCTCATCCGCGTGCCCGAGATCGTGCCCGAGCTTTCGACGAAGCGCCTCCTCACCATGACGTGGCTCGAGGGGCGCCGCCTGCTCGACTACAAGACGGCGCCCGTCGAGGATCGCAATCAGATCGCGCGCGCCATGTTTCGCGCGTGGTGGTATCCCTTCAGCCACTACGGCGTCATCCACGGCGATCCGCATCTCGGCAACTACACGATCTTCGAGCAAGAGGGGCGGCCGGCCGGAATCAACCTGCTCGATTACGGCTGCATGCGTACGTTCGCGCCGAAGTTCGTCGGCGGCGTGATTGATCTCTATCGCGGACTGCACGAGGGTGACGAGGCGCGCATCGTGCACGCCTACGAGACCTGGGGCTTCTCGGGTCTCTCCAAGGAGCTGATCGACGTGCTCAACATCTGGGCGCGCTTCATCTACGGACCGTTGCTGGACGACCGCGTGCGCTCCATTGCCGAAGGGACGACGCCCGGCGAGTACGGACGGCGCGAGGCCTTCACGGTGCACAAGGCGCTCAAGGAGAAGGGACCGGTCAAAGTGCCGCGCGAGTTCGTATTCATGGACCGCGCCGCGATCGGGCTCGGCGGCGTGTTCCTTCACCTCGACGCGCGCCTCAACTATTTTCAGATCTTCAACGATACCATCGACGACTTCGATCTGGCGCGCGTCGGTGCGCGCCAGCGGGCGGCTTTCAGCGAGACCGGCGTGCCGCTTCCTGAAGGCGTCGAGGTCGCCGCATGAGCGCAGAGGGGCACGTGTCGAGCAAGCCGATCGTTCTCGTCGCCGCGGCGGCGCTCATCGATGTCGACAACCGCGTGCTCATTGCCGAGCGCCCGCCGGGAAAATCCATGGCCGGCTTGTGGGAGTTCCCCGGCGGAAAGGTCGCGCCCGGCGAGACGCCGGAGCAGGCGCTGCTGCGCGAGCTTCAGGAGGAGCTCGGCATCGAGGTGTGCGAGACCTGCCTCGCGCCCTTCACGTTCGCGAGTCACACCTACGAGAGCTTCCACCTGCTTATGCCGCTCTATCTCTGCCGCAACTGGGAAGGTGAGATCACGCCGCGCGAGGGCCAACGCATCAAATGGGTGCGCGCCCTACGCCTCGCCGACTATCCGATGCCGCCGGCCGACGTGCCGCTCATCGCCATGCTCCGCGACCTGCTGGGGTAGGTGACGCGCAAAATACTCAAGGCGCGCGACAATTTGCTTTCAACCACTCAGAAAACTCATCCTCGCTGCTTTCACCCGATGCCAGAGCGAGAACTGCCGTTGCTGCGCTGATTTCATCGGCTTCGAGTTGATGGCCATTCACGCGAAGGAATACGTAGGCAGCGAGAAAAGCGGTGCGCTTGTTGCCGTCCACAAAAGGATGATTGCGCACGATGCCGAAGGCATATGCCGCCGCCAAACGAAAGATGTCGCTCTGACCGTACGCGTGGAGATTGATCGGCCGCGCGAGCGCGGAATCCAGAGCCCCTTCATCGCGCAGGCCAGCCGCGCCGCCGTGCTCTGCGAGCTGCGCGTCGTGCACGGCATCGATAACCGATCGCAAAAGCCAGACCGGTTCACTCATTTAGCAAGCTGACGAAGCGCGTTCCGGTATTTTCTCATTCCCTCTCGCGCCGCCTGCATCTGAGCATCGAACGACGGATCATACGGCGTGATCCGCATCGACCCGTCGGATGCTTCGGTTAGGAAAAGTGTGTCCCCGTCCTTGAGATTGAGGCGCGCGAGCGCCTCCTTCGGCAGAACGACGCCGAGCGAGTTCCCCACGGGTCGAACTTTCAGCAGGGTCATAAGAACCTCATTGCGTTATTACATATATTATAACGCAATATCCTAATAAATGCCAAGCCAACCCCGCGCGTGCTGCGCGACCTGCCGGGGTAGGCGACGTCCGCACGCCTCAATAGTTGCCGCCGAAGACGCGGGAGGCCCACTCGGGCTTGCCGCTGCCCTCCCGACGACTGCCCGTCGCGCGACGCTCGCGCGACGGCTCCTGAGCGGTACGTGAGCGCTGCGCCCGTCGGGTAGCACGCTTGACCTCGGGCGCGCCAAGCAGCATGGCGCCGCCGGGGCGCTGCGGGTTCTCCGCGACGTCCGTGGCCGGCATGTCTTCGCTGGCCTCATCAGGTTGCGCGACGGCATTCGTGCCTCTGCCTGCAGCCTCCCGCCGCGTGGGCTGCACTTTTGCCGCGACTGCCCGCCGGCCTTTCTGCGCACGCTCCGCATAGAGGCGGTGACGATCGAGCGCTTCCCGTTCCCAGGGATGTGGCTTGCATGTGCAGGCTTCGACGTACTGGGTGCGGAAGAGGAAGGCGTTCTTCAGCGCCGTATAAGGCTGGCCGCGCACATCCCTCATTTCGTCAGGCTCGGCGCCGGGATTGGGATAGACGTAGAGGCGCGCGCCCGACGCGCAGCGGGCATTGCACGCAGCCTCGTCGGCGGCGAAGCGATCCGGCGTGGTCGCAAAGCTGATCGGGAAGAAGTAGCCATCGCAGAGGCGCACGCAGACAGTGCGGTACGTGCCACGTTCGCGACCATATTCGCGCGCCCGCCCCAGGGCTTCCTCGCGCGCTTCGCGCTCCTCGCGGAGCCGCTCTTCACGCGCCTCGCGCTCTTCCTGCTCGCGCTCGCGGCGCGCTTCCTCGCGCGACATGGGGCGCGACCGGGCCCGGAAGCGGCCATCGCGCCACGCCGAGGGGTTCGTGAGCTGCTCGAGCCAGGCATCGCTCGTGGTGAGATAGCCGCCTGACGTACGAACGACCAGTTCGGCCGATCCGGCAGAGAGCAGCGCGCGGCTCGTCGCACCGAGAGCGAGTACGGCCAGGGCGGCGAGACCGATGGCGAGTGCACTGTGCGCAATATCAAAACTGCGCCCGGAGAGGAGGACGAGCAAACGCCGACGGAAATGCGAGGCTACGCGAAACATGCTTCTACCGTGTACGCAGGAACTATGGGGTGTTCAAACCCCTCACGGCTATCACTGTCAACTAATCAATCGTCATAACTGTTTGTTCTGGATGCGCATCTCGCGCGAGTTAAAGGTCCATGCGTGTCTGGGGCCAGACGGATGGCTCCGCCACGACAACGCCGGCGCGGCCGGCCCGGTTGCGCGCCGGCCGGGCTAAATCGAAAGAGCCTGCCGTGCGAGCACCCAGAGGTGCTCCCAGAAGCCCTCGCCGAGCTTGGCGAGGATACCGCCGAGCACGGCGACGCCGATCCAGCCGATCCAGCGCTTGAGGCCGCGTGTGACATTGGCCTTGACGCGGATCGAGACCCGCTGCTCGGGGAGGCTCGTATCCGCGATGACGCCATCGGCGCCGATCGAGCGCGAAGCGACGATGAGGGTCAGCTCGGCAGGCCCGCGCACCTGCGGAATGACCGTGAAGCGCCACACGGCGTAGTCGCTGGCGAGTTGATCGGGACGGGTGCCCGTCCACTGGGTCTCCGGCGATTTCGGCTCGATATAGAAGCGGCCGGGCTCTCCCTGCAGGCGCACGCTCATGGCGCGCGTGATCAGGAGCTGATGAGTATGTGGTGCGCCGCCGCCCTGGAGGCCGCGGGCGACATCCGGCACGCCCTCGCGCGCGATGCGAATCTCCACGGTCTCGAGAACGCCTACCTTCATGCGGCGGGGGATGTTCTCGACGAGTTGCCCGCTCTCGGTGCCGGGCCGAGGGGCATTGCGGCCGCCTCGCGCCGCCTCACGGGCGCGCGGACGGTCCGGAGGTTGCCCGCCACGTGCCGGCGGTGGCGGCGGATAGGGCGGTGGCGGCACCGGCGGCAGGGGCTGGCGCTCGACGGTTGCCTCGGGCCAGGGTGGGGTCAGCTCGGGCTCGGCGGAGGGGTTTTGCGGCAGGCGCAGGTTCGGACGCGGCGGCTGCGGGCGTGAGGCGCCGAGACCGCGTGGCGGTATGGGCGGCGGCCCGTCAGGTGCACGGCGTCCGGCATCGGCGCTTGGCAGAGGCGGAGGACCCGGCGGCGCGGGCGGCTGGCGCTTGGCGTGCGGATCCCCTTCACCGCGCCCCGGCTGAGACGCACCCGGGACGGGCG
>JAEWIJ010000131.1:0-25000 GCA_023387235.1 Pseudomonadota bacterium
ACTACAAGCTCATGCAGGATGCCGGCACCGACGCGAAGATCGATTTCGTTCTGGCGCGCGCGGCCATCGATTTCCGCCGCGAGATTTTCTATCCCGGCACGGTCGAGGTCGGCTCGCGCTTCATCAAGCTCGGCAACCGTTCGATCACCACGGGATATGGCGTTTTCGTCGCCGATGCGTGCGTCGCGACGGCGGAATGCGTGAACGTGTTCTTCGACATGGAGACGCGCAAATCCGTCGCGCCGACGGGCAAGCTCCGCTCGCTGCTCGAGACCGCTGTCGGACGCTGATTTTCCCCTCTCCACGTGCTTACGGGGAGAGGGCCATGCCGGAGGCGTGCTTCCAGCACGACGTGAGGGGCGGCGGCATACGCCGGCGTCGGTAAGTGGCGCCGCCCCTCATCCCGGCCTTCTCCCCGTTGAAGAAACGGGGAGAAGGGGAAGTGCAGCGCGACCCGTCTTCACACAACTTGATCACAGGTCAGTACGCGCGGACTTGGCGCCGCGCTCGGGCCATGTTTCTTTCGCATCGAGACTGCACATGCGATTCGTGCGCCGGGAGCGGCGCGGCTACGCTCAGGCGGCCGCGCACCGGCGCCATCACGGCCGGGAGGGGGCACCCACATGGCCAAGCTCTGGCCCTGGCGCCGCAAAAGCGAAGGCTTTGAGTGGCACAAGTACGTCAAGACGACGATCGCCGTCCGGCGCGAGCATCGCCGCGAGCGAGCGGAGGAGATCAAGCGATCCGTCGAGGACGGCGCCGTGCGCGCGGCGGAAGAGGCGGTGCGCCTCGGCCGCAAGAGCGCGCAGGCCGCCGGTGATGGCGCACGCCGTGCCTCGGCGGCGTCCAAACGCGGCGCCCGGCTCGGACTTGCCGCCTCGGCGCGCGGACTGAAGCAGGCCGCGGTCGCCTCGGCGTCCGGCGCGCGGCAATTTCTTGCCGCCTCCGGCCGTGGCATCAGGAACGCATCCGTTCTCTCGGCGCACGGTATCCGTCGCGCGTCAGTCGCCTCGGCTCATGGCATTCGGCGCGCTTCCGCCTCATCCGCGCACGGGTTCGCTCGTGGTGGCCGGTACGCGGGCGCCAGGCTCGGGGCGTCTGGCCGCTGGCTCGGCCGCACGGGACTTGGCAGTGCCGCATGGACTGGAGGCGGCCTTGCTGCGCTCGGCCGGACGGCCGGGGGCGGACTTGTGGTCGCCTGTCGCCCGGTGCTCGATTTTCTCGGCCGGCCGGGGGTTTCGGGCCCGCTCATGCTTGCGGGCGGGGTGGCACTGGTCTCGGGTCTCGCACGGCCGCTTCTGACCGGGGGCTTCGATCGCGAGGCCGCACTCATTGTCGCGATTGGCGCCGTGTGCCTCGTGGCAGGCCTGACGCCGCGCCTGCGCTACGGTATCGGCCCCGCAGCCCTGGCCGCTGTCGCGGTGCCCTTGCGCCGCATCCCGCCTGGCGTGGGGCATACGCTCGCTGGCGGTGGCGCGATCGTCGCCGCCCTGGTGGCGGCCGTCTGGCTCTGGCCGGCAAGCCTCACGCCCTCGGTGCCGAGCCTGCCCTCGCTGCCGTCGATGTCACTTTCGAGCTTCGTGCCCTTCACGGCATCGGAGCCGCCCATTGTCGGGCGGGCCTTCGCGATCGGCGGCGACACGCTGCGCATCGGCCGCCAGACGGTGCGCCTCGAGGGCATCGAGGCACCCGATCGCGACCAGACCTGCACGCGCGGCGATCATCGCCGCTGGCGCTGCGGGGAGGCCGCGCAGGCCGCGCTTTCGCGCATGATCTCGCGTCGCGAGGTGCATTGCGCGCCGGCCGGCAAGGATGATGCCGGCACCGTCCGCGCCATCTGCACGATCGAAAAGACTGATGTCGCCGCAGCTCTCGTCGAAGGGGGCCATGTGCTCGCCGGAGGCGGCCTCATGCCCCGCTATCGCAGCGAGCAGGCCAAGGCGCAGGAAGCCAAGGCGGGCCTCTGGGCTGGCGGTGGCACGCCCGAGCGGCCCGACGAATGGCGCACCCGTCTTTGGAACGAAGCACAGGCCAAGGCGCCCGAAGGCTGCCCCATCAAGGGCAAGGTTGCGGGCCGGCGCGGGGATACGGTGAAGACCTATCATCTCCCCTGGTCGCCCACGTACGTACGGCTGCGGGTGGTCTCGGCACGCGGCGAGCGCTGGTTCTGCAGCGAGGCGGATGCCCGCGCCGCCGGCTTCGCGCCGGCCGAGATCGACGGATAGGCGGGGCGGCGCCGTTGGGCTGAGAGTGCCAGTGCCGCGCGCGTTTCGAGTGAGAGTTCGGAGTGTCCATGACTGAGACCGCACCAGCAGCGCTCGAGAAACGCCGGAAGCGCTCAGGCCGGCGGGTGGTGAGGCGAATGGGCAAGGTCCTACTTTATCTCTTTTTGATCCCGCTGGTGGCGCACGCTGCCTGGTGGTCCTGGAACAACACGGCCTGGAACTGGCGCAGCGCGAACTGGGCGCCGTCCGGCCTCCTGAAGCCCGCGACCGCGGACCCCGAGCCCGCCGTATACGTGCTCGCCGGACGCACCGGCGGCTGGAAGGGCATTTTCGCCCACCACACCTGGATCGTGACCAAGGAGGCCGGCGCCTCGCGCTACAGGCGCTACGACGTCGTCGGCTGGGGACGGCCGGTGCGCACGGACCACCTCTCGCCGGACAGCCACTGGTACAGCAACGCGCCCGCCATCGTGGCCTCGCTCCGCGGTGATGCCGCAACCGCCGCCATTGCCGACATCGAGCGCGCCGTCGCCGAATACCCCTTCTCGGACGCGGGGAGCTACAAGGCGTGGCCCGGTCCGAACTCCAATACGTTCATCGCCTACGTGGCGCGCGAGGTCCCGGCGCTGGCATCAGGACTCCTGCCGACGGCCATCGGCAAGGACTTTACGCAGCAACTCGTCTACGTCGGGCTGACCCCGAGCCGCACCGGCGTCCAGGTCCTGATCAGGGGGCTGTTCGGCCTGAGCGTCGGCTGGGTCGAGGGCGTCGAACTCAATTTCATGGGCGCCGTGGCGGGCATCGACGTGCGCCGGCCGGCCCTCAAACTGCCCGGCTGGGGTCGTATCGGGGTGCCCTGATCGCGCAGAAGTGCCCATTACACGCGGCTTTCTGCGCTATTTGCGGCCCGCGACAAAATCGTTGTCGCGGGGTGTTGACCTTATAATTCGAGCTGTATATTTTGCGCCCACTCTCACGATAGGTCGTAGGGCGCTATCGGACGGGGCTTTGCAGGCACAGAAGCCGACTTCGGCGATCATGAGCTGCCCGCGAATAGAGCCTCCGGCCCATTGCTAGCCGCCCCTAAACACTATCGTTCTCAAGCAGAGGACAATTTCGGACCAAGATCGATGCGCCGCCACGGCGGTTCGTCTGATCCTCTGGTGTTGCGAGCTGAGGGCCCTCGGGAAAGGGCAACTCGGCTCGTCAGGTTTGGCGCATCCGGCCCTCTGCGGGGTGGATGCTCGAGGTACGGACGAGGCTCGATGCCGACAATTCAGCAGCTGATCCGCAAGCCGCGGGTGAAGCCCCGGGAGCGTAACAAGGTCCCGGCCATGGAGGCCTGCCCGCAGAAGCGCGGCGTCTGCACGCGCGTCTATACGACGACGCCGAAGAAGCCGAACTCGGCGCTGCGCAAGGTCGCCAAGATCCGCCTCACGAACGGCTTCGAGGTCATCGGCTACATTCCGGGTGAGGGTCATAACCTCCAGGAGCACTCGGTGGTGATGATCCGCGGCGGCCGCGTGAAGGACCTTCCGGGCGTGCGCTACCACATCATCCGCGGCGTGCTCGACACGCAAGGTGTGGCCAACCGCAAACAGCGTCGCTCGAAGTACGGCGCCAAGCGGCCCAAGTAAGATCGCAAGAACAGATGGGCGCCGCCCGATAAGGAGCGGCGCTCTCGTATTTGGAAGACTGGCCCCGAGCGGGCGGCACAGGACGCGCCCGAGAGGGCGGCACAAGAGACGAGAAGGAACGAGCGCATGTCGCGTCGCCATCGTGCCGAGAAGCGGGAAATCAACCCGGACCCCAAGTTCGGGGATATGGTTGTGTCCAAGTTCATGAACTCGATCATGGTCGAGGGCAAGAAGTCGACCGCCGAGGGTATCGTTTACGGTGCTCTGGAGCGGATGCAGCAGCGCGCCAAGTCGGATGCGCTGCCGATGTTCCACCAGGCGCTCGAGAACGTGATGCCTTCGGTCGAGGTCCGCTCGCGCCGCGTCGGCGGTGCGACGTACCAGGTTCCGGTCGAGGTGCGCACCGAGCGTCGTCAGGCGCTCGCGATCCGCTGGCTGATCTCGGCCGCGCGCGCACGCAATGAGAATACGATGGAAGAGCGGTTGTCGGCCGAGCTTTTGGACGCCGCCAACAACCGCGGCACGGCGGTGAAGAAGCGCGAGGACACGCACAAGATGGCGGAAGCCAATCGTGCCTTCTCGCACTACCGCTGGTAACCGGACGACGAGGCAACGGATATGGCCCGCGAATACGCTATCGAGGACTACCGCAACTTCGGCATCATGGCTCACATCGATGCTGGGAAGACGACGACGACCGAGCGGATCCTCTTCTACACCGGCAAGAGCCACAAGATCGGTGAAGTCCACGACGGCGCCGCGACCATGGATTTCATGGTCCAGGAGCAGGAAAAGGGCATCACGATTCAGTCTGCAGCCACGACCACGTTCTGGGCGGGCAAGCGTCTGAACATCATCGACACGCCAGGTCACGTCGACTTCACCATCGAGGTGGAGCGTTCGCTGCGCGTGCTCGACGGCGCCGTGTGCGTGCTCGACGGCAACCAGGGTGTGGAGCCGCAGACCGAGACCGTCTGGCGCCAGGGCGACAAGTACGGCGTGCCGCGCATCATCTTCGCCAACAAGATGGACAAGACCGGCGCCGACTTCTTCATGTGCCTCGAGGACATCGGCGAGAAGCTCGGCGCGCGCGCCGTGCCGCTGCAGATTCCGATCGGCGCCGAGAGCAATTTCAAGGGCGTCGTCGATCTCCTGAAGATGAAGGCTTACATCTGGCAGGGTGACGACAAGGGCGCCAAGTTTGTCGAGGAAGAGATTCCAGCCGACTTGGTCGACAAGGCGAACGAGTACCGCGCTGCCATGATCGAGGCCGCGGTGGAGATGGACGACGATGCGCTTGCCGCCTATTTCGACGGCAAAGAGCCCGACATCGACACGCTGAAGAAGTGCATTCGCAAGGCCACGATCTCGCGTGCCTTCTATCCGATGATGTGCGGCTCGGCCTTCAAGAACAAGGGCATCCAGACGCTGCTCGACGCGGTGGTGGACTTCCTGCCGTCGCCGGTCGACCGCGGCGCCATGTCGGGCATTGACGTCAAGTCCGGCGAAGCCGTCGAGCGCAAGCCGCTCGACAGCGAGCCGCTGTCGCTGCTCGCGTTCAAGATCATGGACGACCCCTACGGCGTCCTGACGTTCGCGCGCATCTACTCGGGCAAGCTCGAGAGCGGGATGAACGTGATCAACACGTCGCGCGACAAGCGCGAGCGCGTCGGCCGCATCCTGCTCATGCACGCCAACAACCGCGAAGAGATCAAGGAGGCCTATGCCGGCGACATCGTCGCGCTGCTCGGCCTCAAGGATACCCGCACGGGCGAGACGCTTTCGGACCCGAACAACCGCGTCATTCTCGAGAAGATGGAGTTCCCCGAGCCCGTCATCGAGATGAAGGTCGAGCCGAAGTCGAAGGCCGACCAGGAGAAGATGGGCGTCGCGCTTGCCAAGATGGCGACCGAGGATCCCTCGTTCCGGGTCAACACCGACCCCGAGAGCGGCGAGATCATCATCAAGGGCATGGGCGAGCTGCATCTCGAGATCAAGGTCGACATCCTGCGCCGCACGCACAGCGTCGAAGTTGCGACCGGCGCGCCGCAGGTTGCCTACCGTGAGACGCTCGCACGTGCGACCGACATCGACTACACGCACAAGAAGCAGTCTGGCGGTTCGGGCCAGTTCGCCCGCGTCAAGCTGCGCCTCGAGCCGCAGGAGCCGGGTTCGGGCAACGAGTTTGAATCGGAGATTGTCGGCGGCACGGTGCCGAAGGAATACATCCCCGGCGTCGAGAAGGGCATCGAGAGCATCTGGGCAAGTGGTGTGCTCATCGGCTTCCCGCTCGTCGACACCAAGGTGACGCTGTTCGACGGTGCCTTCCACGAGGTGGACAGCTCCGCGATCGCGTTCGAGATCGCCTCTCGTCAGGCGATGCGCGAGGGTTGCCAGAAGGCGGGCATCAAGCTCCTGGAGCCGATCATGGACGTCGAGGTGGTGACGCCCGGCGACTTCGTCGGCGGTGTCATCGGCGACATCAACAGCCGCCGCGGCCAGATCCGTAACCAGGAGATGCGCGGTAACGCGACCGTCATCCGGGCCAACGTGCCGCTGGCGAACATGTTCGGTTATGTGAGCCAGCTGCGCTCGATGAGCCAGGGACGCGCATCCTATACGATGCAGTTCGCTCACTATGCCGAGGTGCCACGCAACGTCGCCGAGGAGGTCAAGGCCAAATACGCCTGATCCCCGAGGATAGAGATCAACGCCACTTAGAAGTTCAAAGCGGACGCCAGTCGTCCAGACGCATGAGGAGAGCCTGAGATGGGCAAGGAGAAATTCGATCGCAATAAGCCCCATTGCAACGTCGGCACGATTGGTCACGTCGACCACGGCAAGACGACGCTGACGGCGGCATTGACGAAGGTCTCGGCCGACAAGGGTTGGACGAAGACGGCGATTGCCTATGACGAGGTCGCCAAGGCCTCCGAGAGCCAGGGCCGCCGCGATCCGACCAAGATCCTCACGATCGCGACGAGCCACGTCGAGTACGCGACGGAGAACCGGCATTACGCCCACGTCGACTGCCCGGGCCACGCCGACTACGTGAAGAACATGATCACCGGTGCCGCCCAGATGGACGGCGCGATCCTGGTCGTGTCCGCGGTCGACGGCCCGATGCCGCAGACGCGCGAGCACATCCTGCTCGCCCGCCAGGTCGGCGTGCCCTACATCGTCGTGTTCCTCAACAAGTGCGACATCGTCGATGACGAAGAGCTCCTCGACCTCGTCGAGCTCGAGGTGCGCGAGCTTCTCAAGCAGTACCAGTTCCCGGGCGACGACGTCCCCGTGATCCGTGGCGCCGCCATCAAGGCGCTCAACGGTGAGAAGGGCCCGCTCGCCGACGAGGCGATCCTCAAGCTCTACGAGGCGCTCGACACCTACATCCCGCTCCCCGAGCGTCCGAAGGACAAGCCGTTCCTGCTGCCGATCGAAGACGTGTTCTCGATCTCGGGCCGCGGCACGGTCGTCACGGGCCGCATCGAGCGCGGCACCATCAAGGTCGGTGAGGAAGCCGAGATCGTCGGCCTCAAGGACACGCAGAAGACGACCGTCACGGGCGTCGAGATGTTCCGCAAGCTGCTCGACTCGGGCGAGGCGGGCGACAACGTCGGCTGCCTCCTGCGCGGCATCGACAAGGAAGCCGTCGAGCGTGGCCAGGTCCTCGCGAAGCCGGGCTCCGTGAAGCCGCACAAGAAGTTCATGGCCGAGGCCTACATCCTCACGAAGGAAGAGGGTGGCCGCCATACGCCGTTCTTCAACAACTACCGTCCGCAGTTCTACTTCCGCACGACCGATGTCACCGGCATCGTCACGCTGAAGGAAGGGACGGAGATGGTCATGCCCGGCGACAACGCCGAGTTCCTCGTCGACCTGATCTCGCCGATCGCCATGGAGGAGCGCGTGCGCTTCGCCATCCGCGAAGGCGGCCGCACGGTCGGCGCCGGCGTGGTCACGAAAATCATCGAGTAAGCAGGAGAGAGCGGCGGGCGCCCGGGGTTGCAAGACAACGGGCGCTCACGTTTCAGCGGGACGAGTGAGACGATGAACGGCCAAAACATCCGGATCCGGCTCAAGGCGTTCGACCATCGAATTCTCGATGCGTCGACCCGTGAGATCGTGAACACGGCGAAACGAACCGGCGCCGAGGTGCGGGGGCCCATTCCTCTGCCGACGCGCATCGAGCGGTTCACCGTGAACCGCTCGCCGCACATCGACAAGAAGAGCCGCGAGCAGTTCGAGATGCGGACCCACAAGCGGCTCCTCGATATCGTCGATCCGACGCCGCAGACGGTGGACGCGCTCATGAAGCTGGACCTCGCGGCCGGCGTCGACGTGGAGATCAAGCTCTGACGGCTGGCCGGCGCTGACAACGGGTAGAGATGCCCGCGATCGATGCCGGACAGGAACCAGTGGCTCAGTCCTTTAGGAAAGGAATGCAACGGATGCGTTCCGGAGTGATTGCTCAGAAGGTCGGGATGACGCGCCTCTTCACGGAGAGCGGGGAGCATATTCCCGTGACCGTGCTGAAGCTCGACAATGTGCAGGTCATCGCGCACCTGACGCAGGAAAAGAACGGCTACACCGCGCTCCAGCTCGGCGCCGGCAAGCGTAAGCCGAACCGCCTGACCAAGGCGGAGCGCGGCGGGTTCGCGCGCGCCGAGGTCGAGCCGAAGCGCAAGCTTGCCGAATTCCGCGTCAGCCCCGAGAACCTTATCGAGGTGGGCGCCGAGATCACGGCCGACCACTTCGTGACCGGCCAGCTCGTCGACGTGACGGGGCAGAGCCAGGGCAAAGGTTTCCAGGGCGGCATGAAGCGCTGGAACTTCGGTGGCATGCGCGCGACGCACGGCGTCTCGGTCGTCCACCGCGCGCTCGGCTCGACCGGTCAGCGCCAGGATCCCGGCAAGGTCTTCAAAGGCAAGAAGATGGCCGGCCACATGGGCGACGAGCGCATCACGACGCTCAACCTCGAAGTGGTGAAGACGGACGTCGAGCGTGGCCTCATCCTGGTCCGCGGCGCGGTTCCCGGCGCCAAGGGCGGCTGGGTGCTGATCCGCGACGCCGTGAAGAAGGCGCCGAAGGATGCGCCGACGCCGGGTGCCTTCCGTGCGCGCGCAGCGGGCGCTCAGCAGACGACGACGGAGCAGGCCTGATGCAGACCCAAGTCACCACGCTCGACGCGGGTTCGGCCGGCACGGTCGAGCTTGCCGACGCGATCTTCAATCTGGAGCCACGCCCGGATCTCATCCAGCGCACCGTGCGCTGGCAGCTCCTGAAGCGCATGGCCGGCACGCATCATGCCCAGGACCGGTCGGAAGTGACCGTCACGGGCAAGAAGATGTACAAGCAGAAGGGCACCGGCGGCGCGCGTCACGGCGACAAGTCCGTGCCGCAGTGGCGCGGCGGCGGCAAGGCTTTCGGGCCGAAGCCGCGCAGCCACGCGATTGCGCTGCCGAAGAAGGTGCGCGCGCTGGCGCTGCGCCACGCGCTCTCTGCCAAGGCCAAGGCCGGCGAGATCGTCATCCTCGAGAAGGCCGCTTCTGCTGACGGCAAGACCAAGGGTCTCAAGGCGCAGCTCGCGGCGCTCGGCCTGACGAACGCGCTCTTCATCGACGGTGCCGAGCTCGACACGGGTTTCGTGCAGGCCGTGCGCAACATTCCGAACATCGACCTGCTGCCCGTCCAGGGCATCAACGTCTACGACATTCTGCGCCGCCAGAAGCTGGTGCTGACCAAGGCCGCCGTCGCAGCCCTCGAGGAGCGCTTCAAATGAGCAAGCTCAAGGCCTACGACATCATTCGCTCGCCGGTCATCACCGAGAAGGCCACGATGGCCTCCGAGGCGAACCAGGTGATCTTCAAGGTTTCGCGCTCTGCGACGAAGCCTGAGATCAAGGCCGCTGTGGAGCAGCTCTTCAACGTCAAGGTGAAGGCTGTGAACACGCTCGTCCGCAAGGGCAAGCTCAAGGCCTTCAAGGGGATCGTCGCTCGTCAGGGCGAGGTCAAGAAAGCCATCGTGACGCTCGAGGAAGGGCACTCGATCGACATCACGACCGGGCTCTGAGGAATAGAGAACGACCATGGCACTGAAGACATATCGCCCGACATCGCCCGGCCGTCGCCAGCTCGTGCTGGTCGACCGCGACCACCTGTGGAAGGGCGCGCCGGTCAAGATGCTGGTCGAGGGCAAGACCAAGACGGGCGGTCGCAACAATCATGGGCGCATCACCATGCGCCACATCGGTGGCGGCCATAAGCAGTCGTATCGCCTCGTGGACTTCCGTCGGCGCAAGTTCGATGTCGAGGGCACCGTCGAGCGGCTCGAGTACGACCCGAACCGGACGGCCTTCATCGCGCTCGTCAAGTACACCGACGGCGAGCTCGCCTACATCCTCGCGCCGCAGCGCCTCAATGTCGGCGACAAGGTCGTCTCAGGCAGCGCCGTCGACGTAAAGCCCGGCAATGCGATGCCGCTCGCCTCGGTTCCGATCGGCACGATCGTGCACAACGTCGAGCTCAAGGCAGGCCGCGGCGGCCAGATCGCGCGCTCGGCCGGCGCCTTCGTGCAGCTCGTCGGCCGCGATGCCGGCTGGGCGGTGCTCAAGCTCAAGTCGGGCGAGACGCGGCGCGTGCGCCAGGAATGCATGGCGACGGTCGGCGCGGTCTCGAACCCCGATCACGGCAACGTCTCGATCGGCAAGGCCGGCCGCACGCGCTGGCTCGGCATTCGACCGACCGTGCGCTCGGTCATGATGAACCCGGTGGATCACCCCAACGGCGGCCGCACCAAAGGCGGCAAGCACTGGGCGACGCCGTGGGGCAAGCCGACCAAGGGCTTCAAGACGCGCAAGAACAAGGCGACGGACAAGTTCATTGTCCGCCCGCGCAGCAAGAGCAAGTAGGAGCATCGATCGTGGCACGTTCTGTTTGGAAAGGCCCGTTCGTCGACGGCTATCTGCTGAAGAAGGCGGAGAAGGTCCGCGCCGGCGGCCGCAGCGAGATCATCCGGATCTGGTCGCGCCGCTCGACGATCCTGCCGCAGTTCGTCGGCCTGACGTTCGGCGTGCACAACGGCCAGAAGCACATTCCCGTGTCCGTCAACGAGGACATGGTCGGGCACAAGTTCGGCGAGTTCGCGCCGACGCGCACGTTCCATGGCCACAGCGGCGACAAGAAAGCGACGAAGGGCAGGTAAGATGGGCAAGCCCAAAGCCGAACGGCGTCTGCCGGAGAACGAGGTGCAGGCCGTGGCGCGCAATCTGCGCGTCTCGCCGCAGAAGCTCAACCTCGTCGCCGCGATGATCCGCGGCAAGAAGGTGCAGACGGCGCTGACCGAGCTCGAGTTCTCGAGGAAGCGCATCGCCGTCGACGTGCGCAAGTGCCTCATGAGCGCGGTCGCCAACGCCGAGAACAATCATGGTCTCGACGTCGACGATCTGGTCGTCTCGGAGGCCTTCGTCGGCAAGAACCTCGTCATGAAGCGCTTCCACGCCCGCGGGCGCGGCCGCTCGGGCGGGATCATGAAGCCGTTTTCGCAGCTCACCGTGATCGTGCGCGAGGCCGCTGCCAAGGCCGCGCCCGAGACCACTGCAGAGGAGGCCGCCTGATGGGCCACAAGGTCAATCCCGTCGGCCTGCGCGTCGGCATCAACCGCACGTGGGACAGCCGCTGGTTCGCGAGCCGCGCCGAGTACGGCAAGCTGCTGCACGAAGACAGGAAGATGCGCGAGCACATCCTGAAGATGCAGCGCCAGGCCGGCATCGCCAAGATCGTGATCGAGCGCCCGCACAAGAAGTGCCGCGTGACGGTGCATTCCGCGCGCCCCGGCATCCTGATCGGCAAGAAGGGCGCCGACATCGAGAAGCTGCGCGGCGAGCTCGCGCGCCTCACGCAGTCGGAAGTGCATCTCAACATCGTTGAAGTGCGCAAGCCCGAGATCGACGCGACGCTGGTCGCCGAGACGATCGCGCAGCAGCTCGAGCGCCGCGTTGCTTTCCGCCGCGCCATGAAGCGCGCCGTGCAGTCGGCGCTGCGTCTCGGTGCGCAGGGCATCAGGATCAACGTTTCGGGCCGCCTCGGCGGCGCCGAGATCGCCCGCGTCGAGTGGTATCGCGAGGGCCGCGTGCCGCTGCACACGCTCCGTGCCGACATCGACTTCGGCTACGGCGTTGCGCGCACGGCCTACGGGATCATCGGCGTGAAGGTCTGGATCTACAAGGGCGAGATCATCGAGCATGACCCGATGGCGTCCGAGCGTCGCGCGCTCGAGTCGCAGGAGGGCGGTGGCGGTGACCGTCGCCGGCGCGAGGACCGCGGCGATCGGGGTGATCGCGGCGACCGTCGGCAGCGCGCCGAATAAGGTTTTCGAGGAACGACTGCCATGATGCAACCAAAACGGACGAAGTTCCGCAAGCAGCACAAGGGCCGTATTCACGGCGCTGCGAAGGGCGGAACCGAGCTCAACTTCGGCTCGCACGGTCTCAAGGCCGCGGCGCCGGAGCGCCTGAGCGCCCGCCAGATCGAGGCCGCGCGCCGTGCCATCACGCGTCACATGAAGCGTGCGGGCCGCGTGTGGATCCGCATCTTCCCGGACGTGCCGGTGACGAAGAAGCCGGCCGAGGTGCGCATGGGCTCCGGCAAGGGCAGCCCCGAGCTCTGGGTGTGCCGGGTCAAGCCGGGTCGCATCATGTTCGAGATCGACGGCGTGCCGGACAACGTCGCCCGCGAGGCGCTGACGCTCGGAGCCGCCAAGCTCCCGATCGCGACGCGCATCGTGACGCGCCTGCTGTGATGATCGTCTGCGGACCGCACGAGAAAGTTTGAGAGGCCTCCGATGGCGACAGAGAAATTCAAGGGCATGACGCTCGATCAGCTCGACGAGGAGCTGGTGAAGCTGAAGAAGGAGCAGTTCAACCTGCGCTTCCAGGCGGCGTCCGGCCAGCTCGAGAATACGGCGCGCATCCGCGTGGTTCGCCGCGAGATCGCGCGCGTGAAGACGTTTGCCCGTTCGCTCAGGGGCAATGCCCCGGCAGCGGCCAGCAAGTAGGTAGGAGCACGATCATGCCAAAGCGGATTCTCAACGGCGTCGTTGTCTCCGACAAGAACAACAAGACGATCGTGGTCGAGGTGGAGCGCCGCTTCACGCACCCGCTGCTGAAGAAGACCGTGCGCCGGTCGAAGAAGTACCAGGCGCACGACGAGGAGAACACGTTCAAGGTCGGCGACAAGGTGCGCATCCAGGAGAGCGCGCCGATCTCGCGCCACAAGCGCTGGGTCGCACTGAAGCAGCCGGGCTGACGCGGCAGGAAGGATTGAGGATCGCGCCATGATCCAGATGGAATCAAATCTCGACGTTGCCGACAATTCCGGCGCCCGTCGCGTGCAGTGCATCAAGGTGCTCGGCGGCTCGAAGCGGCGCTACGCCACGATCGGCGACACGATCGTCGTCTCGGTCAAGGAGGCGATCCCTCGCGGCCGCGTGAAGAAGGGCCAGGTCATGAAGGCCGTGATCGTGCGCACGGCGAAGGGCGTTCGCCGCCCCGACGGCTCGCTGATCCGCTTCGACCGCAACGCGGCGGTGCTCGTGAATGCGAACGGTGATCCGATCGGCACGCGCATCTTCGGGCCGGTGACGCGCGAGCTGCGTGCGAGGAAGCACGTGAAGATCATGTCGCTGGCGCCGGAGGTCCTCTGATGCCGTCGCTCAAGATCAAGAAGGGTGACCACGTCATCGTCCTCGCGGGCCGCGACAAGGGCAAGCACGGCGAGGTCATCAAGGTGATCCCGAAGGAGAACCGCGCGCTCGTGCGTGGCGTGAACATGGTGCGCAAGCATCAGAAGCAGTCGGCGACGGCGGAAGGCGGGATCATCTCGAAGGAAGCCAGCATCGACCTGTCGAATCTGGCGCTCGAAGATCCCAAGGACGGCAAGCCGACCCGCGTCGGTTTCAAGTTCCTCGAGGATGGCCGCAAGGTGCGGTTCTCGAAGCGCTCGGGCGAAGTCATCTCGGAGAAGTCATAAGCCATGGCCGACAACGCGAAACAGAAGGGCGGCAGCGCCCCCGCTGGCGCCAAAGGCGGCAAGCCCTCGCAGGGCAAGGGTCCGCCCGCCAAGGAAGCCAAGGGAAAGCCCGCGTCCGGCGGCGCAGCCGCGCCGAGGAAGCCGCGCCCGGCGGACTACAAGCCGCGCATGAAGACGCTCTACGAGGCGGAGATTCGCAAGAAGCTCGCGGAGCACTTCAAGTACGAGAATCCGATGCGCATTCCGCGCCTCGAGAAGATCGTTCTCAACATGGGCGTCGGCGAAGCTGTGAACGACCGCAAGAAGGTCGAGAACGCCTCGAACGACCTCGCGATGATCGCTGGCCAGCGTCCGGTCATCACGCGGGCGAGGAAGTCCATCGCGACGTACAAGGTGCGCGAGAACATGGCGCTTGGCGCCAAGGTCACCCTGCGCGGCGACCGCATGTACGAATTCCTCGACCGCCTGGTCACGATCGCGCTGCCGCGCGTGAAGGACTTCCGCGGCCTGAACCCGAAGAGCTTCGACGGTCGCGGCAATTTCGCGCTCGGCCTCAAGGAGCACATCGTGTTCCCCGAGATCGACTACGACAAGGTCGACGAGATCTGGGGCATGGACGTGATCGTGTGCACGACCGCGCCGTCCGACGACGAGGCGCGCGAGCTTCTGCGGGCTTTCAATTTCCCGTTCCGGACGTAATGGGACGAACGACGATCAGGCAGGTATCGATCCTGCCGGCATATGGGTCTTGGAGGACCTGATGGCGAAGAAGAGCTCGATCAACAAGAACCAGCACCGGCGCAAGCTGGTGGATCAGTATGCCGCCCGGCGCAAAGAGCTGAAGGAAACGGCAGCGGATCAGAAGCAGCCCGCCGAGGTGCGCTTTGCCGCGCGCCTGAAGCTCGCCGAGCTGCCGCGCAACTCATCGAAGACGCGCATCCGCAACCGCTGCGAGATCACCGGTCGCTCGCGCGGCTACTATCGCAAGCTCAAGCTGTGCCGCAACCAGCTCCGTGAGCTGGCAAGCCAGGGCATGATCCCCGGCATGGTCAAGTCGAGCTGGTAAGAGGACGAGATCCTATGGCGATGAACGATCCGCTCGGCGATATGCTGACCCGCATCCGCAATGCGCAGATGCGCCGGCGGCCCAAGGTTTCGAGCCCGGCATCCAACCTCCGGACGCGCGTTCTCGACGTGCTGGCCGAGGAAGGCTATATCCGCGGCTACACGCGCGTCGATCACAAGAACGGCATGTCCGAGCTCGAGATCGAGCTCAAGTATCTGAACGGCCAGCCAGCGATCAAGGAGATCGCCCGCGTTTCCAAGCCCGGCCGTCGCGTGTACTCGCCGCTCCGCGATCTGCCGACGGTCGCCAACGGCCTCGGCCTTTCGATCCTCTCGACGCCGAAGGGCGTGATGTCCGATACGCGGGCACGCGAGGAGCAGGTCGGCGGCGAGGTGCTTTGCAGCGTGTTCTGAGGCGTGTGCCTCCGCTGCTGGATGATTTGAAGTGAGGAACTGACGCGATGTCGCGCATCGGCAAGAAACCGGTCCCCATTCCCGCCAACGTGCAGGCGGACGTGAGCGGCCAGACGGTCAAGGTCAAGGGGCCGAAGGGTGAGCTTTCGGTCACGCTGCCCGAGGATGTGAAGGTCGAGAAGACGGCCGACGGCATCGCCGTGACGCCGCGCGAGGATACGCAGCGCGCACGCAGCATGTGGGGCCTGTCGCGGACGCTCGTCGACAACCAGATCAAGGGCGTTGTCGACGGCTATGCCGAGACGCTCGAGATCCACGGCGTCGGTTTTCGTGCCCAGCTCAAGGGCAAGGATCTGACGCTGCAGCTCGGGTTCAGCCACGAGATCAACTACAAGATTCCCGATGGCATCGACGTGAAGCTCGGTGGTCCGCGCCAGGATCACGTGCTGATTTCGGGCATCGACAAGCAGAAGGTCGGACAGGTCGCGGCGGAGATCCGCGGCTACCGTCCGCCGGAGCCGTACCAGGGCAAGGGTGTTCGCTATCAGGGCGAGTTCATCCTGCGCAAGGAAGGCAAGAAGAAGTAAGCGAGAGAGCCGATGAGCGCCCACGACAAGCAGTTCCAGCGCCGCGCGGATCGCGTACGGCGGACCTTGAAGAAGGTCGCGAACGGAAAGCCGCGCCTCAGCGTCTTCCGTTCTTCGAAGCACATCTATGCCCAGGTCATCGACGACGCGAAGGGCGTGACGCTCGCCGCCGCCTCGAGCATCGAGAAGGATCTCAAGGGCAAGCTCAAGACGGGCGCCGACAAGTCCGCGGCTGCCGAGGTCGGCAAGCTTCTTGCCGAGCGTGCAGTAAAGGCCGGCGTTGCCGAGGTCGTGTTCGACCGTGGCGGTTATC
Source organism: Pseudomonadota bacterium (assembly GCA_023387235.1). GTDB lineage: Bacteria > Pseudomonadota > Alphaproteobacteria > Rhizobiales > Hyphomicrobiaceae. Next base: position 16,270 of record JAEWIJ010000131.1, read on the forward strand.
TCTATCATGGCCGCGTCAAGTCGCTGGCCGATGCCGCCCGCGAGGGCGGCCTGACCTTCTGAGCTGGAAAGGGTTATCGACGTGGCACGCAATCCCTCACGCGACCGCGACCGCGACGACGATCGCAAGGGCGACTTCACCGAGAAGCTCGTCCACATCAACCGCGTCGCCAAGGTTGTGAAGGGCGGCAAGCGCTTCGGCTTCGCGGCGCTCGTGGTCGTCGGCGATCAGCAGGGCCAGGTCGGCTTCGGCCATGGCAAGGCGCGCGAAGTGCCGGAGGCGATTCGCAAGGCTGGTGAAGCCGCGCGCCGCGCCATGCTCCGCGTGCCGATGCGCGACAAGCGCACGTTGCATCATGACTGCAAGGGCCGTCACGGCGCGGGCCGCGTCGTGCTGCGCGCCGCACCTCCGGGCACGGGCATCATCGCCGGCGGTCCGATGCGCGCGGTGTTCGATGCGCTCGGCGTGCGCGACGTCGTTGCGAAGTCGCTCGGCTCGTCCAACCCCTACAACATGGTGCGGGCGACGTTCGATGCGCTGAAGACGCAGGAGAACCCGCGTGCCGTTGCTGCCCGACGCAGCAAGAAGGTGAGCGAGATCGTGGCGCGCCGTCGTGACACGGCCGGCGAGGTCGGCGAGGCCGCGCAGGAATAAGCAATACGCTTGTGTCCCGGCGGCGCTGAGCAGTGCCGCCCGGTCCAAGGCCAGAGGACTTGAGGAACATGGCAGACGGAAAGAGCGGCTCGGGCAAGACGATCACCGTCGAGCAGATCGCGAGCCCCATGCGGCGCCCCGATATCCAGCGCCAGACCCTGATCGGTCTCGGCCTGAACAAGCTGCACCGCCGTCGCACACTCGTCGATACACCCGACGTGCGCGGCATGATCAACAGGATCCCGCACCTCGTTAGGATCGTCGAAGAGACGAAGTAGGCGGCGTCGGGCAAGGAAGGAGCGCGGGGCCATGCGGCTCAACGACATCAAGGACAATGCCGGTTCGCGCAAGACGCGCATCCGGATCGGCCGCGGCATCGGCTCCGGCATCGGCAAGACCGGCGGACGCGGCGGCAAGGGCCAGACCGCCCGCTCGGGCGTCGCGATCGGCGGTTTCGAGGGCGGCCAGATGCCGCTCCATCGCCGCCTGCCGAAGCGGGGCTTCCGCTCGCGCAGCCGCGACGAGTTCAACGAGGTTTCTCTCGGCAATCTGCAGGGGGCTGTCGATACCGGTCGCCTCGATGCAGGCAAGCCCGTCGATATCGCCGCGCTCAAGGCCGCCGGTCTCGTGCGCCGCGAGCTGAGCGGTGTTCGCATTCTCGGCGGCGGCGAGCTCAAGGCCGCGCTCAAGCTGACGGTCAATCACGCGACGGCGTCGGCGCGCGCGGCGATCGAGAAGGCGGGTGGTGCCATCACGCTCATCGAGCGCAAGGTGCTCGAAGCCGATGAGGCCAAGCGCGCCAAGACCGCGGCGAAGAAGGCCAAGTCCGGCGGCAAGAAGAAGTCGTCCGACGACGAATAGGCCGCGTATCCGGCCGGGGCGGAAACGGGTGCGGAACAGTCGCTGGAGGCCGCGTCGCTGTCGCCAGTTGCGCCGGACCTGCCCAAGCCCCATGTTGATCGAAAATCACGCGGCTCCGCCCGGCTCTCCGGCGCGGGGCCCGAGCCCGTCGCGGGAGCCTGACACGCCATGGTATCGGCCGCCGAGCAACTTGCTGCCAATCTGAACTTCGGCGCCTTCTCGAAGGCGGAGGAGCTCAAGAAGCGGATCTGGTTCACACTGGGGGCGCTCGTCGTCTACCGCATCGGTACCTTCATTCCGATGCCGGGCATCGATCCGATCGCCTTCGCCGAGACGTTCCGCCAGAACGCGTCCGGCATTCTCGGCATGGTCAACCTGTTCGCCGGCGGCGCCATCGAGCGCATGGCGATCTTTGCCCTCAACATCATGCCGTACATCTCTGCATCGATCATCATGCAGCTGATGTCGTCGGTCTCGCCCAAGCTCGAGGCGCTCAAGAAAGAGGGCGAGCAGGGCCGCAAGCAGATCAACCAGTACACCCGCTACCTGACGGTGGTGCTTGCCGCCTTCCAGGCCTATGGCATTGCCATCGGGCTCGAAGGCTCGAGTAGTGCCGCGGGTTCCGTGGTTGTCGACCCCGGATGGTTCTTCCGTCTGTCGACCGTGATCACGCTGGTCGGCGGCACCATGTTCCTCATGTGGCTCGGCGAGCAGATCACCGCCCGCGGCGTCGGCAACGGCATCTCGCTCATCATCTTCGCCGGCATCGTCGCGGGACTGCCGAGCGCGATCGTCGGCCTCTTCGAACTCGCCCGCACGGGTGCGCTCGCGACGCCGCTGCTGCTCATGCTGCTCATCCTCATGCTGGCGGTCGTCGCGGCGATCGTCTTCATGGAACGCGCACAGCGCCGGCTGCTCATTCAGTATCCGAAGCGCCAGGTCGGCAACCGCATGTTCCAGGGCGAGGCCTCGCACCTGCCCTTGAAGCTCAACACCGCGGGCGTCATTCCGCCGATCTTCGCCTCTTCGCTGCTGCTCCTGCCAATCACGGCCGCGCAGTTCAGCCAGGGCTCGGGCGGCGGCTCCGAGTGGCTGAATGCGATCGTGGCCGCGCTCGGCCGCGGCCAGCCCCTGCACATCGTCATCTATGTGGCGATGATCATCTTCTTCGCCTTCTTCTATACGGCCGTCGTGTTCAATTCGACGGACACCGCCGACAATCTGCGCAAGTACGGCGGCTATCTGCCGGGTATCCGGCCCGGCCAGAAGACGGCTGAGTACATCGACTACGTGCTGACCCGTATTACGCTCGTCGGGGCGATCTATCTCGCGGTCGTCTGCGTGCTTCCGGAACTGCTGATCGCCTACGCGGCCGTGCCCTTCTACTTCGGCGGCACATCGCTGCTCATCGCCGTCAGTGTGACCATGGACACCGTGGCTCAGGTTCAGAGCCACCTCCTCGCCCATCAGTACGAGGGGCTCATCAAGAAGGCAAAGCTCAGGGGCGCGAGTTCGCGGAGCGGCAGGCGATGAAACTGATCCTGTTGGGGCCGCCGGGGGCCGGCAAGGGGACGCAGGCTCAGCAACTCGCGAAGAAGCGCGGACTGGTCCAGCTATCGACCGGCGAGATGCTCCGCTCCGCCGTCAAGGCCGGAACCGACATCGGCCTCAAGGCCAAGGCGCTCATGGACAAGGGCGAGCTCGTCTCCGACGAGATCGTCGTCGGCATCATCGCCGAGCGCATCGAGCAGCCGGACTGCAAGAACGGCTTCATCCTGGATGGCTTCCCGCGCACGCTGCAGCAGGCCGCCGCCCTCGATCAGAAGCTCGCCGGCAAGGATGAGCATATCGATGCCGTCATCGAGCTCAAGGTCGACTACAACCGCCTCGTGGAGCGCATTGTCGGCCGCTATGCCTGTGCCAGGTGCGGCGAGGGTTATCACGACCGTTTCAAGCGGCCAAAAGTGCGCGGCGTCTGCGATGTCTGCGGCAGCACGGAATTCACCCGGCGCGCCGACGATAATGCGGAGACCGTCACGACGCGCATGATGGCCTACTATCGCGAGACCTCGCCGCTCATCGGTTACTATTTCTGCAAAGGTAATCTCCGCGCCGTCGACGGCATGGCTCCGATCGAAGAGGTCGGCGCCGAGATCGAGACTATTCTCGCCAAACTCTCGTGAGATCGCTCTCGGCCGCTGCGGTGTGATCGCTGCCCGGCCAGTGCCGGGCGAGGCTGGTAGAGGATCGATGAGCATTTCCTTGCGCGGATCCGTGCGGAAGTTTCTTGGAGGCGCCACGTTGCTGGCTCTGCTGGCGGCTTTTGCGCCTGGAGCGCTCACCCCCGCCGCAGCACAGCGCAAGGAGCCGCCGCCCTCGCGTGCGGCCGTCCAGTTCTCCTACGCGCCGATCGTCAAGCGCGCCGCGCCCGCTGTCGTCAACGTTTACGCGCGCGGCCGCGTCGCCGCGCAGCCGCCGAGCTTCGCTGGCGAGTTCCTGTTCCGCGACTTCTTCCGCGACCGCATGGGCATGTCGCGTGACCGCGTCCAGAGCGCGCTCGGCTCCGGCGTCATCGTGTCGCCGGACGGCGTGATCGTCACCAACACGCACGTCGTGAAGGTCGGGGCGACCACGGAGATCCGCGTCGTTCTCGCCGACCGGCGCGAGTTCGATGCCCGGATCGTGCTGCAGGACGAGAAGACGGATATCGCGATCCTGCGGATCGACGGCGGCGACGGCAAGTTCCCCTCGCTCCAGTTCGACGATTCCGACAGCGTCGAAGTCGGCGATCTCGTCCTCGCTATCGGCAATCCGTTCGGTGTAGGGCAGACCGTGACGAGTGGCATCATCTCCGCGCTCGGCCGCTCCGAGATCGGGCGCTCCGACATCCAGTCCTATATCCAGACCGACGCGGCGATCAATCCCGGCAACTCCGGCGGCGCGCTCGTCGATATGTCGGGTCGCCTCATCGGTATCAACACGGCGATCTATTCGGGCTCGGGCGGCTCGCACGGCGTCGGCTTCGCGATTCCCTCGAACCTCGTACGCCTCTATGTCGAGAGCGCGCTCACGGGCAAGAAGGTGCAGCGTCCGTGGCTCGGTGCGCGGCTCGATTCCATCACGCGCGAGATCGCCGAGAGCCTGCGGCTAAACCGCTCGTCCGGCGCTCTCGTGACGCGCGTCCACAAGGGCGGCCCTGCTGCCGCCGCAGGCATCGAGCCGGGCGACGTGATCACGACGGTCGACGGCCATGAGGTCTCGGATGCCCGTGCCGTCAATTACCGGCTGGCGACGCGCGGCATGGGCCAGATGGCGCAGTTCGGTCTCATCCGCAAGGGACAGCCGATCGCCATCCAGGTTGCGCTGCAGCCGCCGCCGCCGATCGGACCGGACGACGTCCGCAACCTCACCGGCGATCACCCGCTCGATGGCGCGCGTATTGCCAATCTGCTGCCGCACGTGGCCGATGAGCTCGATCTCGACGAGACCGGCGGCGCCGTCATTCTCAGCGTGCGTCCGGGCTCGGTCGCCGAGCGGCTGAACCTCAAGCCGGGCGATATCGTCGTATCCATCGGCGAGCAGCAGGTGGACACGGTCGTCGAGCTCGAGAAAATCCTCTCGCGCCGCCCATCCTTGTGGCGCATCGTCATCAAGCGCGGCCGTCAGGTCGTGCAGTTGCAAATTCCCGGCTGAGGCCCGAAGCTGCGCGCAGGAGCGACGAGAGCGCCATGACCGATGCAAGCGACGAGACGATAACCGCGGCGCTGATCGTGATCGGCGACGAAATTCTCTCCGGGCGCACCAAGGACAAGAACATCGGCACCATCGCCGACCACTGCACGATGATCGGCATCCGGCTGAAGGAGGTCCGCGTCGTCGGCGACGACGAGGGCGAGATCATCCAGGCCGTCAACGAGCTGCGGCGGCGCTACACTTACGTTTTCACGACCGGCGGCATCGGCCCCACCCATGACGACATCACGGCCGACAGTATTGCCAAGGCGTTCGGCGTGTCGATCGACCATCATCCCGAGGTCAAGGCGCTCATGCTCGAGAACTACGCTCGCCGCGGCGTCGAGGCGACGCCCGCGCGTCTCCGTATGGCGCGCATTCCCGATCGCGCGACGCTCGTGAAGAACAAGGTTTCGGTCGCGCCCGGCTTCCGGCTCGAGAACGTCATCGTCATGGCGGGCATTCCTGTGGTGATGCAAGCCATGCTCGATGCGGTGACGCCTGAGCTCCGCACGGGCCGCAAGATGCTCTCGGCGAACATCGAGATGCTGAAGCCCGAGGGCGAGGTCGCGGCACCGTTGGAGGCCGCGCAGAAGGCCTTTCCGGATGTCTCCATGGGGAGCTATCCCTTTGTCCGGGATGGGCGCCTCTACGGCACTGAGCTCGTGCTGCGTGCAACGGACGCCGACCGTCTCGCTGCGGCGGAGGCCGATCTCAGGGCCAGGCTGACGGCCGCCGGTCTCATGGGGTGATCGTCATGGCCGGACAGCAGGAAAAAACAGGCGGCGGCAGGCGCGCCGTGCGGGAAGCGCGCCTCGCCGACAAACTGCGCCAGAACCTCGCCCGTCGCAAAGCCAAGGCGCGCGCGCTGCGCGATGGCGCGAGCTCGACAGATGCGAGTCCCGAGCCCCGTACGCGCCGCAATCGCCGGGATGACAACGGCGAGCGCGAACTGTGAGCGCGACGATCCGCAGTATCGGTGTCGTCGGTGGCGGAGCCTGGGGCACCGCGCTCGCGGCAGCGGCACGCCTCGCTGGAAGCCGTGCTCTGCTGTGGGCACGCAATGCGGCCGTCGTGGATGAGATCAACGATCGCCACACGAACGTCGATTTTCTTCCGGGCTGTGCACTCGATACCGGTCTCGCTGCCACGACCGATCTCGCGCGCATGTCCGAGGTCGACGCGATCCTGCTCGCCACGCCGGCCCAGACGCAGCGCGCGACGGCGCTCGCGCTCGCGCCACACATTCAGCCGCGAACGCCGGTCGTGATCTGCTCCAAGGGCATCGAGCAGAGCACCGGCAAGCTCATGACCGAAGTGCTCGCCGAGACGCTGCCGGATTGCCGGATGGCTGTTCTGTCGGGACCCGGTTTTGCCGAGGACGTCGTGCGCGGTTTGCCGACGGCGCTCACGCTCGCGTGCGAGGACGAAGCGCTCGGCAAGGCGCTTTCCGAGGCGATCGGTTGCCGACATTTCCGCCTGTACTGGACGGGCGACACGGTCGGCGTCGCGTTCGGCGGCGCCGTGAAGAACGTGCTCGCCATCGCCGCCGGCATCGTCGATGGGCGCGCGCTCGGTGCCAGCGCGCACGCGGCTCTCGTCACGCGCGGTTTCGCCGAGATGCGCCGTCTCGGCGCGGCTTTCGGCGCCAATCCGGACACGCTCGTCGGTCTTTCGGGTCTCGGCGATCTTCTGCTGACGTGCGGAAGCGCACAGTCGCGCAACATGCGGCTCGGCCGGCTTCTGGGACAAGGCCGGACACTCCCCGAGGCGCTGGCGGCGCTCCATTCGACAGCCGAAGGCGTGTACACCGCCGCCGCTGCCGTGCGCAGCGCCGATGCTCATGGCATCGAGGTGCCGATCTCAGCTGCTGTCCACGCCATCATCGAGGGAGAGCTCACCGTCGGTGAGGCGATCGAGGGGCTGCTCTCGCGCCCCTTCCGATCGGAGCTGTGAGCGGCCTTATCGCCCGGCCACCTGCTCGACGCGCACAGGATGGCGCCGCAGCAGATCCTCGATGCGCGCACGCTCCTTCTGGAACTCGGCGAGCTGGCGTCCCGTGAGCCGGCGCTCGCGCGGCATCTGAATCGAGAGCGGATCGACGAACTGATTGTTGATGAGCACCTCGTAGTGCAGGTGCGGCCCCGTCGAGAAGCCCGTGTTGCCCGAGTAGCCGATGATCTGGTTCTGGCGCACGCGCACGCCCGGCGCAGCGCCCGGCGCGAGCCGGCTCATGTGCGCATAAGCCGTCTGGTAGCCGTTCGCATGACGGATGCGGATGTAATTGCCGTACTGGCCCTTGTGTCCTGCTTCCTCGATGACGCCGTTGCCGGCCGCGGCGATCGGCGTGCCGATGGGGGCCGCCCAGTCGACGCCGGTGTGAAGTTTGCGCGCATTCAGCAGCGGGTGATAGCGGACGCCGAAGCCGGACGTCAGCCGCGCCTGGTCGCCGCGAATCGGCTGGCGGATGAGGAACTTCCGCGAGTTGTTTCCCTCGGCATCGTAGAAGTCGATCAGTCCATCGGACGTGCGGAAGCGGAAGAAGCGCTGGCTCTCGCCGGCGCTGGTGATGGCCGAGTACAGAAGCTCGCCGAGCTGCTCCTCGCCGCGGCCTTCCTCGCGCACGTCGAAGAAAAGCTCGACCTCGTCCGTGACGCGCGCGCGACGTCGGAAGTCGGTTTCATGCGCGTGGAGGCGCAGGATCTGCTGGATGTCATCCGGCTCGATGCCCTGCGAGAGCGCCGTGTGATAGAGCGCGGCATAGAGGCTCGCCGTCGTCGCGCGCTCGCCGTCGGTCGTCTGGCTCGGCCGCTCGTTGTTCCACAGAGGCGCCGCCGACGCGACGAGTTCGCCCGCAGGACTGCGCTCGACACTCAAGCGATGCAGGCTGCGCGTGTCGTAAACCGCGTAGCGCACCGGCGCCAGTTGTTCGGGATTGATGAGGCTCGGCTCGAGCGTGATCTCGACGAGAAAACCGGCACCGAGATCGCGGTCGGAGAAAGTGCCGCGCGCCGCTTCGACCATGCTGCGCGCGAGTTGTGCGTCGGCGCCGGCCTGCTGCAGGATGCGCGTGAGCGTTTCGCCGCGACCGACCTTGTGGGCGCGGATCTGGCGCCCTTCGATGTCGGCCGCATCATCCTGCTCGCCGCCTGTCTTCTCGAGCACGGTCGTGTGCGAGGGCAGCGGTGCCTCGGCTTCCTTCTTCGTGCGCCCGACTTCCTCTGCGCCCTCGGGCAGGAAGCCCGGCCTGATGGTGAGCGCATCGCGCGCCTGCTCGCGCGCGCGCTGGACGAGATCCGTGACTTCGCGTGTATCGAGCTCCTGGCCATCCTCAACGGGCAGAATGCTGCCGAGAAGCTCGACGAAGCGCAGCGAAACACCCGTCGCGCTGCCGGTGCTGGCCGCTGGCGCGTCTTCGTCGGTCTCGCCGAGCGGCGTCGCATTGCCGTAGAGGCGGACGGGATTGAACGCCGGAATGGCGCCG